>DATKZF010000003.1:310775-621551 GCA_035528115.1 Candidatus Bipolaricaulota bacterium | reverse complement strand
CCGGATCACAATAAGCGTCAGTGCCCGGACCAGAAGGTGTTTGCATTGATGGCGGCGCGACCTGAAGATAAGTCAACGATTTGATATTGTTCTGTCCGGCCGCGGAATAAGAGCATGAGGAGACTTCAACGAACTGTTCCGTATCCATTTTTCTGTCCACCAAAGCCTGCCCGTATTGATCGGGCAAAGTGCCGTAGTAGAACGCAAAATCCGAATCGCTTGGAGACAAGCCATTGATCTGCTTCGAATATACATCCATGTTTTGGTATTTGTACAATTGATCGGTCCAAGCCTTGTCATTGCCGAAATTGTCTTCGAATTCTCCCAACTGATCGCACAGCATCTTGCCTTCGGCCAAGTACACCTCGTCTTTGGCCGCGGCTTCGGTCAGGCGTTCTATCGAAGTAATGGCATTACCGGTCTGATTTGACGGGACTTGCCATTCATGCAAATAAGTCTCGATATAATCGGCTATGCCCACCGGACCGGACGCACCATTCGCTTGACTATTGGCCAAAACCAAATAATTATCGATGATCGGAGTTTTTTGCACGCAATATCTGTACAACGGGACAAGGAAATCAAAATTTTTATTTTGCCAGCCATGCTCGGCGTCAGCTATGTTCCAAATCTCGTTTATCTTAACCCCATCCTTATATTCATCAAGCGCGGTTTTGTCCGAATCCAGCACTACCGTCTTGTTTCTCAAATCCCAAAAATATCCATTTGTGCCCATCTGACTTCTGCTGAGCTGGAACAAATAATTGGTTATTGTTTCTTTTTTATTCGAATAATTCGGCCAAGGTTCAGCGCTATCTTCCAACTCTCCGGGATTGGCAACGGCAGTTGGGTAACTGACATTAAAACCAAAATCGACAGCTGTGACCAAGTCGTAAACGGTATCTACCCGAGTGTCATTGGCGACTGAACACAAACCCGTGATACCGTTCGACGCGGAATTATCAAAACACGCGTTGTTCCAAGAATTACTGCCCGACGAGGATTCTTGTCTGACGTTTTTGGCCACCAACTGCGCTCCGCGCGTAAAATGAGGTTTGCATTCGGCGCCATTTAAATCCATGATATTGTTTATTCCATATGAACTTTGCCATTTCGCGGCTTCGTCCGTAGAAATTTGAATTTCGGAATTGAACGGCACGCAGATGACACCCGATCTTTCCTCATTGCTGGTGGAATATTCGTAACCCGGATAATCTTGCCAAGCTCCGCAGGGAGCAAAGACCGGGAAATACCCTTCCGGACAAGACGACTTGGATTCATTGCCGTCAACGTTCGTAATATAATAACTGACCAAGGATCGATGCACCTCGAGTCTGTCACCGCCGACGTGAAGATCTATCGAACCTGTTGGAGTGTCAAAACCATTTATAATAACTTCCGAATTTGAGAAAAAGTTGCCGAATTCCTCGGCGATGGCAAATAATTTTTCATCCGGAGTTTGAGCGTCCGTGGTCGGCGAATCAACCGCTTCATCAATAATGTCTCTCATTTTTACGGTCCAGACTTCCTTGTTTCCCGTGCCTTGACTGTTGCAATTGCCATAATCGCCAGCCGCGCCCCAAGAATAAGTGCCGCCCAGATAACCGCCATCGGAAAAATAAGCCTTTTCCTGCAAATACGGCCTCGCGGTCAAGCAATAAAAAGGCTGGTCCCCGCTGTTGTAGCCGGCCGTGACGTATTGATTGAAATAATCCGACAAACCGGCCGCCAAATCAAGCGGATACCAGCTCAAGCACGGATTTCTTTTATCGTCATTGTACAAACCTATTGATTCATCTGTTTCCAAACAATAGCCTTCCCAACCGTAGATGGTCGAGATGCTCAAATCTTGTTTCAAACAAGAATCTCCGCCCGGACAATCCGAATTGGTGCAATACGCTTTGGTCAAATCCTCGCCGGTGGCGCATTCGCATTCCAAATGACTGTCTTCGCAAATTCTCTGCGGAGCGGCTTTGGACAAAGGCAAATGAATTGTCACTCGCTTGCCGCCGTAGGTGTAATCTTTGTAATTACAGCCGTAATCGGTTTTTCTTTCCGTCTCGTTCATGTCATTGAGCAAATCAAAACCGAAATATTCGGCATAACGATATTTTTCCCATCTTTCTTCGGAGACTTTTTCATCGATATTGGAAATGGTTTTGAAAACCGCGCTGGCCGGAAACGGCGTGTTCTCGCGCGGATAAGCGCGGCAACTCTTTGAATCCGGCAAACTCGTAATATCTTGAGTCCTCAAATTTTCCTTATTGCTCTTCGGCTGATAACACTGGCCGCCCACGCACAAACCTTTGGCGCCGCAGGCGGTATCCTCGGAGCAAGCCACCCCGTCCGGCACGGCCAAAATATAATAATCGTCCGTCAATTGGCTGACGTTCTTTTCGATATTGACCGGCTTGATGAATTGCGTCGGATAATAATCCGGAATGGCCAGACCCGCGTATTCGGGCGTGTAAAGATCGTAATATTTATCCAAAAAGTCGAATTTGAGAGAATGCCTGCTAATGTAATCGTCGGCCGTGAAATAATCTTTTTGGCTCATCGGCGAAGAATCCTCCACCCCTTCGACCACCACTTTGCTGCAATAAGCGGCGCCGCCCTCGCGTTCGTATTGACTGCACAATCCGATGTATTCGCAGACTTGCGTCCAATTGCTTTTGTTCTCATCCCAAACCATGCTCGGTCCGATGCAAGTGTACCAGCGAGAGCATTGCCTGTCCTGAACGACTTTCAGCACTTGATTGGAATCATTGAACATGGTGTAAGCGTCCGTATTGGGATCATTGTCATGATCGATCAAAGCGACATATTGGCCGGCTTCGAAAGAATTGAATCTTTCCGAAATATCGACCAAGCCGCTGATGTTCTGTCCCGAACCCTGCGCCACCGAAGCTTTTACCACCGTAGTGGCCTGCGATAAATCCTCGCTGCTGTGCTCATCTATCAATCGACGAAGATCGGTTTGCTTTTCCGGTTTGATGACAATCGGGTCAACGCCCCTTCCCAAACTGGACGCTTCCAGATACGTGGCGTCCGCGCTCCAAGTGGACAGCTCGTCTTTGGACATATCCTGAAACAGCATGCAGCCTTCCAGCGGATTTACCACGCCATTGCACGAATCGCGGTCTATTTTGTCGTTGTTTTTATAATAATAAGTCTTGCCGATCGGATTATCGGCTTTGTCCGCGGGATCAATGAACGCGGCGCAAGTGTTTTGATTGTTCGGGCATTGAGCCGACCAGCCGAGAGTCTCGCTGGCTCCGTACAAGGGAGTGTTCACATAACCCGTGTAATAATAAGGCAAAACCTTTTTATTGCCGTCTCCATAAAGGTCAATCGTATCGCATAAAACGAGAGGATCCGAACCCGCCTCATACCAAGCGTCGCCATACGGCCCGGGTTGATACACGCAGTATTTAATGCCCGGGTTTTTGAAATAATAAACGTTTTTACTCGAATCAACGTACTGCTCGCAATTCAATTCGGAATTTTTGCAAATCTTGTTGTCCAAATTATCCGGATCTATTTTCAAATAAGTTTGCGCCCAATCGACAATCGCTTCATCCGTATTGAACAGCGCCTGACCCACTGCGGTACAGCCTTTGTCCTGAGCCGAACATTGATACTGCTGCGAATTGACCAAATAAATGTAATCATCGGCCGCGACTTGATACCAATCGAGCGAGCTCGACGGCACGCACCCAACGCCATCTTCCCACTGCGCATCCATGTTGGACACGGCTTGCAATTGATTACAGACATTTTTTTCAAGCTGGCTGTCATCCGTTTCATAGCCGTCAGCGCAAGATTGCGTATCGCAAAGCATATTAACCATGCGATTTTTGCAAATGTCTCCGGAAACAGTGCGCTTAACCTCAATACTTCTCACCACCGAGTCAGCGCAAAGATCAAGGCCTTCTTTATTGTAAATCTTGGATTGATAAGTGGCTGAATTTTTCGTGTCGATCAAAGACCGGCAACCCACGACCGAACTGTCGCAAAAATTATTGAACGAGCGCAAATAATTCAAATTGCCCGCGCGATCTCGATATTCGCGGCAACCGAGCATGGCTTGCGGCAGACTTTCATCAATCGTATCCAAACGCAAATCGCAAGACTGCGGGGTGGACCATGAATTCTTGATCAAATATTCCACATCCTGAATTTTCGTCACTTTAATGTTGTCGATATAATACCCCATCGTGCCCGGATTCGGTTGCTTTGGTTTGACCGCGTTTTCAAAAGTCATTTGATACAAATCTATCGGCGCGGTCGGATCAATAATAATGCCGTAGGATTGCCAGTCCAGGCTTTCCAAACTTGTTCTGACTGTGGTGTTGCCGACGCCGATGGCCACTTCATAATCCAGCAAATCCTGCAAAGAATTGACCTGATCATTATCAACGTCAGCTGTATTTGGTTTCAGCCAAAAAGACAAGGTGTAGCGACTGCCCGGCTCCAGCGTGTAAACCGGCTCATCGGTCGATGAGACAACTTCATAGCGCACCGTCTGTTGGGTAAAAGAATTTTTGGTTACATTAAACGAATGGCCGCTCAGATTCAAAGCCTCCGAAGACAACGAGCCCGCTCCGCTCCAATCGGCGCTGTCGAAATTGGTTCCTTCAAAATCCTGATTGAGCAGAACTTGAATGTCGCCGGCCACGTTGCCCCGATATTCTCGGCAACCCGCTTCTTGAGTCGGGCAAGAGATGGCTTCGGAAGGAATTATATTGTAAATACAGCGATTGGTTAAAGAATCCCAGGTCCCGCCCGTGCCCGAGCACTGCGTTTGCGCTTCGTCTCTGGCGTCAACTTCGTAATCCACGTCCAATCTGAACGGATGGCAATCCTCCGAACAAGTGATGGTTTTCGATATCAAATGATACGAAATAATGGTGGCGCCGGCTTGGCTGGCGCCGTAAAACTGACGGCAATCGGGATTGGTTTGAGCGTTGTATTCGGCTTCATCGCAATCTTGGGTCGCTTGAATGGTCATGTCAGGCTGGCCGTCTTTCTTGGCATCGACCAAGCTGTGATTTTGTATTTGATAACCGGACACGTCCGAACCGGTCCAAGTGTAAAAAACCGCGCATTTGACGTCATCGGGTTTGGAGCATTGTTTGATGGATTTGAAATAATAAACGGATTCCGCGCCTGACGCCAAAGCGTCCAAATTGGTGTACGCTTGGCAACCGACATTTTCCGCGGAACATGAAGTCGCGGTGGACGGAATGAAATATACGGGGAATTTATCCGGTTCAAAGAATGTCCCCTCTTGGTAAAAAGTTTGATAACCGTTGCATTCGGCCGGACAATAATTTTCCCTGCCCACCACGGAATTGACCGCGTCGCCGCCGTCGGTCGGCGTGAATGTTTCGCAACCGACATCTTGCGCCTCGCACATGTGCGCGAAATTGGCGCAATTGGCATGGCTGGTGTTGGGATTGCCGTCATAGCAATTGTAATAATCCGGAGCTTTTTTCAAATACACCGCGTTGGTCGCGCCGTACGGAGTGTAAGCGGCCGCGCTGGTCGGATCCAAAACTTCTTCGAGTTGCAAATCATCGAAGTATGCGTCTCCTCCCCGCGCGTGGCAATTCACTCTCATGTTTTTGATCGCGTCTCCACCGATTTCCGGCTCCATTCTAAACAACCAGTAATACCTGTTCCAAATTCCGGAAACCGTTTGAGAAGCCGTGGCCGAAGAATTGAACGATTCCAAAGTCGTCCACGAAGTCGTGGAGCCCACGGTAGCGCTCGAAGTCACTTGCAAAGAGCAAATCAGTTCGGTTTCAGTGGCGACTTTATTGGCGAAAGAGTTCAAAATATAATAACGGTAATAATCTTTTTCCACCACGTTGATCGCCGAACCGGTAAAGCCGTTGCTGCTGGTATAAATTGGAGTATACTTCGGCGGCTGTCCGGGAACAGAATCATCTTTTTTTACGAAAGCGCTGTTGTTGCCGCTGTTGCTTACTTCCGTTGATACCGGAAAAACTCCAATAACTCCGAGAACCTCATCGCTTTGCCACTCATAAACACTCGTGCCGTTCAAAACGGAAAAAGTATCTTCAAAACTCGAATTTTTAATCAAATTGGTGCCGATTTCCGGAGAGGTGTTGATAAATCTGGAGCAACCTTCGCTCGATGGCGCGCAAGTGTCGTTTTCCGAATTTTTATTCAAAAATATCCAGCTCGAATAATCGGCCGCGACATGCTCGGACAAAGTGGACGCGACCCAGGAACCGGCATCCTTCCACAGACTGTATTGTTTGCAACCCACGCTGGACGGACTGCAACCCAAAGGATCCAAAGTATTTAAAATCCAGCTTTGCTTGCCGCCGTTTCTGTCCTGCAAAGTGGCGCAATCAGCGAACTGAGCCTCGCAAGTGTCGCCTTCGAGGCGCCAAGTTCTTTTTTCTTCCGCGCAATAACCATAGCCGCCGAGACATTCTCCGCCCGGCGTCTCGTCAACGCAAGTGCGATAATCCGCGCACACGTCCGAACGAGTGGATGTGCCGCTGCCGATCAAATCCGGTCCGCTGACCTCGGCGCGGCATTGAGTCAAAGGCTCTTTCAAAACCCAATTCGGGTCGACCAATCGATACCAAGGCGAGTTCGGCTCGTCGAACGCGGCCATCAGCTCGTTAAGAGTTTGATTGCCGTAATCGGCTGTTTTTTCCGCCGCGATTTCCCAGCCGATCGGCAAAATGCGAGCCGCGCGCAATTTTTTCAAATTATTGTAGCAATAACCTTCTTTGTAACAACTGACATTGGTGTTTTCTTCATCGCCGGGTCCGTAAAAAGGTTTGCTGCCTTTAAGCAATCCCTGCTCAACGGCTTCCGCCACCGTGAGCGGCGTGTCCGTGTCCGCTCTCTTGACCGCTTCGGCGAAATTCAGATCCATCACGCAATCGCTGACTCCCCTCGGAATGCCCGGAGTGCTTTCCTGCGGACAATTCACGAATTGATCGACCGTGCTGATATCTCGCGGTTCATAAGAAAAATCGACGCCGACGGACAAAACTTCTTTGGAAACTTTTTCCGAAGATTTTTGATATTCGTAAACTTGCTGCTGGGGATTATAGCTTTCCGATTTTTTCACCAAACCGGTCAAGACGCGCTTAAATAAAGCCGTCGCCATTCTCTTGGCGAATGACTTGGAAATAAACACGGATAAAACCGCTTCCGGAATTTCGGTAATCACATCGCCGGCCGCTTTCAATTCGTCCGTTTGCGCTGCCTGCGCTTTTTCCAAACTGCCTTCGGTCGTTTTTTGCAAAGTGCTCTTCGGCGTCAATACCACGCGGTCAACCAATGACTTCGGCGACTCGATTTCCGTGGTGATCATTCTGTCATCTTTTTGCGCCGCGTACTCGTCGGCCGCCGCGCTTAAAACATCATCTCTTATTTTCATGAACGCTCCGAAATCGTTTTCTCCCGGATTGTAATTCAAAGATACCGCTCCCAAAGCGGCGTAAGTCGCGTCGAGCGCGTCGCCGGCGGTGTTTTGAACCTGGGAAATGAAATCGTCCCAATTGCCGGAAATGGCTTTATAATTGCAACGCGGGCCGGTCTTGCCCGGACATTTTTGGCCGGGTTTGCATTTTTGATTGGCTATGTCTTTTTGAATCAGCATCTTCACCTCGAAATCGGGATCGCAAATATCGAAATTCAAATTTTTCCAAAGTTCACCCGACAAAGAATCAAGCGTTTCATTGATGACGGAACTAACCACGTCGTCTTTGTATTTCGCGAAAGTTCTCTGCTCGAACATGGGACGCTGGCCCCAATTGCCCGTGGCCAAATAATCAACCGCGTTATTGGCCGCGTTCTGCGCGATTTGCACCAAAGTGTTTTTCAACTGCACTGACGCGGTGCGCACCAATGATTTGAATAATCTATCCAAGACTTTTTCCACGTTGACATTGGTCAAAGCCGTGACTTTCTCATCAATCGCCTGCGCGATTCTGGTGCCAAGCCCCGCTTCCACGGCCGGAACCGAAACCACGCCTTGCGTTCTGCCCTCTTTTACAAAAATACCCCAAAAACCTATTTGGGAAAATATAAAAATCATTATCGCGCTCAAAATCAAAATTTTTGTTTTTTTTCTCAAAGAATCCATAGAAATTTACCGGGACTTGGAATGTTACGAATTACAATATTCTATTAAGCTTTCAGGTTATTTGTTACGTATTACAATCGACTATTAAACTTTCAGGTTATCTGTTACGTATTACAATCGACTATTAAGCTTTCAGGTTATCTGTTACGTATTACAATCGACTATTAAACTTTCAGGTTATTTGTTACGTATTACAATCGACTATTTGGCTTTCAGGTTATCTGTTACGCCTGCCTGCCGGTCTTCGACTCACGTTCGGCCACGAGCTCACGGCCGAGTGGCGAGCTCAGACTCGAGGAGCAGGCAGGAATTACATTCATCTATTATAGCTATATGCCTTAGAATCTTGTACTTCGTAACATTACTGTCCTTCTTCAACCGCCTTCAAAGCCTCATTGTACAAATCCATCAAAGTGGAGTCATCCACTGAATTGATAATATCTTCTTCCAGCCCGCCTTCTCGCAACATTTCTTTAATCTCTTCAATCGATACGGCCGCGGGATTTGAAAGTTCAGCTTCGGCAGCGTCAAATATATTGCCGGTCGTCCCTTCGGTTACGCCGAGTTCTTTGTAAACTTGAATCAAAGTTTCATCGTCAATGCCGTTCAAAGTCGCTTCATCTATAACCCCCAAAGACAAAAGTTGGGCGCGCAAAGCGATGGGGTCTATTTCCGGAATCTGAGTATTTTGAACGGCTACCGGTTCCCCTGTTTGCTGTTCGCTTTCGCCCGCAAGGTCGCTGAAACAATTTTCGCCGGCCGGACAATTGGGATCATACCCGTTTTGTATTTCCGCTTGATCACTGTATCCGTCGCTGTCCGAATCTTCCAAATACGGACTGGTCAAATATACGTAACTTTCGTCATAATCGTTTAAACCGTCATTGTCGGTATCCAAATTCTTGAGCGTGTCGTCTCGCAAGCCTTCGGTGGCCGCGACCTGAGCGTTGCTTTCATTGCCCAGTTTCGGAAAAGGCACGCCGATCGAGCCGTTGAATCTCCAAAAACCGAAAACCAGCACGCCAACACCGATCAGCGAAATGGCCGCGATCGATATTTTTTGTTGCTTGTCCAATCGATGAGATTCTTCCGCCGGAATTTCAATATTTTCCGAAGGATTTTCAAATTCCCGATAGTTCAAATCCATAAATATAATCCAAATCCTCCGAACAGAGAATTCGGGTCATTCGGATTATCTTTATTATAACATAAAATATCGTCTGATCTAAACAAAAAATAGCGGACTTATCCACTACGTTACAAATAACTACGGCTATAAGGACAAGCTAGGTTTTGGCCTTGTCTGTTTTGTTACAAATATGGGCTTCAAAATAGCTTAGCTTGGCGATAAAAACTGATGTTACAAATGACTGCCGCTATTAGGACAAGCTAGGTTTAGGCCTTGTTTGTTTTGTTACAAATATGGGCTTCAAAATAGCTTAGCTTGGCGATAAAAACTGACGTTACGAATAACTGCTGCTATGAGGACGAGCTAGGTTTAGGCCTTGTCTGTTTTGTTACAAATATGGGCTTCAAAATAGCTTAGCTTGGCGATAAAAACTGACGTTACGAATAACTGCTGCTATGAGGACAAGCTAGGTTTAGGCCTTGTTTGTTTTGTTACAAATATGGGCTTCCAAATAGCTTGGCTTGGCGATAAAAACTGATGTTACAAATGACTGCCGCTATTAAGCTATCCTTGGTTTTGGCCTTTTCGATTTTATTACAAATAGTTACAAATTAGCTTGCCTTAGCCTAAAAAAAGTTGTCATCTCGACCGGAGCGTAGCGCAGTGGAGAGATCTTTTCCTAACTGACAATGACATTGCTCCCCATAGCCTATTTTAACAGCTTCGCCTTAATCAATTCTTTATACAAGGCCACCCAATCGCCCATTTCCAATTCTTGCGCCCTTGCCTCCGGCTTTTGACCGACTTTTTCGATTATTTGAGCGATTAACGTTTTTTCCGCTTGAAATCCGCTAACAAAATTATTGCGCAGCTGTTTTCTCTTCGAAGAAAAGCCCACTCGAACCATTCTGAAAAACATTTTCTCATCGACTTTCGGCTTATCTTTGCCTATCTCGGCGAATTTGATAATGGCGCTCGAGACTTTGGGTTTGGGGAAAAAAGCGAACGGAGGCACCATCTCGATTATTTCCGGCCGGCTGTAAAATTGCGCGGAAATGGACAATAAACTGTGATCGCCGACTTTGGCGCAGATTCTTTTGGCCACTTCCAGCTGAACCATCAGAATCATTTCCTCCGGCGGAAAATCAGCGGTCAAATAATTTCTTAAAAAATGGGAAGTGATTTGATACGGCAAATTGGCCACGACTTTATAGCTTTCGCCGCTAAAATTATTTTTCAACCTATGATAATCGAATTTCAAAACATCTTCTTTGATCAGCTCCAGCTTCTTTTGGCCGAAAAATTCTTTTTTCAAAAGGAAAAAAAGACTTGGGTCGATCTCCACGGCCACCACTCTTTTGGCTTTTTTCAATAATTCACGAGTTAAAAAGCCCAAGCCCGGGCCGACTTCGAAAATATTGTCCTGAGTAGTGATTTTCGCCGCGGAAATTATTTTCGCCAAAACTTGATCATCAATTAAAAAATTCTGTCCCAAAAACTTTTTTGGAGAAAGATGATACTTCGATAATAGCGTCAGTACTTTGTTTTTCATAAAATTAAATTTAATCAGGCCGACCTGGCCAATAAGTCCGAAAGCCCTTTTTCCAGCGGTCCGGAATTCCAATACGGCTGCCAGCTCCCCTCTCGCCAGCCGTAAATCAGCCAACGAGAACCACTCTCGTCATCGATTAACAAATTAAAATCGGTTTGACCGTCATTGTTTGAGTCGGCCAAAAATATTTTGTTAACTCGCCAATCCGCGAAGCTTTGCCAGCTCAAAGCGTTGTCTTCGACAATATAGGCTTTGTTGTTTTTCAAATAAAAATATTCTGTCGCGCCGTTTTGATTGATATCCGCCGAAAGCAAATTTTCATTTTTTTCTTCAAAAACGCTGAGTGCGGTTGGCTTTATTTTTATTTCATCTCCCTCGACGCTCAGCCAAACGGACTCATCGAAATCAAAAGCCATTCTGGCCAAAACATTGTCTCGATCAATATCCGGCGCCGCTTGCGGCTGCGCGAAATCGTAAATTTTTAACGGATAATATTCCAAGCGGGAAATTTTATTTTTGTTAAAATACGCTTTAACGGCCAAACCGCGAGTCGTATCGGCCGACCACATTTGATCGAAAATGAAATTACCCAGACTGAACATGATATAGCCGTCTTTGTATTTTTCTATTTTTTGAACAACGTGCGGATGATGGCCGACAACCAAGGTCGCGCCCGCGTCAATGGCGGCCTGCGCGAAACTTCGCTGCTCGTTCGATATTTTTTCCGTGTATTCGACGCCGGCATGCATGGAAACGAAAACCTGATCAACATCTTTTTTCAAACGAACCACGTCTTTTTTCATCTGCTCGATATTCATGGGAGCCGCGCCCGGACGCGTCGAACTCGCGGTCGATGAACCGTAAGCGTACGCCAAAAAAACGATTCTAATGCCATTGACTTCAAACACCGCGCCCTGATTGTCCACGGCCTCTAGATTTTCTCCGGCGCCGACATATTTGATATTGTTTTGATTTAACACTTCAAATGTTTTTTTAAAACCCGCGTCGCCCGCGTTGGCCGCGTGATTGTTGGCCAAGGACAACACGTCAAAGCCGGCATTTTCCAAACTTTCGGCGACTTTCGGATCCGCGTCAAAGCTGAAACTTCCTTGCGGCACGTATTTGCCCGAATAAATCGGCGATTCCAAATTGCCGAAAGTGATATCCGCTTCATTCAAAAATCCACTCAATTTTTCAAAAGGATAAAAATAATTATCGTAAGCTTTCATTTTGTCATTGACCGTTCGAGACAACATGATGTCGCCGACAAAAATCGCGCTGGCTTCGGCGTTGTTTTCAGCGAAGTCGCTTACTTCATCCAAAATCTCGGAGCTTTCCCGCAAATAAAAACTTTGCGCCAAAACGTCATGGCTGGAGAGCTTTATCAAAGCGCCGTTAAACCAAGAATCAACGAACCGAATCTCCGGCAAAGGCCGGGTCGCGCCCGCGGAAAACGAAAACAGCCCGGCTTCAAGAGCCAGGGCGAAAATCACCAGTGACGCTAAAAATAATTTTATGGATTTTTCGTTTATTTGCATGTAAACAGAAATCAGTAAATGGTAATTAGTAAAAAGAAGTTGTCATCTCGACCGCCTGCCTGCTCCTCGAGTCTGAGCTCGCCACTCGGCCGTGAGCTCGTGGCCGAACGGGAGTCGAAGACCGGCAGGCAGGAAGTCGTCCGAAGCGTTAGCGAAGGATGACGAAGTGGAGAGATCTGCTATCTCCTTTTAAGCAGATTTCTCCGCTCCTCCTATCGTCGTCGGTCGAAATGACAAAAATAATTTCCATCTTCTACACCTCAACCTCAATCCCGGCTTCATAATATCACTCCTCATTCGACAAGCTTTCCAACATCGTTGATCGCTCTTGCCGAGCATTGGATTCGGCTATTCTCGAGTCCCGCCAAAAATAAACGCTGGCGCCGATCGCGGCGGCGGAAACGGTTAAGATGGAGATGACGACTATTTTTTCAATATTATTCATATTGTTACGAATTACAAAATTCTATTTAGCTTCTAGGTTATCTGTTACGAATTACAATCGACTGTTTGGCTTTTAGGTTATTTGTTACGAATTACAAGATTCTATTTAGCTTCTATGTTATTTGTTACATATTACAAGATTCTCAAACATAAAGCCATGGATGAATGTAATTTGTAACATATATTAATCGGCCCACTAGATGATTGTAATTCGTAACAATGCTACATGTCCTTCAATTCTTCAAAAATAAACCCATCCAAATCCCCATCAAGCACTTTATCCGTGTCTTCCACGGTAAAACCGGTGCGATGATCTTTTACCTGATGATACGGATGCAAAACATAAGAGCGGATCTGATTTCCCCAAGAAGCGTCCGTGAATTCTCCTCTGATTTCTTTTTTCTCGTCTTCTTTTTCCGCTTCGAAATATCGTTTCAATTTGGATTTCAAAATTTTAAACGCGGTTTCTTTGTTTTGCGCTTGAGATCTTTCATTTTGACAAGCGGCCACAATGCCGGTCGGCAAATGAGTGATGCGAACGGCCGAATCCGTGGTATTGACACCTTGTCCGCCATGGCCGCCGGATTTAAAAGTATCGATTCTCAAATCCTTTTCATCAATATCAATGTCAGCGTCGTCTTCCAACTCCGGCATCACTTGCGCCATGGCAAAAGAGGTGTGACGCATTTTTTCCGCGTCAAACGGAGAGATTCTCACCAGGCGATGCACGCCTCGCTCGGCTTTCAAATGACCGTAAGCCAGCGGACCTTCGATCAAAATCGTGGCGTATTTTATGCCCGCTTCTTGACCGGGAGAAATTTCAATAATTTCGGTTTTCCAATTTTTCGATTCCGCGTAGCGCAAATACATGCGAAGCAGCATTTCCGCCCAGTCTTGCGCGTCAGTGCCGCCGGCGCCCGCGTAAATGCTCAGCAATGCGTTGTTTCGATCATATTTGCCGGAGAACAAAGCTTGCAAACGAAGTTCTTCATATAATTCTTCAATTCGGCCGGTATTCGCCGAACTCTCGGCCAATTTTTCCAATTCAGCTATTTTATCCAAAGTCTCTGTAATAAAGCTGGCTTTCTTGGAAACCTGCGCCGCTTTTTCCCGATCAATCCAAAACGCCGGAGAAGACATTTGCTCCTCCAGCTGTTTTTTTCCAATCGCCAACTCATCGGCTTTCAAAACTTCTTTCAATTCTTCAATTTTGGCCGACCAACTTTTTTCCATAATTATTATTCTTTTCGTTCTTCAAGCTGTATTTTAACATCTTTTTCTTCGCCTTTGTGAAATATCTTTAAGGTAATCCTATCGCTTGGAGAGTATTTTGACAACTCAATCGCCAAAACATGATCCGCGTCCAATTTTTGGCCGTTAAGTTCCAAAATAATGTCATTTTCCACCAAGCCCGCCTTATCGGCCGGACTGCCCGGCGCCACGGCCAAATCAGCCGTATTTTGACCGGGCGCGATCAAGGCGCCATAGTCGTAATTTAAGCTATTTGCCTTTGAAATGGCCTGATCGAGCTGAACATAGCGCACTCCAAGCCATGGCCTTACTATTCTACCATATTGTCTGACACTTTCAATAACGCTCTTGACCGCGTTGATGGGAATTGAAAATCCCACGGACTGGCCTTGACTGTCAATGGCCGTGTTTATACCGATCACTTGGCCGTATAAATTCAGCAGCGGGCCGCCGGAATTGCCCGGATTGATGGCCGCGTCCGTCTGAATCGCTTCTTTAATCAATTCGGATTGTCCGCGGCCATCGCCGGCCGTGACTTCGCGATTGATGCCGGAAATCACGCCTTTGGTCACGGTGTTGCTGTATTCGGCCAAAGCGTTGCCGATAGCCAGCACGGTCTGCCCTATTTCCAGATTATCCGAATCACCCAATTCCACTTCGGGCAAATTGTCCGCGTCTATTTTAATCACGGCGATATCGTTCAGCGAATCTCTGCCCAAAACGGTCGCTTCATGTTCCGAACCGTCGCTTAAAATAACGGTGTAGGTGGCTCCGTCGTCCGCGACCACATGCCTGTTGGTTAAAATCAATCCATCGCTTGAAATGATAAAGCCCGTGCCGCCGCCGATCGTCTGTTTGACTTTCGGTTCATTGGGATCGATCATTCGGTTGTTGCCATTGAAAAAATTATCGAAGAAAAAATCAAACGGGCCGGTGGCATTGTAATAATTATCCAGCTCTTTGGAAATCACAATGCTGACCACGGATGGCGCCACGTCTTTGGCGACCTTTATCGTTTCCGAATCCTCGTTGATTTGCAAAGTCAAATTTTTATTTTTATTCAACAACTCGGAACCCCAAGTCGTTTTCATCAAATACGGCCCGGCCAAACGCGAGCCCCAAATCGCGCCCGCAAAACCCAAAAACGCGCCCACCGCGCTGCCGAAAAACAAACTGATGATAATCGCGATGACGATGAACTTTTTCGAGTATGTTTTCTTTTCCGTCATAAATTCAAATTTAATTGTTAATAGCAGCTTGTGGCTTATTAGCTGGTAGGTTGTAGGTGGCCAATACGCCAGCCGCTTTTAATAATACAATCTTGTTTTTGATTCCTTTCGAGAACCTGCCGGCAGGCAGGTCCGCCCAAACGCCCGTTTGAACAAATCACTCGGTGACAAGGAATTATGTCCTTTTTGGAAACGCGGGATAGAAAAGAATAATTGTTGGCGTTTAAAATCCGGCTGACCGCTCGGCACGCTTTGGACCGGCCGCAGGCTTTGGCCAAAATTTTGTAAGTGGTCTCGCGGCCGACCGGGATTTTTTTGATCATTGCCAAAACAAGCGCTGAAAAATCTTGGCCATAAATATTGATGAGCAGAGAGACAAGCTCTCTGCTGGGTTTGTAGAAAGATTGCCTATTTTTTTATCCAGCGGAGAGCTTGTCTCTCCGCTCATCGTAATTTTTTCCTTAATAAAAAGATTATTCGTAGCTTTCATCGCCAAGCTAAGCTATTTGGAATTCTGTATTTGTAACAAAACAAACAAGGCCTAAACCTAGCTTGTCCTAATTTAAATAGATATTCGCGATTTTCTAGGCCAAGGCAAGCTAAACAGCTTTAGTAATTCGTAACTAAAACAGTTAAACCTAAACATAGCTTGTCCTATCGGAAGTAGAGATTCGTAATTTCCAGGCCAAGGCAAGCTAAACAGCTTTAGTAATTCGTAACCAAAACAGATAAACCTAAACCTAGCTTGTCCTATCGGAAGTAGAGATTCGTAATATTCAAAAACCGCCAAACATGTCGGCGGTCTTTTTCTTATCGAATCAGCTTGTCGTAAAAAATTCCGCCGGCCCCGAACAACTCTTTGTATTGTTCGAAAAACTCTCTCAAAAACGACGGCAGATAAATCAAAGCCAAAATAATCGGAAGAAGAATGATCAAAAGTTTTATTAAATTTATAATTTTAATCCACAAAACATACTTCTGCGTCTTTTCCGCCAATTCCAACGCTTTTCTGGTATACTCCGTATTTTGCTTAACCATGGACTTTATCTGCAGCATTTCTTGCTCCAAATTTTTATTGTTTTTACCCTCCATAAATTTTATTTTACGCCGTATGTTATAAATTTTCTCTGATCTGACAAACTTCAAACCACTGTTTTATTTGATTTTTTATTTTTTGCAAATCAACGCTTTTGTATGACACCGCGTTTTTGTATTCCTTATCTACCATTTTAGCAAATGGTTTGAATTGTTGTAAATAGTAACGCTTGGCTCCTTTGATCTGCCGAGCCATGGCGATCAAGTCTTCTTTCTTGTGCAAGACCGGCAAAACCGTACTGCGAAACTCATAATCCACACTGCCGGATAACAATAAATGCGCGCTTTTTTTAATTTGAACAATGTTTACTTTGCGCCCGACGACCTGTTCGTATTTGTCCCACGGCGCCTTGATATCCATGGCCACGTAATCGATTTTCTTTTGATTGATCAAATCGCCGAGCATTTTGTAATTCGTGCCATTGGTGTCGAGTTTCACCTTAAAACCCATTTCTTTTATTTTATCGATAAAATCCGGCAGATCCCGCCATATGGTCGGCTCGCCGCCAGTAATGCAGACTCCTTCCAAAAACTCGCGCCGGCTTTGCAAAAAATCGAAAATTTCTTTGGCATTGAGTTTTTCAGCGGCCTCATCGCCCAAGACCAGCTCGGGATTGTGGCAGAAATGACAACGCAGATTGCAACCCAGCAAAAAAATCGTCGCCGCCACCGCGCCGGGGTAATCAATTAAGGTTAAGGTTTGCATGCCGCCGATTTTCATCATATCTCTATGAAAAACTTAAGACCGCTTGCCGCGGCCTTAAATCCATTGGAGCCTGACAGGCTCATGGTAACGGGACTCCCCGCTATTTTGACAATGTCGCGTCGTACATTTTTCTATCGGCAAACTCCGCTTTTTTACCTTTGTTCCAACGTTGCACCGGGCTAAGATACCCGACCACGCGAGTATAAATTTCACATTTCGTTCTCTCGAGCTTTTGTGAAGCCATATTTTTATTTTAATTATTTTTTATTTAAATTATTAATTTTCCGTTTTTTCAGCTTTTTTTTCACCGCTCCAATCGATCAACGGACTTTCCAAATAGCCCATTTCTTCATCGCACTTCGGACAATACTCATGTTCCCCTGACAAATAGCCGTGCTGGGGGCAGACGCTGAATGTCGGCGTGATGGTGAAATACGGCAAATGAAATGTCTCCGCGATTTTTTTCACCAAATTTTTCGTGGCTTCAATCGACGGCATTCGCTCACCTATAAATCCGTGAAAAACCGTGCCGCCCGTATATCTGGTCTGCAGATCATCTTGAATTTTCAACGCTTCCAACATGTCTTCCGTGTAATCCACGGGCAACTGGGTGGAATTGGTGTAATAAGGCTCAGCGCCTTTTTCGCAATAATCTTTTTCATTGGCGCAAATGATGTTCGGATATTTTTCTTTGTCGATTTTGGCGAACCGATACGACGTGCCCTCGGCCGGCGTGGCTTCCAGATTGTACAAATCCGAACCGCCCAATTGATACTGATGAATTCGCTCTCTCATGAAATCAAGTATCTGCGTGGCGAATTTATGGCCTTCCGGACCGGTAATATCTTCTCCCAAAAGATTTTTACAAGCTTCGTTGACGCCGTTAAGGCCGATGGTATTGAAATGATTTTTCCAAAAATAACCGAATCGCTCCTTCACCGAGGACAAATAATATCTGGAATACGGGTAAAGCCCGCCTTCGGTGAATCTTTCCAAAACATCTCTTTTGATTTTCAAACTGTCTTTGGCCAAATCCATCAGCTCCGCGACTCTTTGAAAATACGCCTCTTTGCTTTTGGCCGTATGGCCGATTCTGGCCATGTTCAAAGTCACCACGCCGATCGATCCCGTCAGCGGATTGGCGCCGAAAAGTCCTCCGCCGCGCTTTTGCAATTCACGATTGTCCAGACGCAAACGGCAACACATGGATCTGGCGTCTTCCGGATTCATGTCGCTGTTGATGAAATTCGAAAAATAAGGAATGCCGTATTTCGCCGTGATTTCCATGATGCGATCAATGATGGTCGACTCCCAATCCCAGTTTTTGCTGACATTGTAAGTCGGAATCGGGAAAGCGAACACTCGTCCGCGGCTGTCGCCTTCGAGCATCACTTCCACCAGCGCCTCATTGAACAGGTCCATTTCTTTTTGAAATTCTTTGTATGTTTCCCGCTGAGGCTTGCCGCCGATAATGACCGGCTCCTCCGCCATGTTGCCCGGCACGAACAAATCAAGCGTGATATTGGTGAATGGCGTCTGAAAACCCACCCTGGTCGGCACATTCATGTTAAAAAGGAAATTCTGAAGCTGTTGCTTGACGCCTTTGAAATCCAAGCCGTCATATCTGATAAACGGCGCCAAAAACAAATCAAAACTGGAAATCGCTTGAGCGCCCGCGGATTCACCTTGCAAAGTATAAAAGAAATTCACCAACTGTCCCAGCGCGGTGCTCAAATGTTTGGCCGGAGAGCTGGCTACCTTGCCGTGAACTCCGCCAAAGCCCCTGATTAAAAGATCCCGCAAATCCCAACCCACGCAATAAGCGGAAAGCAATTGCAAATCATGAATATGAAAATCGCCGTTGACGTGCGCGTCTCTTATTTGAGGAGGATATATTTTATTCAACCAATAATGCGAGCTGATGGTCGAGGCCACGTAATTATTCAATCCTTGCAATGAATAATCCATGTTGCTGTTTTCTTTGACCCGCCAATCCACTTTTTTCAAATAGCTTTCCATCAATTCATCCGAATTGATCATGGACTTTATTTCGCGCATTTTCGAATGCTGATCGCGATAAATGATGTAAGCTCTGGCCGTCTTGAACAAGTTGTTGGACATCATGACCTCTTCGACAATATCCTGAATTTCTTCCACGGCCGGAATGGAGCGTTCATGAAACCTTTTGTTCAATTTCTCCATCACGTCGTCAGACAAACGATCGGCCAGCTCCTGACTGCCCTCGTCCACCGCTTTCATGGCCTTAAAAATGGCCGCGGTGATTTTTTCCGGATAAAAATCCACGATGCGATCGTCTCTTTTGCGAATTTGAAGAATTTTATTGTCTTCGTAAGGCATAATAGTGGGAATAATAATAGGGTTAAAGGTTTTTGGGGGAAATAAAGAAGACTTAAATTCAGCGCCCACGCCCGAGCCGGCACTTTTTTAGTCTTCCTCACAAAAAAAATGTAACTTTTGTTTTAAGGCCTTTGCCTCGCTTTAGAAATTTCTTTCCTTGATTTAATTATAGCATGATTTCAAGATCTCCTCAAAACAAAATACTGGGCTAAAACCTGGGAAAATCAAGCGTCATAAAACCGATTCGATCCGCTGTGGATAAATTCATCTCTTCATACCGAAAAAAAAACGGAGAGTCCTGCCTGCCGGCGAGCTCTCCGCTTTTTTTCAATAATATTTTATAAGCATGAATTACATCATTTTCCTTCGAATAAACGCCGGAATTTCCAGGTCCTCATCATCGCTGTCGCTCTCTTGAGCCCGGAACTGCTCCTTGCTCTTCGGTTGAAAGATATCTTCATCAGCGGCCTGATATGTCTCCTGTTCGATAATTTTCGAATCATCCCTTCTTGTTTCCGGCTGAAAATAATTTTTGGTGACCGGCGTGACGCTGTGAGTTATCCTGTTTTTCGATTGAAAAGCCGCGTCCGGATCAAAACCCGTGGCCACCACCGTTATTTTTATTTCATCTTTCAATTCTTCATCCACCACCGCCCCGAAAATGATCTTGGCTTCAGGATCCACGCTTTCGGTAATGACTTTGGCGGCCTCGCTGATTTCATACATGGTAATGTCATTGCCCCCGACAATGTTGAACAAGATGCCTTTGGCGCCATCAATGCTCAATTCCAGCAAAGGACTGGAAATGGCCGCCTTGGCCGCCTCAATGGCGCGATTTTCGCCCGTTGCTTGGCCGACGCCCATCAAAGCCGATCCCGTGTCTCGCATGATAGTTTTCACGTCCGCGAAATCCACGTTGATCAGACCGGGCAAAGTGATTAATTCGGCAATGCCCTGCACGCCTTGGCGCAAGACCTCGTCCACCACGCCGAATGCTTCGAGCAAAGGCGTTTTTTTATCGATAATTTGCCAAATACGGTCATTGGGTATGGTGATCAAAGTATCCACCTGGCCGCTCAAATTGGCCAAGCCTTCATCGGCTATTTTTCTTCTTGGAGATCCTTCAAAAGAAAAAGGTTTGGTAACCACGGCAATGGTCAGCGCGCCTTGTTCTTTCGCCAATTCGGCGATAATCGGTCCGGCGCCCGTGCCCGTGCCTCCGCCCAAACCATAAGTGATAAAAATCATGTCCGCGCCTTTAAGCAATTCTCTCAATTCGTTCTGGGATTCTTCAGCGGCTTTACGGCCGATATCGGGATTCATGCCCGCGCCAAGACCTCTGGTCGTGGTGCGACCGATATGGATTTTCTTTTCCGCCAATGAATGCTGCAAAGCTTGCAAATCCGTGTTAATGGCAATAAATTCAACTCCTTTGATTTTTTGCTGTATCATTCTGTTTAACGCGGATCCTCCCCCTCCTCCTATGCCAAAAACCTTTATTTTGGCAAAAGTTTCAATTTCAGGTTTAACTTCTCCCATAGATTTATGATATTAGTGACTTGAACCAATTTTTTATTCGGCCTGCTGACGCCTTTATTGTCTCAAATTTATTGGAAAATCCCATTTTCTTGCCGCTTTCCTGATTCATCTGATAGCCCCATAAGACCAACCCGAGCGCCGTGGCGAAGGAAACGTCGGAGACGTTGTCCACAGCTGTGGTGAACGTCTGCAATTTGCCGATTGAGACGGGCAACATGGTTTTTTTCTTGCCCACTTCCACCAAACCCGACAATTTCGCGCCGCCGCCGACCAAAACTATACCTGCTGGTAGTAAACCACTCCTGTTTATTTTTTGCAACTCAATGTCGATTTTTTCAAACATTTCCTCGGCGCGCGCCTCGATTATCTCGGAAATATATTTTCTGGAAAATTCCTGATTGTCTCCGCCCACGTCTTGCAGATTAACAATGTCCTTTTTTTCAAAATTTTTGGGCAAAGCGCTGCCGAATTCCAGTTTCACTTTTTCCGCGATATCGATCGATGTCTGCAAGCCGATGGCAATATCGGACGTGATATGGTCCGAACCGATCGGAATAACGCAGGTATGCAAGACATCGCCTTCTTCAAAAACGATAATGTTGGTGGTGGCCGCGCCTATATCAACCAAAGCCACTCCCAATTCCTTTTGCCGGACGGACAACACCGACTCGGAAGCCGCCAAGGAAGCCAAAATTATGTCATTGATATCAAGGCCGGTGCGATAAATGCTTTTGGTCAGATTTTTGATATGAGAAGACAGTCCTCTGATGACCTGTGTCGTCACTTCGAGCCTGATGCCGGACATGCCGACCGGGTCTTTTACCCCCGATTGATTATCGATCGTAAACGCTTTGGGAATTACGTGCAAAACCTCATAATTCACCGGAGCGGCCACCGAACGAGCGGCTTCAATCACTCGATCCACATCATCATCTTGTATTTCACCGCTGGTTCTGGAAATGGCGATAACTCCGCTCGATTCCTGGGACGTGATATGCGTGCCGGAAATGCCGATCCAAGCATTATCAATCGGCAAGCCGATCATGCGCTCGGCATTTTCCAAAGCGTTTGAAATACTGGAAACCGAGTCTTCAATACTGATGATCGAGCCTTTGCTGACGCCTTGCGCCGGCACCTCAATAACGCCGATGATATTCAGCTGCTCTTCGTTCGCTCCTCTGGCCAGCTGCGCCACCACGATTCTGATGGTCGCGGTGCCAATATCGATTCCGGTGATTAAATTATCTGCCATAAATTTTTGTTTTTGCAAAACAAGCGAATATTCAAAGAAGGGATTAAATTTCCCTCCCGATCGCTTGTTCCATTATAATATAAAAATTCTCAAATTCCAAATTAAAGCCGGCTCAAAAACTCCCGCAGATACGGAACAAAAATCAATAAACCTATAATGATCGAGAAAATGGCGGCCACCAAAACGGCCGCGGACATGACATCTTTGGCTTCCATGGCCAAATTGCTCACTCTCGGCTTAAGCATATCCACCACCCGCTCGAAAACCGTATTGACGATTTCCAATAACAACACAAAAAATATCACCAATAAAAGAGCTACCCATTCCCACGGCCTGATCTGAAACGACAAACCCAAAATAATGACGATCAAAGCGATCACGAAATGTATTCTGAAATTTTGTTCTTTCAAAATAACGGTCGAAAGGCCTCGCCAGGCGTATGAAAAACTCCTTTTTAATCTTTTAAATTTGAAAATCATAATTTGGCCATTATTTTTTCCTGCAATGCTTCCATTTTAAAACGATCGTTCTTTTTTATGTGGTCATAACCCAGAAGATGCAACAACCCGTGCGTCAACAAAAATTGTATTTCCTTTTTCAAGGAATGACCGAAATCCTTGGCCTGAGCCTTTGCTCTAGGCAAGCAAATCAACACTTCCCCGATCGAGGCGTCTTCGCCGGCAAAAGACAGCACGTCAGTCACTTTATCTTTTTTACGATAAGCTTTATTCATCATTTTAATGGTCTGCTCATCAACCAAGGCCACGGACGCCTCCTTTTTCGATTTGATTTTCAAAACCGACGAAACCATTTTCGCCACTTTCAATAGCTCGCTTTTCCGTGCCGGATAAGCCGTCTGATTATTGATTTCGATATTTATCATCCTCTTTCGCTAACTATAAAATTAAAACTTTCGATCATCAATTTGAACACGTTCGGATAATCCGCCCGATCTTTCAAACCGATATTGTAATGAACGATATAAACGAATCCGTCTTTGACGAAATACGCGGTGAAACCGTCAGGGCTCATCAAACCGGACAACCCGTTTTTATTACCGAATTCGGTCAAATCATCAAGATTCGCTTCGGGCGCTTGTTTTTTGTACCAATCGGAAAGAGACAATCGACCGATGTTTTCTTCAACCCAAACGGACACGAACTCGCCGTTATCGGAAGAAAAAACAACTTCCAAGTCGGATTTGTCAGTGCCTTTGGCGAACCAAGACGCCGGATATAAAACGGTGTAATCGTAATTATCATTAACGTACGTTTTGACCGAATTGGTGTCTTTGAGCAATTTCCCGTCAGCGTCCTTTGGACTGTATAAATTAGCCACTTCATCGCCATCGGAATAACCGTCCGAATCCGAATCAATGTTCTGCACCCCCGTGCCGAACAATTTTTCCTCTTGATCGGTCAGTTTGTCGCCATCGCTGTCTTGGGAATAAGCCATATCAAGCTTCAAGTCGCCGGTCGCTCCATAATCAAAATCATTCCTCGAGCCGATCATTATTTCCGGCAGCGCTTCGCTCGTAGCCGGAGAAATTACGCTCTCTTTCGTGGCCGGAGTGGTTGCCGGTTCAATAATCTCGGATGTCGCGGGAAAAACAGCGGTTGGTTGCTCCGTCGCTTGTTCATTTTGCGTATTGGTCGCGGTATTTTCTTCTTTAGGCATATAAGCGCTATAAAGAAAATATCCGGACGCGGCCAGCAGAGCCACCAATAAAATAGCCAATACGGCCTTGGTCCAACCCTTTGACCCTTTGGGCTCTTCCAACGTCGGTTTGTCCATGGATGAGACCGGAGCGGTCGCTCGCGGCGGCATGGCCGCCGGACTGGAGGGACTGACGGTGTGAATCCCCGATGATTTGGGCATGACGTGAATTTCTTCATCAATATTGTTTGGTGTCATAGTATTCTAAATTATGTATATTCTTCCCTCCCCAATTATTTATTCAACGGCTGAAGGTAAAACCGACGGCAATCCGGACAACTTGGCGCCGGCGGCGGGATTTAGAGGATCATAACCGCCGGAAACTTCCTCGCCGTCTTTATAACCGTCATCATCCGAATCCGGATCCAGCGGATCCGTCTTATATATTTTAACCTCTTCATAATCCGTCAAAGAGTCCTTGTCGCTGTCAACGGCTTCGGGATCCGTACCTATTATCTTTTCTTCGCTATCGCTCAGCCGATCATTATCCGTATCAATTTGATTAACCGTGGCGGAAGGCGTGGCCACCGGCAAAACAACTGTCGTTTCCACAGTGGCCGCCTCCGGCACAACCGTCGGTTGGGTCGGCGTCGGGGTTGGGGTCGCTGGAGGCGCTATCGGTATCTGATTTTTTATGGGAGTTACGGCTGTTTCCGGCACAGCCAAATATCTGTCATAAACAACATATCCGATAACTATGACAATCGCCAAAAATATGATCATTAAAAAAATGACTAAAATCTTTTTTCCCCCATTCGCTTTGCCGGGCGCGGCCATTTTGGCGGGCGGCGCCGCGGGAGACATGCTATTTGAAGCCGGGACCGGCGCCGAATGATCTATTTCCGCGAATATATCCTTTGGCTGCTCGGAAGCGGCTGGCGAGTTAGTTGATGCTTCTGGCATACATTTTTTATTTTTATTAGTAAAAAGTAATGGGTAATCGGAAACCTGAAATCAGAAACTGGGGAATTGATATTTGAAACCGGAAACTAGAAACTGGAAATTGGGGCTGGAGAAGTCTATTCCGAAGATTTAGGAAAAGATCTCTCCGCTTCGTCATCCTTCGCCGCGGCTTCGGACGACTTCGGTCGAGATGACAACAGCGGCGACCTTGTTTCTTTGTTTTTCTGTCTTTCTGTTCTTTATGTTTTATGATTCATGTTTCATGATACATGATACATGATCCATGATTTATCAATGACAATCAATCTCCTGCAAATTAACACAAATGGCCGGATATCTCTTGGCTTCGGGCACTACCGTTTCAAAATTAACCGAGAGATTATAGCCGCTCGGCGAATCCGGATCCAGACTGTAATCGTAAACCTGCGCCACACTCTTATCGTATTCGTTATAAAACTTTTCGTCCAGCTGTTCGTTGAAACAAGTGTCTTGATCGTAATTGGCCGGACAGGTGCCGTTAAATCCGTTCTGCGGATCTATCGGCAAGGGAGAACCCAAGAGGTTGCTTAAAACGGTGGTCCAAGACGGCCAAGCGCTGATTGATTGACCATTGACATAAGTGCCCGGCACATAGCTTCCGGTTTCATCGAGCAAAGGCAAACGACCGTTTTTTTGAATATAATTTTTAATCAAACTGCGAATGAAAACAATATCATGCATTCTCTGCGTGTCTCTCTTCAGGCTGGCCTTGACCATGCTGCTGTCAAAATAATTGAATTTCAAATTATTCAAAAGCTGACTGTAAATGGATAAAGTTTCCGGATTGGCGTTTTCGCTATATGACAACACGTAAATATTGTGATAAATGGAGTCTCCCACAGCCAAAGTACGGCAATACTGCTTTCCGTGAATAAAATAACAACCGTAATTGACATAAACCGTAATTTGATTGGCCGCTGACAAATAGACGGTTCGACCGTCTTGAATGCCGGGATAGCAAGCTTTCGCATTATTGTTGTATTCGGTCGAGCAATCAATGCTGATATTCTGAGTGCTGCCCGGATTGGGCACATGCAAATCATACCAAATGGCCGGAGATACGCCTTCCGGATTGGTGTAAATTCTCATGGCAATGGCGTCCGGCGTCAAATTATCTTCTCTGAGCATGAAATACTCTCGAAGCACGGCGCTATCGTCTTGGCTCCAAGCGTCAGTCGGAATATCGAGCGGCGGCGCCTGAACTATTTTCAAATTGGGCAAATCATCCGTTTCTCCGGGATTGCCCGCGTCGCGACAATAAAAAGTCCTGAAAGCGAAATCGCTGTCCCGCCAAAAACCTCCGTCCGTCAAAGTGCCGGTCCAAATATTTTCGCAAAGATAAATGATGACATTGGCCGCGCCTCCGAATTCTTTATCCAAATCGCCGAATTCGCTATCGGTCACGGTGGCGATGGCATCCACTTCGACTTCGCCGTTTGACACTCCGGTCTGCAGGCTCTTTTGATCATCGTCCTCGGGATTCGCCCCGGTCGCGTCTCCGGCTTTATCAAACAACGACACATCCAAACCTCCGGGCTCGGAATTCATATTCCACGTCCAATCCCAAGCGTAAACGCCTGGCACCGGATTGAGCGAAGAATTAGCCAACTCATAACTTCCGGCATTGGCTTGAAAATCCACGGGCGCGTATTCCGCGTCGCCAAAACGTTTGCTCACCACTTGATAATCCGGGGTGATTTCCACGTAATCCATTTTACATATCTTAGCCTCCGGTCCGGTGGTGAATTCGAAAATATCGCCGGAGATCGATTCTCCGCAATGATCTTGCAAACCGGAAAAGTCCACCGTGTATTTGGTGTTTGGCGCGAGCAAACCATCAGGGAATATGGTAATAGAGCTTTCTCTCAATTCTTCGTTATACACGACGCTGATTTTTTTAATCGACAATTTACAGACGCCCGAGCTTCCCAGCGCCGGCGGCTCTTCGGCCTCAATAATTTGCAAATTATCGACAGCCATGGGCAAATAGCCTTTACTATCGGGGGTATTGGACAATAACCCTGAGATCAGCACAATCGAGCCGGTTTCGGCGTACTTTTCAGCCACGGTCCAAACCTCCGGACTGACGCTATCTTTATTAACCGTAGCCAAAACCAAGCTGGATCCGAACCGAACCAACAACCAAACATTTGAATTGTCCGGCCGGTGGTAATCCAGGACCACGCTTTCGAAAGTCGTCTGTGTAAAGGTTTCTTCTTCGCCTTTTCGCTGAGCATTAGCCGGTTTTACAAAATAATTTTTCACTTTTATTTTCGCCACGGCTAAAATTTCCAAACGATATTTTATTTTTTTAATGACTAATTTTTTAATTTTGGAAAGCAATGAAGTCTGACCGCAATCATAGGTGACGCTGATGCCGGAGCTCAAACTGGATTGTTTGATTTGCTGATTCAATTTAATCTGAATGGCCGAATTGCGACAGACATCGCTGCCGGTCGGTCCGACAATCGGATACGGAGATTCGACGGGCACGCTTTCGCAAAACGTTCTGGTAAAAGCCAGCTCGCCGCTGCCGGATACCCTCGTGCCCGCGAAATTATCGGTCATCGCTTTAATTTCCGCGGACTCGCTCATTATAAAAGGATCGATATTGCCATCGACGGTCACCAATTGCTTGGGCGAGCCTTGAAAATCCGAGCTTTGCTTGGCTTCGCAAGTTTCGCCGACTTCCAATGGAAAACCGTTTCCGCAATAAGATCCGATGTCCCAGTCGGAACCTTCGGCCAAACAAACAGCCGAACATCCGTCGCCGGAATCATTATTTCCATCATCGCAGTTTTCTCCGATATTGATAATGCCGTTGCCGCACTGTTCGGCATTGCCTTCGGCCAAACATCGGGGCGAGCAGCCGTCGCCGGACAATAAATTACCGTCATCGCAGTCTTCACCCGGCTCAACATCGGCATTGCCGCAAAGCGGAGTTTCAATAATCTGGGCCACGGAATATTTCGATCCTTCAAACAAGCAGATATTCGAGCAACCATCGCCGTTTGAAGCATTGCCGTCATCGCAATCTTCACCCGCTTCTTTTTGGCCGTTGCCGCAGACAAAACCGCTAACATCCGAACCCGCCAATTGGCAACCGGCGGTGCAGATATCCGGATCAACGGCCGGATCGCATTCTTCATGATAAGTTATACCATCGATTATTCTCGTCCCTTCCCTGACGCCATTACCGCAAGATCCCCCGTCGCTGACAGCCGGCACGGATTCGTTCAAACAATCAATGCTGCAACCGTCCCCGTCTTTTGGCTCGCAGACTCCTCCAACAATGGAACAATCCGCATTGGAAGAACAATCGGTGCCTTCATCTCCCGAGCACACTCCTTGATTATCGCATTCCTCGCCGTATTCCTGCGCGCCGTTGCCGCAAACCGCGGCAAAAGGATCACTGCCCAGATTCAAACAATTACTCGAGCAGATCTCGCTCGGAAAATCGGTGGAATGCAAGGCGTGAGTGATACTGGCCACAACCCAAGAACCAGGATTTAATACCGACCAAACCCAATCGAACTCGAACGGATTCAAAGTCTGGCCGCTGGGGTTGCACTCATCCGGCGTGCCTTTGGCCGAAACGAGGTATTGGACTTTCTCCCCCTGTGTGGTGCTTTCATAAAAATCAGGATTCACGACAGCGGTTTCCAAGTCGCAACGCGTATTATCATTTTTTGTTTTGAATGTCCATGAAAAAGCGTCATTTTTGCCGTCGTCATTGCGGTCAAAATTCAAACCGGTAAGCTCGACGCCGCTTAAACTCTCTGATCGGCTGCCGATCACCACCCGATAATAGCTGTTGGGTGAAAAATAATATGGGGTTTTGCCGGCTTGTCCGAAAACCCAGAGAGTCTTGTCGAGATCATTATATTCAAAAGTAAAATTATTCGGAGAAATTGCGGTCAAGCCCAGGCATTGCTGTCCCTGACATTTGAAAATCTGAAAATTCTTTTTTACGGAGTCCGCGTTCATGTAAGTATTGAAAGTCGAGAAGACAGCGGTATTGACGCAAGCCGCTTGGCAATTCGGACCGAATGACTTGACTTTCGGATCAGTAAAATCAATTTTCAAAGGAGCGCTGTCTTGCTGAGTCACCCCATCAACGGACACGGTGGACGCTCTGACCACGACCGGATCGGCCGGTTCGGTCTCCGCCAAACCGGTAACCTGGGATTTGTCATTTGAGATGTCTTCTATCGAAGCCTTATCTTGATTTCGATCAATCACCCAGCTCCAATCAAAGCCCGTCTTAAGGATGTTGCAATTCTCGGCCTGGCCGTAAACCGTATAATTCAATTGACCCAAATATTCTGAAATTATGCCGGCGGTCGGTTCGACGATCACATTGACCGGCTCGCACGGACCATCTTTGGTCTTGAATTGCCAAACGTAATTGACCGGCATGGGTGTGTCGTTTTCCCCTCTGATGCCGCTAACCCCGCCTTTGATGGTCACTTGATGCCAAGTATTGGAAATCAAATTGCTCTCATCTCCCCCTCCGGGCAAAGACTCGACAATGGCCGCGAATCGATCGCTCAAAGAACCGGCCGTTTCGATCGAACTCGGGATTTCAAAAACGCAATTCGAGCCTTCCTGTCCGCACTTATTGAAATCGCAAACTTCATTTTGCAAAGAGCAACGTTTGATAATTAATTTATCGGCAATGGCGTCCATTTTGACGGGCATGTTGAATTGAGCCGAGATCAAGGCGTTGACACAAGCGTCTGATGAATCTTTCCACGGAGACGGCGACTGATTGTGCTCGTCGTCGCAAGACATGGTTTCCAGCACTCTGGGCACCAGCGGCAATTTGTCCGTGCTCAGCATCCAAGAATACTCGCACTTGGCCGCGATCAGACTCGTTTCGCAAGCGCCCGACAAACGGCAAACTCCGTCAACGCAGCATTCATCGCCCGCGTCGCAAGACACGGACGTGCAGCTGCCTACATTAAAAACCATGCCGTTGCTGATCAAGTTTTCAAGCGCGAAATTAACCGGACCGGAAACAGAGGCCGGGGGCACTCCCGTGGCGATCAAATTGGCGGTCAAATTTAATTGTTGAGCCTTTTTATTTTCATTGAAAGTTAAAACTCCTTCGCTTCGAAAACCTTCGCCGTAAACATTCACCGATGTGCCCACCGGACCGTTGTCCGGATCAAGCCCGCAAATTCCCGGACTGGCCGACGCGTCCGAGATCAGAAAATTCACTTTGTTGCTTTGAGCTTCTTGACCAATCATTTGCACGGAATATTCGCCCAACAAATTTGTCTGCGGCACTTTAACCAAGACTTCGGTGTCGCTCCAGAGGCTCTCCGCGCATTCGGGCGGAAAATTCAAGTCGGCCGGCACTCTGATGCTGTCATTTGATTTATTGATGAAATAAACTTGATATAAATTGGGATTATCTCCGAAATTTCTACCCGAAATCGTCGTGTACTGGCCGATGCCGCCCGTCTCGGGATTAACCGAAATTATTTCCGGCAATTTGCTGGAAGAGACCACTTGAAAATTTACGGGGTTGCTGAGCTGACCGTCCGTTTTCACGTTAACCAAAATGTTGCTCGGGGAAACATTGGGCACCTTGATGCCTGAAATCGAATTAGACGACCAAGCGCCCGTGACCTGAGCTTTGATATTCCCGAACAAGACTTCGCCGGACTGCCCCATGTTTTCTCCGGTAGCCAGCACCGAATCTTCATACTCGCCGAGTGCCCTGCCGTCCGGATTGACGACGCTGCACAAGCCCGGCCAGAAAAGATCGGGATTAATGACAAAATCTCCCAAAAAGCCTCGATCGTTTGCAGTATTGTCCCAGTATCCGTCAACATTGGTTAATTTTATCGGACCGTCAACGGAACCTTCCGGAACCTTGACCACCACGCTGTGCTCGGACCAAGTGGAACCCTCGGCGCCGCAGGAAAATTCGGCTGAGATCAAACTTTGTTTGGGACCGGTGAATTCAACTTTGCTGGCCCCGCTTTGATATTCGCCGAAATTATAACCCCAGATCGTAATCATGTTGCCGATCGCTCCTTCAACATTGGATAAAGCGGTGATGGTCGGATAATTGACGCACACACTGTCAACGCAAACGCCGCTGGCGCAATCCAGATCGCCGTCGCATTCTTCACCGTCGCAAACTCCGCAATCCGCGCCCCCGCAATCAATGCCCGTTTCGTCGAAATCTTGACTCAAATTAAAACAATGCTCTGCTAAAATTTTGACTTGCTTGGACGCCGCGTCGGTTTTATTGGAATCCAGATCAAAAACGCGGGCGTCTATTCTGTGCAAGCCAAGCTCAAAGCCCGAATTATCCCAATCGACTTGGGCGTTGTAATTAGGTGAAATTTCGCTCGGGGAAACCGCTCCCGCCGAATTTTTGTCAACGAAAAACTCCACGATGGACACGCCACTGTCGTCATGAGTCAAAGCTTGAAGCGGGAAAATGATATTTTCGCTGATTTGCTGGCCGTTGTATGGCGAAATTATGTTGATTGTCGGATTCTCGACATCGATTAAATTGCCGGAAGAAAATTCCGCGGTACAAACGCTGCCCAGACAGCAAGATCGAGCTTGTCCCTGATTATTTTTTATGCCCGCCAGAATTTGCACGTTGTAAATCGTATCCGCGTCAAAGCAGTGTCTTTCTTGATTGGGTTCGGGACACGCGGCGCTCGGTTCGAATTCTAGAATTTTTCCATTGACGCTGATCGCGCCGTCGACTGTCTGTCCGGTCGCTTTATCGGTAATGACAAAATTGTTTTTCAATGTTTGTTCGTCCAGATTTGCGTCCAAGGTTTCATTGAAGGTCGCGCGCACGACAATATTTCTGAGAGAAACCGCGCCGATCGGCTGAACGCTCTTTGGCGTAAAACCGCAACTCGACGAGCTCGGGCCGCCTCCATCTCCGCCGTCATATTCGTATTCTCCCGGCTGACCCAAAACAGCTTCTTGCAAACTGTTGATGATAAAAGAGGTGATCGAAAAAGCCAAAAGAATAATGGCCAAACCTATAAACGCGTTGACCAGCACTTTTTTGGCTTTGGTAACTTTATCGGCGTCTCCGCCGGCGGTCATCCATAAAAATCCTCCATAAATGACCAAGGCGACCGCGACCACTCCCAGAAAACCGAAAGCGGTTCTGATGATTCTGGCGATCGCCACTCTGACGTCCGTGGTCGCTCCGATGCCGGCCTGCTCGCCCACGGTTTGCAAGCCCGTGTCAAACTGCGCGGCCGCGAAATTAAAACAAATCAAAAACCCGACAAAGGCGATCAGCATGACAAGAACTTTTTTGTTTTTGAAAAACGTTTTCATTTTCCTTGACGAATTACACTATCGATAAACTTTTTTGAAATTATAATTACTGCGGGCAAGTCGAGCCGGGCACAAGTCTTTGATTATTGAAATCCGGATCAGGGCAACAAGACTGCCCGGGCAAGGCGCCGGCGCAAGAACCAGTATCTTTGCACGGCTGATAACAATTTTGCTGTAAATCCTTTATTCCGGACGTTAAGACCGGATAATATTTCAATGAAATGGCTTCTTGCCCCTCCTCCACTTCCAGCGCTTTGTCAAAATCGGCGTGAGAGATTTGAACCGTCGAACTGTCGGTGATCGTCTGACCGTCCTCGCCCGCGGGCGTGTCCGCGAAATGAACCACGAACCAGCGCGCCCAATCGTCGCCCGTCAAAAGAGCTGTTCTGCTGTTGACCGAAGAAGCGCTGAGATTTTCGGAAAACGTCGCTTTAAGTTCCACGTCAACGGGCAGGTCTTCGGCCGCGTTTTGCGGCGAGACCGAATTGACCGTCGGCGGCAGCAAATCCAAAATACTGCCTGTTTTAAATTGCCAAGAATAATCATCTTCAGCCGGTCCTTGCGCGACCCCATCGGCATTGCCATCGAGCGAATTGCCGGCAGCGTCCACCAAACCATCAAACGGGAAGAACGATAATCCTTCGGCGTTGACGCTGGCCGCTCGAATATAAGGCTTGATCGTCGCGCCTTTGGGCAAGCATTTTGGGATTTCTCCGCAAGAATTGGGCCCGGAGTTTTCGCAATCGGCCGCCGGTAAAAATTCCATGGTTTTAAATCGGTTCAGACCGACATTGAATGTGCCTTCGACATAACCTACGGCGCCGTCTTTTTCATATTCGATATAAATGGAATTGCTTTTATCCTCCACCGATCCGGCCGTATTCAAAACCGCGGGCGGCAAAACGGGTTCGTTGAAATTGATTTGAATGAGACTGTTGGCGAAAAATTCAAACTCCGGATTATTGGAACTGGGCAATACGCTGACCACTCGCGGAGGAGTCAGATCAATGACCGTGCTCGTGGTGAAATTCCAACCGTAATCTTTATTATTGCTGAAAATCTTGGAGCCATCCTCTTTTTGAATGTCATTGGTCAAAAAAACCGAATAGTTCACGTCCACCGTATCCGAACCCAGCACCGGATCGGGCTGGAAAAAAAATATTCTTTTATCGGGAGACAAAGCCGCTTTGCCGCCGCGCACCAAAGTCGCGGAGTCGGTCGGAAAAGAACCTTCCTCACTGTCTTCGGTTCTGTAAATTTTTATGTTGTCGAAATTAAGCGTACCGCAAATGTAACCTTGATCGCCGCAATCCATCGACGTATCTTGTCTCCTGACGCTGTCAGGATTAAGCGGTTCGTAAAACTTAACCATTATAAAAGTATTTCTCGGCACATTGGTCGCGTCGCGTCCGGGGTAATGGTCTTCGATTGTTTCACTCAGCGCGCCGCCTCCCCAGCCGCCGCCGCCTTGTCCATAGCCTTCATAATAGGTGGATGGCGAACCGAAAACGCCGCCTTCATCGAGCAGTTGATTGATAATGTAGGTCACTATTGAATAAGAAAATAAAATTATGACCAAGCCGATCACGCCGTTGGTCAGCCATTTTTTAGCCTTTTCTATTTGTTCGGGACTGCCTCCGGCCGTCATCCATAAAAATCCGGCGTAAATCACAATAACGAGCAAGACAACGCCGACCACTGAAAGGACTATTCTGATAATTTTACCGATAACCACGGGTAAGGATTGCTCAAAAAACCCGACCTGCTGCCCTACGGCTTCGAGTTGCGCTTGCTGGGCAAAAGTTCCCGATGGAAACAAAAAAACAATTGTTAATAAAACAATACTCAAAAATAAAGCGCCTAATAAAATTTTTGCTCTTGGCTCTTTCTTTTTCATTTTTGTTTCAAGTCGAAAACTCCGATCATCGGACGTTTTCAGCCCGAATGTCGTTGATTATATTGTACAATATTTTGCGGTTTTAGAAAAGAATATTTTCGGAAAGTTATCAACAAACGCCGCGCGTCGTTACAAATTACATTCACTAAATAGCTCTTTATTTATATTGTTACGAAGTACAAGGTTCCATTTGGCTTAGAAACGATCGTTACGAAGTACAAGATTCTAAGGCATATAGCTATAGATGATTGTAATTAGTAACAGATAACCTGAAAGCTTAATAGTCGATTGTAATACGTAACAAATAACATAGAAGCTAAATAGAATATTGTAATTCGTAACAGATAACATAGAAGCTAAACAGAATCTTGTAATTCGTAACAAATAACCTGAAAGCTAAATAGAATATTGTAATTCGTAATATTTCCATAATGAAGATAAAAAAACCGACCCTATCCGAGCCGATTTTTATAAAAGTTTTAACTTAAGAATTTTTTTACCGCCGCTGAAACGACCTGACCGTCGGCCTGTCCTTTCATTTCTTTCATGACCAAACCCATGACCTTGCCGAAGTCGCGATCGCCTTCCTTAATTTTTTCAATAATCTCCTTGACTTTGGCTTCGGTTTCTTCAACGGACATCTGCTGAGGCAAATATTTTTCAATAATCGCCAATTCCGCCTTTTCATTATCGGCCATTTCTTGCCGATTGCCCGCTTCGAAAGCCTCGATCGATTCTCGTCTCTTTTTGGCTTCCGTTTTCAGCACGGCCGCCGCGTCTTCTTCGGTCAATTCCTTCATCTTTTCTATTTGCTTGTTTTTCAGGGCGGCTTTGATCAATCTCAATGTAGCCACGGTCAGCTTGTCTTTGGCTCTGGCGGCTTCAAGATAATCCTGTTCAATTTTTTCAATGATATTCATTTTATCTTCTCCTGTATGTTGTTTCTTCTTCGGGCAGCTGGCCGATCTTCTTTAAATATTCTCGCTGTTTTTTTCTTTCAAGCTTAACCAGCGTGCTGGCCTTTTGCAGGTTGCGGCTCTTTGATGGCTGCAGGTATTTTACTTTTTTAAATTGGAGCAACTTGCCGCTCTCCAAAGTTTTTCGGTTGAAACGTCTGAGCATCGCTTCAAATGTTTCATTTTTCTTTCTTCTTATTTCAACCATCTTAGTTCACCTTCCTTTCTTTATATGATAATATTCGTTGATTTAATTTACTTGAAATTCCGATTCTTGTCAATGCTTTTCCAATTTTCGCTTGACTTCATTGATGATTTTCTTAAAATTGACCACTTCCTGAATACCGCTGTCCATGTCTCTCATCAAAATAGTTTCATCGACTATTTCACGCTGTCCAAGTATTAAAACAATCTTAACACCCAATTTATTGGCGAGATCAAGCTGCGATTTCAGGCTGCCTTTCGAAAAATTGGCCGCCACCCTCAAGCCCGATTTTCTCAATTCTTCAAAAAATCCCATGGCGCGCCGCCTGGCCTGTTCTCCGATTTGCGCCAAAAAAATATCCGGAGTCAACGCTTCGGGCAATTGAACTCTTTTCTCTTTCAGCACGCCGAGCGCTCTTTCGACTCCGACCGCAAATCCGCATCCCGGCGTCTCCCGGCCTCCAAGCATTTCCAACAAATAATCGTAGCGTCCGCCTCCGCCGAGAGCGTTCCTTCCTTCAGTATCTTCTTTTTCCCAAAACTCAAAAACCGTTCGATTGTAATAATCCATGCCGCGAACCAAAAATTGATTCAGGTTGTAAGGAATTTGCAACTCATCCAGATATTCCAGTAATCGGAAAAAATGATTTCTGGCGTCATCCGATAAATAATCAACCATTTGCGGAGCGTTTTCTTTTAATTTGGCGCATTTGGGGTTTTTGCAATCAAGCAGCCTCAACGGATTTTTCAAAATGCGCTTTTTGCAATCAACGCACAGCGACGCCTTTTTATTTTTATAATAATCAAGCAAAGCTTTGCGATAATTTTCCCGATCGCCCAGCTCGCCGATACTGTTGACCTGCACATTGACTTCAATCCCCAAATCTTTGAATAAATTATAAGCGATCAAAATCAATTCGGCGTCAATCGCCGGCGAACCGTCGCCAATGATTTCAAAACCGGTTTGATGAAATTCTCTCAATCTGCCAGATTGCGGACGTTCGTGCCGAAACATGGAACCCGAATAATACAACTTGACCGGTTGAGGCAGATTTAACATGCCGTGATCGATGTAGGCTCTGGCTATCGGCGCGGTTCCTTCCGGCCGCAAGACCAGCTTGTCTCCTCCCTTATCGAGAAAAACAAACATTTCTTTTTCAACAATGTCCGTTTGCTTGCCGATGGCATGGGTAAATAACGAAATATTTTCCAAAATGGGAGTTTCGATGCGTCGGTAACTGTAATCAACGGCAATGGACTCCACGCGAGAGTTCAAAAAACGCCAGTATTTTTGATCGACCGGCAAAATGTCTTTCATGCCCCTAACGAGCTGGGGCGTTTTGATCGATTTGACTTTAATGGCCGTATCTTCGGTCTTTTTTCTTCTTGGCATAATTATTTGCTTATCAAAAATTAAAATCCGTAATCGATTTGGCTAAAGAGCTGAAACTTATCGAACGGCCAACCTCTCAGCCAAACTTTGCCGACGATCAAGTCCTTGTCCACGGGGCCGAATGATCGCGAGTCCAGACTTTGCGATCTATTGTCTCCCATGACGAAAAATTCGTTCTCGCCGATTTGAAAAGTTCGATCGCCCCAAGTTTTGATTTGAGGATCGAGATAAAAAGTTTCATTCAACACGTATCTTTTATCTTCGCCGTTTTCATCTTTCGAATACAGGTAAACCACGCCATCTTTCAATTCAACGATTTCACCGGACAAACCGATGACGCGTTTGATAAAAAACTGAGTCTGATCCTGAGGATATTTGAAAACCACCACGTCTCCTCTCTGCGGTTCATCCAGACGATAGCCGATTTCATTGATGATCAAATACTCATGATCGTGCAAATTCGGCTCCATCGAAGCGCCCTTTACGTAAAAAGGCTGAATCAAAAAATATCTGACCGGAATTATTATGGCCAGCGAAATGCAAGCCACCTTGGCCAAATCCCAAATGAATTCAAAAATTATCTTGCCTTTTGATTTATTGGTAATAAAAGGATCTCCGCTCATATTTTTTAAAATAATAATAATTTATAACACGGTTATTATAGCACCGCCGCCCGATTTTAGCAAATCAACAATTACACACAGTTGTCAAACACGGATTATTCTCTTATAATAATTCCATGGAGAAAAAGATTTATGGCGCAAAAAGAAAATATCGACAAAACAATCAAAGTTAACTTGCTCAATAAAGACGACAACAAAAATCCGAAAGGCAAAAAAATATTCAAGGTCAGCCGGTTGATTTTATATTTATTCATTGTTTTATTTACGGTCTTCGCCGTTTTCACCTTTCAAGTGATTCTATCGGGAGGAAAAAACGCCAGTTTCCAAAATTTTAATTTTTTCAAAAACGTCGGCCAAATGATCAAAGGCTATGAAGATCAAGTGATCGGGGAGCAAGACGACCGCATCAACATTCTGTTGCTAGGCAACGGCGGCAGCGGGCACGACGGCCCGAACCTGACAGACACCATCATGCTGATCAGCATCAAACCGTCCGAAAATCGCGTGGCCATGATGTCGGTCCCCAGAGACTTGCTGGTGCCTTTGCCCGATTTCGGCCAAGGCAAAATCAATAACGCCTATGCTTTCGCCGAAGCCCAGACGAACGGCACCGGCGGCATCTATACCACCAAAGTCGTCAGCGATGTCTTGGACATTGATATTCCCTATTTCGTCAGAGTGGACTTTGACGGCTTCGAAAGTCTGGTAAACGATCTGGACGGCATTGACGTTTACGTGGATCGTTCTTTTACGGATTATCAATATCCCGCGCCAAACGATAAATATCAAGTGGTTCGTTTCGAAGAAGGCTGGCAGACCATGGATGGCGACACAGCTCTCAAATACGTCCGCTCCCGCCACGGCAACAACGGAGAGTCCGGCGATTTCGCCAGAAGCAAACGGCAACAAAAAGTACTCGAGGCCGTGCAGAAAAAAACCTTATCGTACAAAACCTTTCTGAGCCCGAAAAAAATATCCAAGGTCATGGAAACATTGAGCGAAAACATCTCGACCAATTTGGAAATTTGGGAAATCGTTCACTTGGCCAAAATCGCCCAAGAAGTGGACATGGAAAACGTCAGCACTTTGGTGCTCGATGACAGTCCCAACGGACTTTTGTACGGCACCAAATACGGAGAAGCTTTCGTGCTTAAACCAAAAAGCGAAAATTTTTCGGATATCAGATTCGCGGCGGAAAACATTTTTTTGAAAGAACAAGCCATTGAGCAAAAAGAAACGGCCAAAATAGAAATTAAAAACGGCACGGGCGTCAACGGGCTGGCGAGCAGAACCTCGGACAAATTCACTTCTCTCGGTTATGAAGTCATTAAAATCGGCAACGCGCCGTCGCAAGACTATGAGACAACCGAGCTATACGATCTGACCGGAGGAGAAAAATCCGGAGTGACCGGCGTGCTGGAAACAATTCTTAAAGCTAAAAAATCGGAGGAAATACCTGATTGGATAAAAAAACTGGCCGCGCCTGGTACTGATTTTTACATTATTTTGGGCGCGGATAATAAGGATCTTTGATCACGTATCATGAAGCATGAAACAGAGAAGCCGGGGAGTCGTTACGAATTACATTCACTAAATGGCTCTTTATTTGTATTGTTACAAAGTACATTAACTTATAACTTTATGCCTGAGAATATTGTAATTCGTAACAAATAACCTGAAAGCTGAATAGTCTATTGTAATTCGTAACCATTTGTAATTATTCGCAATAAACGTTAAGGTCTAAACACAGCTTGTCCTGCCAGACGCAACTATTTGTAATAGGTTGTAGCTTATTAGCTTTTTAAGTAGCCATCAACTTTCCCGCCTCATTCGTAATTATTTGTAATAAGTCACCTAAACCAAAGCCAAGATTGTCCTATTCGATGCAATTATTCGTAATTTCAAGGCAAAGGCAAGCTACATAGAAGCAACAATTCGTAGCAAACAGATAAACCTAAACCAAGCTTGTCCTATTCGATGCAATTATTCGTAATTTGTAATATGTCAAAGATAAAACATCAAAATCCGCTCGTCGTTTTGGTCGGCCGAGTCAATGTTGGAAAGTCCTCTTTATTTAACAAATTGACCGAAACCGAAAACGCCATTGTTTCCAATATCGCCGGCACGACCAGAGATCGCCAATACGGCGACTGTGTTTGGCGCGGCAAAGTCATGACCATGGTGGACATCGCCGGTCTGGATGTCGAGGATCCGGACTTGATTGAAAAGCAATCGCTGATCCAAGCGGAAAAAGCCATCAAGCGAGCCGATTTGATTTTGTTCATGGTCAATGCCAAAGAAGGACTTTTGCCCGGAGACAAAAAATACGCCGGCATGCTTAAGAAAAAAAATAAAAAAAACATCGTTCTGGTCGCCAATAAAACCGACGCGGCCAGAGACGAGGTCAATTTATCCGAATTTTACAAACTGGGTTTGGGAGAACCGATCGCGATATCCGCGGCCAGCGGTCGCGGCACCGGAGATCTTTTGGATGCGATGCTGTCAAAGATGAATTTTAAAAAACCCGCAGTGAAAGAGACGAAAGAAAAAATCGAAAAAATTTCCATCGGCTTGATCGGCAAGCCGAACGTGGGCAAATCGTCTCTCTTTAATCAAATTTCCGGCGAAGAAAGAGTTATTGTCAATGAACGTCCGCACACCACCAGAGATCGGCAGATGATCGACATTGATTTTTCGGCCGATTCCGGGAAAAATTACAACTTGCGCTTTTTCGATACCGCGGGCGTGACCAAGAAAGGTAAAATCAAAGGCAAGTTGGAAAAACTGGGCATTGAACAAAGCTTGGACACCATTCGTGAAATCGACGTGGCCATTTTCATCACCGATTGCAGCAAAAAATTATCCGTTCAAGATAAAAACTTGGCGCAGGTCATCATGGACGAGCATCCCAGCCTAATCATTGTCGCGAACAAATGGGATTTGATCCCCGAGAAGGATGAAGACACCCAAAAAAAATATATTGAATATTATCAGTCGCTTTTGCCGCAATTAAAGTGGGCGCCGATTGTTTTCACCAGCGCGAAAACAGGCTTCAAGGTGAAGCGGCTGCTCGACATGATCATTCAACTTTACGAAGATCGCAAAATCATCATCCCGCAAAGACAGCTGGATAAATTTTTGTCCAAGATGATTAAAAAACAATCCCCTCCTCCGAAAAATCACATCACCAAACCGGCTTTCATTTATGAAATCAATCAAACCGATATCAATCCGCCGACTTTCGCTTTGATTATCGATAAACCTCAAGATTTGATTTTTTCTTATCGCCGATATTTGCTCAACAATCTGAGGGAAGAATTCAATTTGTCCGGCAGCGGCGTCAAACTGGTTTTAACGAAAAGAAGCAGACAGTTGCCCAAAGAAGCGATTTTGTCGAAAAACAAAAAATTAAGCGGTAAAAATATGACCAAATTGATTGTCGGCCTGGGCAATCCTGGCAAAGAATATGAATCGACGAGGCACAACGCGGGCTTTACGGCTTTGGACGAATTAAAGAAAGAAGCTCAATATGATTTTGGAGGATGGATTTTGGATAAAAAAAATCAAAGCTGGCTATCCGCGGGCAGGCTCGACGGCAATAAAATCATTTTGGCCAAGCCGCAGACTTTCATGAACAATTCCGGCGAAGCCGTTCAAAAATTGGTCAAATACTACAACATTGATTTGGACAACTTGCTGGTGATTCACGACGACGTCGATTTTTTACTGGGCGAATACAAAATTCAAAAAAGCAGATCATCAGCCGGTCAAAAAGGAGTTCAATCGATCATTGATTTTCTTGGCTCAAATGATTTTCATCGCTTGCGCCTCGGCATTGCCCGCGAAGATAAAAAGAAAATGGGAGACACGGCTGATTTTGTGTTGAAAAAATTCACCATGGCGGAAAAGAAAAAATTCATGGAAACCGTCGTGGCGGCCATTGTTGATTTGAAAAATTTCATGTGATATGGCGCGGCCGCGGGCATACGCCCGCGCGTAGAGACGCGCCGCGGCGCGTCTCTACCATCGGCGTCGCCGCCGATGACCGCGCATTTAAAACGAAAAAGGACGCATAGGGTAAGACCTAGCGTCCTTTTGTTTTCCTCCTTTCCTTTAAACGTTGATGGAACTACCGCACCACGGCGTAAGCAGCCGGATGCATGAGGTAGCTACGCCGCGCCTCGACCAGATACCTGTCCGAGACGGGGTAGCCACCCGGGTTCTTGTTGATCAAGAACGGGTTGGGCCCCACGATGTACCACAGGCCGTTGCCGACGCTGTAGTAGTAGTGGGAGCCGCTAAACGAAAAGGGTCCGGCCGGGGCGCAGTTCCACGGCTCATCGTACGAGCACGCGGAGACCACGACCACGGGCTGCGGCGCCACGTACACAGTCCGGGGCTGCAGAATGCCGAACCCGAACTCGACGTGGAAGCCGACCCCGCCGCGACCATACACCGCCGGGCGGTAGGCGCCGCCACGACGGTAGGATCCGCCGCGGACCTCTCCACGAGGAGCGCGGCCGCGAGCCACCTGTCCCCGAGGGGACTGACCGCGCGGGGTGTTGCGGTAGCTCGCGCGCTCGGCGGTCTGGCCGCCACGAACGGTCTGGCCACGAGGGGTCTGACCGCGTGGCCGGCTGCCGCGGGCAAAAGAGTCCGAACCGGCCAGGGCGACCACGAGGGCCGCCACAACGATCAACGTCGTCTTCATGATCAGGACCTTTCCCCCCTTGTCGGGGGATTGTTAAACTTTCTCTCGGGGCTTTAAACAAATAAAGCCCGGAATCTTGCTTATCAGCTTAAAGCACAGACAGCAGAGGAGGGGCTGCTAACATGGCTCGGGGCCGATAAGCAAAATTCCAGGCATTATCGATATATAGATGTTATCTCCCCATTTGATACTGACCTTGCATTATATCACAATTCATACAAAAAGTCAATACTTGAAGAGATTTTTCATCTAAATTTACGTGTTTCCTGTAAATTGCTGTTCTCTATATATAAAGGAACCAATGTCGATTTCAACTTAGCTCGATTTTTTTGTTCTGTCAATTGGCGGGATGAGCGGAAAGGCAAGCTTTCCGCTAGGAAATAAATAAACCAACAAAACACCTTTTTTATCTATCCCAGCAGAGAGCTCGACTCTCTGCTCTTCTGTGTCATTTTGACGGCTTACTGTTTACCGATTACTGACAAAACAGTTAAACCAAAACATAGATTCTCCTCTTCGACCCAATTATTTGTAATTTAAAAGACAGAACCCGCAAGACATGAGAGTCGAGCGGGTTCAGAAGGCCGAGGCCCCAGAGGGAAAAACGATGTGGGTAGAGGCGGATGTTTGCGGCGCTGGCGCAGCTTGCGAATCGTCCTCGGCCGATTCGCAGGAAAGCTGACATCGCGCACCCAGCCGCGTGCGCATGATTAAAATAGCACAAGCTTATTGGAATTGTCAATACAAACGCTTCAGCTTAGATAACTCAATTCGTAATTATTTGTAATTTCAAAAATTTGTGATAAATTAAAATAACTTTATGCTGAAAGAAGAACTCAAATATTTACTTGGCATTGTCAGGTTCCAAAAAATCGGCGCGGCGCGTCTGAAATGTTTGATGACGTATTTTCCGTCTTACAAAGACGCGTTCCAAGGCGAACTGTCCGATTTGATTTTCTCCGGCCTGGCGCCAAACATCGCCGAAGAATTCGTTATTCAAAGAAACTCGATTGACCCGGACAAAGAACTCGAACTTTTAAATAAAGAAGGCCTGAAAGTCATCACCTCGAACAGCGAAGCTTATTCGGATTTGCTCAAAGAAGCTCATAATCATCCGGCTCTTTTATTTTACAAAGGCAATCTGAATTTACTAAAAACCAACTGCCTCGCCGTGGTCGGCACCAGAAGAATATCCAATTACGGCAGGCAAATCCTGCCGGACTTGATTGTTGAATTGATAAAAAATGATCTGACCATTGTCAGCGGACTCGCTCTGGGCATTGACTCACTGGCGCACAAAACCACCATCGATCATGCTGGAAAAACCATCGCGGTTTTGGGATCGGGTCTTGACAAAGCCAACATTTATCCGACATCAAACAGATATTTGGCCGAACAGATTTTGGAAAACAACGGCCTGATCGTTTCGGAATTTCCCATCGGCACTTTGCCGCTTTCGCACAATTTCCCGGCCAGAAACAGAATCATTTCCGGTTTGAGCTTGGGCACTTTGGTGGTCGAAGCGGGCGAAACCTCGGGCGCCTTGATCACGGCCAAATACGCCTTGGATCAAAATCGGGAAGTTTTCGCCGTGCCCGGTCCGATCAATTCGCCGACCAGCTTGGGGCCGAACAACCTGATCAAGCAAGGCGCCAAGGCCACCACCTCCACCAAAGACATTCTCGATGAATTGAACATGGAAAAAATAGAAGAATTGGTCGAACGAAAAAAAGAAATCGATTTGTCCGTTGAAGAAAAACTGATTTGGAATATTTTAAAATCCGAACCGATTCACATCGATAAAATTTCCAGACTGACCGGCCTGCCCGCTTCCAAAATAAACGCGAATGTGACTATAATGGAAATGAAAGGCTTGATCAGGGATTTGGGCAATCAGATGTTTGTTAAATCATGAATCATGAATAATTAAGCCAGAGCTTGTAGGTTATTAGGTTGTTAGGTAAGCCAAGAAGTCAATAAGACCTAAGAACCTACTCGACTAATAACCTAATAAAAATATTTATTACCCATGACTCCATACAAAAAATACAATCAAGCGCTAGATTACCTCATCTCCTTGTCCAACATCAAGAAAGACGCTTTTTTTTCGGGCTGCGCCGATCCCAAACATTATTTGAAGCGAGCGCAAACTCTTTTCAAATTGGCCGGCAATCCGGAAAAGTCAGCGAAAAAAATAATCGTGGTCACGGGCACCTCGGGCAAAGGCTCGACAGTCGACGCCTTGCGCCAAATTTTGTTTGAAGCGGGCAAAAACGTCGGCGCCTATTATTCTCCGCATTCAACGACCGCCATTGAACGAATCAAAGTCGGCGACAAATACATTTCGCCCGATGAATTCGCGCGGCTGGTTGAAAGAATGAAACCGATCATTGAAAAATGTTTTCAAAAATTTGATCTGCCTTCGTTTTTTGAAATTTTCACTTTGCTGGCCTTAATGTATTTCAAAGAAAAAAAATGCGACTACATAATCGTCGAAGTCGGCTGCGGCGGACGTCATGACGCGGCCAATGCCATGAGTCGAATCGACATCGCGGCCATCATCAATATCGGCCATGACCACCTCCACATCATCGGCCCGACTTTAACCGACGTGGCTTTCGAGAAAGCGGGCATCATTCACCGAAACACTTGCTTTACGACAGAAAAGAATCGAACGTTTTTGAAAATTTTTGAAAACGAAGCAAAAAAAACAAAGTCAAAATTGATTGAAGTAAAATTCAAAGACAAGCCCAATCAAGCGCTGGCATCTTCAATCGCCAAACATTTGAAAATCAATGACGAGTTCATTGAGAAAGGCTTAAAAAAATCCGGACTGCCTTGCCGATTTGAAATCATACAAAAAAATCCGCTCGTCATCATTGATTCGGCGCATAATCCGGAAAAAATAAAATATTTGTCTAAAAAATTAAACACTCAAAAAGCCAAACGGCTCAAAATTATTTTTGCTCTGTCTTCTCCCAAAAATATCAAAGCTTGTTTAAAACCGCTTTTGGATAATTTCGACTGCGAGATTTTCGCCACCAGATTTTTGGTCGAGCAAAGGCAGGCCATTAATCCTTTTGAAATTCAAAGAACCGTCAAAAAAGTTTGGCCGAAAACAAAGTGCCGCGCGTTTCTCGATCCATGGCAAGCTTTTGACGCCGCGAAAAAGAATCTTTCAAAAAATCAACTTCTGCTGATCACCGGCTCCACTTTTCTTTGCGGCGAGCTGAGAAAGTCCTGGATATCGGAGGAATGGATTTTGCAAAACCGAAAAAGCTTTTAACCCTCCCCCCTTGTCCCCCCTCCCTTTTTATTGCTTATTTTAAAGGGCGGGGGGCAGGTTATGGCCTGGCGGCCTGGCCCACTTCGTCGTCCCCTTCCATTCGTCAGGGTCCTCCTCAGCGTCATTTTTTTATTATCAGTGAAGCGCCAAATGCGCGAGACGAAACTCTCCATGTTTATTTATCAACAATCCCTTAATTTGACAACTTTCCAAAATAATGGCAGTATCAAAAGCATATTGCATTTATAATTTTTTTTCTTAATCGTAATTTGTAACTCATTTGCCTGCCCTGAGCGAGCCCGAGGCTTCGCAAAGGGCGAGTCGAAGGGTAATATTTGTATTTATTTGTAATTTGTAACATATGAAGAATTTAATCATAGTCGAGTCCCCGACCAAAGCCAAAACCATCACCAAATTTCTGCCTCGAGCCGAATACACCATTCTGTCTTCTTTCGGACATGTCCGAGATTTGCCGAAAACCAAGATGGGCGTGGACATCGAACATAATTTCGAACCTCAATACGTTATCCCGCCCAAAGCCAAAAAGAATGTGGGAATATTAAAGGAAGCGGCCAAGAAAGCGGACATGATCTATTTCGCGACTGACGAAGACCGCGAAGGAGAAGCCATTGCTTGGCATTTGGCGCACATTTTAAAACCCAAAAAAAACAAATCGGAAAGAATAACATTTCACGAAATCACCAAAGCGGCCATTGAAAAAGCTTTGCAAACGCCCAGAACCATTGATTTGAATCTGGTGAACGCCCAGCAAGCGCGCCGAATTTTGGATCGACTGGTCGGCTATGAGCTCTCCCCTTTCTTATGGAAAAAAGTGGCCAAGGGATTATCGGCCGGACGCGTTCAGTCCGTGTCCGTCAGATTGATCGTCGAACGCGAACGAGAAATTCAAGCATTTAAAAAAGAAGAATACTGGACGATCGAAGCTATTTTCAGCAAAGATAAAAACGAATTTCCGGCCAAGCTTCATATCATAAATGGCAAAACATTGAAGAAGCTGGACATTAAAAACGAAAAGCAAGCCAAAGAAATCCTGGACAAACTCAAAGATCAAAATTATAAAGTTTCGAAAATAGAGCTCAAAGAAACAACGAAAAAAGCGCCGGCGCCTTTTAAGACTTCGACCTTGCAGCAAGACGCCAACAGCAAACTGCATTTTTCCGCCAAGCAAACCATGATGCTGGCCCAGCAGCTCTACGAAGGAATCGAGCTCGGCTCCGAGGGATCAGCCGGTATGATCACTTACATGAGAACGGATTCCTTGAATTTGTCGGAAGAATTCAAATCAGACGCCAAAGATTTCATTTCCCAAAAATTCGGCAAAGAATATCTCGCGGTAGGAGCCAAAACTTACAAAAAATCAAAAGGCGCGCAAGAAGCGCACGAAGCCATCAGGCCGACAGTAGCCGGACGCGAACCCGAGACAATCAAGAATTTTTTAAATAATAATCAATACAAGTTGTACAAATTGATTTGGGAACGGGCGCTGGCCGGCCAAATGGCCGACGCCAAAATCAACCAAACTTCGGTGGACATCGAAAGCAAGGACGGCGAATATGTTTTCCGAGCCAGCGGCGCGCAGATCAAATTCGACGGCTGGCAAAAAATCTACGGCGCGCAAGCCCAAGAAACTCTGTTGCCCGCGCTCAGCGAAGGCGACGACCTGGACGCCAAAGAAATCTCGCCGCTCCAGCATTTCACTCAGCCGCCGGCCCGCTACAGCGAGGCCACTCTGGTCAAAGCGCTGGAAGAGCGCGGCATCGGCCGGCCTTCGACTTACGCGCCGACGATTGCCACCATCCAAGACAGAAATTACGTCATCAAAGAAGACCGCAAACTGGCTCCGACGGACATCGCTTTCGTGGTCAATGATCTTTTGGTGGCGCATTTTCCCCAAATTGTTGATTACGACTTTACCGCTCATATGGAAGAAGACTTGGATAACATAGCCGAAGGCAAAAAGGAATGGCAGCCCTTGATCGAAGAATTCTACACGCCGTTCAAAGAAAATCTGACCAAAAAAGACAAAGAGATTTCCAAAAAAGAAATCACTGAGGAAGAGACTAAAGAGGTTTGCGAAAAATGCGGCTCGCCCATGATCATTAAGATGGGCCGCTTCGGCAAATTCCTGGCGTGCTCGAATTATCCCGAATGCAAAAACACGAAAAACATCGTCTCTTCGAACGGTACCGAAATAGTTCAGGAAGAAACCGAAGCCACGAATGAAAAATGCGACAAATGCGGAGCGCCCATGACGGTCAAGCACGGCCGCTATGGAAAATTTTTGGGCTGCTCGAAATATCCGGAATGCAAAAACATCAAACCCATACTCAAACCGACCGGAGTCAAATGTCCTAATTGCGGCAAGGGAGATATTATCGAAAGAAAATCCAAACGCGGCAAGACTTTCTACGGCTGTTCCAATTATCCGGAATGCAAAACCGCGTTCTGGTCAAAACCGGTTGACAAAAAATGCCCGGACTGCGGCTCCCAGCTGGTCTTCGGCGCGAAGGGCACCATCAGGTGTTCGAATAAAGAGTGCAAGCATACGGAAATGGCGGAGTCATAAATCATGGATCGTGAAGCATGAAACAGGGAAGCGATGAAACAATGAAGCAATTTTCTTCTCCATCCCCAGTTTCAGATTTCTAATTTCCAGTTTCTTTTTTCCAAATCAAGGGGCCTTCTTGGCCTCTTTTTTTATTTCCAATTCCGAGCCCCTTTCGTCATTCCCTTTTTTCAGTCATTCCCGACTTGATCCCGCCTGAGGCGGGCAGGCGGGAATCTCAACATGGCAGGGCTCGGTTTTGACGTTGGGTTAGGATTTTGGTAATCTATAGACACAAAATCACAAATAATAAATCAACTATGTTTAAATCAACAATGAATAATAACTTGCTTTCATTTTTAACAATTCTAATTTCCCGCTATGAAAAAATTCTGTTAAAAAACCATATTATTGACCAAAGCGAAATCACCATTACAAGAGTGGCGTTAGAGAATGAAATAAATCAACGGGATCTATCTAAAATCAAAGAAGCTTTTGTTTCGAGCGATCCGGAATATTTGATGGCCTTAACTGCTCTCATCGAAAAAGAGTACGACAACAAGCGGGATTTTAAAATCAAAAAAGAAGAATTGATTAATATTTTCTACTACAAAAATTACAGGATGTTAAAACGCTTAATGAAAGAGGTTGAAAGTAAAAACATTGAAGAATCCAATGAAAGTGCGGATAAATGGCTGGAAGACAAATATGGAAAAAATTTCTTTAATGAGGAATAATGAAATTATGCTTTATTTAATCGGAGTAGATCATAAATATCAACATATTTCAACATTGAACGCACCTTTTGAGAAAACCATTAAAAACCTCGTCAAACAATACCAGATTCAAGTATTGGCGGAGGAATTTAATCAAGAGTCTCTCAGCGACGGGGAAAAAGAATCCACATGTCAAAAGATTGTAAATGAGTTAATAAATAATGGCACGGACATCAAACATCTTTTTTGCGAGATGGACAAGCAGGAAAGACAAAGAATAGGAATGCTCATTGATCCTAATGAAATTTCAAAAGAATATAACACATTTAAAAACGAACTCCGTGCTAAAAAAATTTATATCAAAACAACGAATGAATTGATTTATCAATATCAATCCAAAAAAGGATTCTGGTCTAAGAGAGAAAACCATTGGCTTAATCAGTTAAGCAAGTCACTAAATGAGAACAAAATAATTCTATTTATTTGCGGCTCATCCCATATTATAAACAAAAGCTTTACTAATTTGCTTAAATCTAAAAATATTGATAATAAAATTTTGATTGAGGATATTGATGAGTATCTCGATAAACTATCACAACCCCATACTGCTTTTAAGTTTTATTAAGATTATTACAAAAAATTTCAATATAAAATATTTCACCTTTCCCACAAAACTCCTATGCACCGCGGCAGCATGTCCGCGTCCAAACAAATGCTGGACATTGCCGAACAACTGAATCAAATGGGCCATCAAACGACTCTGCCGCGGGGCGCGGAAAAATACGCCGGCGGCAAGCCCGGCGAGACCAGCCATGAATCCATCCAAAATAAAATCGATCACGACCTGATCAGGCATTATTATAATGAAATAAAAAAAGGCGACGCCATCTTGGTGGTCAATGCGGATAAAAACAATATCAAAAATTACATCGGCGGCAATTCGTTTCTGGAAATGGGCTTCGCGCACGTATTGAACAAAAAAATATTTTTACTTAATGACATTCCCGAGACGAGTTATGCCGACGAAATCAAAGCCATGCGACCGATTGTTTTAGGCGGGGACTTATCAAAAATTTCTTAATAAAAAAATCAGAGGCAATCGCCTCTTTTTTATTTCCCGAGCCCCCTTTCCGTCATTACAATAAAAATCCGCCAACAGGCGGGCGGGAAATCGCAAAGTGGCAAAGCGTTTAAAACTCCTCTTTCCATTTTAAAAACAAAAAAGTCCCGCCAAGGGACTCCAATTTTTTTATATTTTATTTTTTATTTTTTATTTTGAAAGTGAGGGTGCCGGATAGTAACCCCAATGACATTGTTGATGCTAGGGTTTCCGGCGGCCCTCGCGTATATTTTAGCAAATCATTGATTGAAAACCAATCGCCGTGTTGATAAAACGCGATTCATGAAAAAAAAATGAATAAATCTTTTTAATCAAGATGGAAAAGCTCTCTCCACTTCGTCATCCTTCGCCGCGGCTTCGGACGACTTCCTGCCTGCCGGTCTTCGACTCCCGTTCGGCCACGAGCTCACGGCCGAGTGGCGAGCTCAGACTCGAGGAGCAGGCAGGCGGTCGAGATGACAACGCCTACGCCCATTATTTGTAATTATTCGTAACGATTCACAAAGCCAAAAACCAAGGCAAGCTTATCAGCTGCTGGAATTTGTAACGTATTTGTAATAAATATGACGCTAAGGATAGCTAAATAGCCGCAATAATTCGTAACGTAAACGTATTTGTAATCATTCGTAACGACTCACAAAAACTAAAACCAAGGCTAGCTTATCAGCTGCTGGAATTTGTAACGTTTAAAACAAAACACTCCTTGCAGGAAAACGCACAAGGAGTGTTCGCGTCATTGGGAACTGTCCCAAAACATCAACATATGTATTATAGCAAACATTTTTAATTTTGTCAATGTTTATAAATCGCAAAACAATGCCTCCCATCGATTTTAAGCTGTTTTTTAATAATTATTGACTTTTCCCTTTGACATCTCTGTAAATTTGTTATAATGGAAACATAAATATGCAAAGCAAAATACTCTCGGAATATATCGAAAGAAAGCCGGAAGGGCACGAAGCTCTCTCGGCAATGTTTGAATATTTCCAAAACGCGGCCGGAGAATTGAGCTTTGACGATAAATCTCAAACAATCGAATTGGCGAACCGGCTGGCGGCCGGCAGAGCCGGCGCGGGGTTCATTGGCGCGGCGCTGGCGCATAAAATATTAAAAAATCATCCCGATAAGGAAAAAGAAATAAAGACCCTCATCGGCGAAGAAAACGTTAAAATAGCCATGGCCTTGAATCTGGCCGTGGCTCTTTTCTCGGAAATACAAAAGATCGAATACATGCGGCATTCCCTGAATACCGCCGAGATATTAAGCCGAACCGGCATGGATCATTTGACGATTATCACCGGTCTTTTGCACCATGTCTCTCGGCTCAATCCCGAATCCGACAAAATCGTGGAAGAGAAGTTGGGAAAAAAATTAGCGGACATTTTGCAAACGTACAAAAAAATCAATCACTATGCCAACAAAACCAAAAGCTTCAACAGCAATGTACGCGAAATCCTGCTGGTGATGTCTCAAGACGTGCGCATAATTTTGGTGAAAATGGCCTCGGCCATTGATTCTCTGATCAATTACGAAAGAATACCGGATGAAGATCGCTATCTCGTGGCCAAACAAGCCAAAGAAATTTTGGCGCCGATCGCGGACATGCTGGGCGTGTGGCATCTTCGCTGGCAACTCGAAGATTATTCCTTCCGCATACTCCAGCCGGAAGAATATCAAAAAATCGAAAAACGTTTCGGCGAAGAAGACAGAAAAACACGAGACAAATACATTGCCAAACTCGCCAAAACCGTCAGAAACGAGGCGGAAGAAAAGAAAATCAAATGCGATGTCAACGGCCGATTCAAACACTACTACAGCATTTACCGAAAAATGAAAACCAAACAAAAAACGTTCAATAATATTTACGATGTGTTTGCTTTGCGCGTTATTGTCGATTCGGTCGACGACTGTTACTTAATGTTGAGCTTGATTCACGGATTGTGGCCGCCCGTGCCCAAAAGAATAAAAGACTATATCGCCTCTCCCAAATCAAACGGCTATCAAACTTTGCACACAACGATCATCGGGCCCGGCAATCAATTGACCGAATTTCAAATCCGAACGAAGGACATGCACCGCTCCGCTCAATTCGGCATTGCCGCCCAGCTTTTTTATAAAAACAAGGAATCAGAGGACGACTGGACGAAAAAAATTCTCCACACGGGCAAATCATTGTTTCACAAAAACGTTTGGGAAGACGAGGTCAGCAAAATATTTCAAGAAAAAATTTACGTCTATTCGCCCAAAGGCGACGCCGTTTCCCTGCCCAAAGGCTCGACCCCCGTGGACTTCGCTTATCAGATTCACAGCGACCTTGGCAATTACTGCAAATTCGCGATTATCAACAATCAACCGGCGGAATTGAACAGAAAACTGCAAAATGAGGACGTGATTGAAATAATTCCCGATATCAATTCGGAAGGCCCGGATCTGGACTGGTTGAATTTCGTCAAGACGCCGCAAGCGGAAAAGCAGATAAAAAGATACCTTAAACTTAAAGGTCTGCTATAATGTATTTATGACCATTAGAAAACTGCTCACAACCATAAAAAAGTACAATCCCAAAGCCGACCTGGAAATGGTGGAACTGGCTTATGAATTCGCGAAAAAAGCGCATGATGGCCAGCGCCGCGCCACGGGCGTGGATTATATCGATCATGCCTTGGCCACAGCGCAAAACCTGGCCGATCTGAAAGTCAACACCAACATGATCATCGCCGGCCTGCTTCATGATGTGCCCGAAGACACGACCTACACGCTGGAAGATGTCAGAAAGAATTTCGGGGACGACGTGGCCGGCATGGTGGAAGGCGTCACCAAACTGGGCACGGTCAAATACCGAGGCATGAAGCGATATGTCGAAAATTTGAGAAAAATGTTCGTGGCCATGGCCAGAGACATCAGAGTCATTGTCATCAAATTCGCGGATCGTCTGCATAACTTGCGCACTCTCTACGCCCTGCCCGCCAACAAGCAAAAAAGAATCGCCATGGAGGTTTTGGAAATTTACGCGCCCATCGCCAACCGCCTGGGCATCGGAGAATTGCAAGCCAAACTCGAAGATGAATCTTTTAAATACGCCTTTCCCGATGAATACATCTGGGTTGAAAATTTGATCAAGAAAAGATTGCAATTCAAACAGCGCGCCATGGACGCCATGCTGAAAAAATTAAAACGAAAATTGATCGAAAATAAAATAAAATACATTGACGCTTACGGCCGCACCAAACATTATTACAGTTTGTACAGAAAACTGATGAAAAGCAACAAAGACATTGACCGCATTTACGACCTGGTGGCCGCGCGAATCATTTTAAAAGACGTCGCCGACTGCTATGCCACGCTCGGCATCATTCACAGTCTCTGGAAGCCGATCAAAGGCAAAATTAAGGATTATATTTCCCAACCCAAACCCAACGGCTACCGCTCGCTGCACACCACCGTCTTCGGAGACAATCAAGAACCGATCGAATTCCAAATCAGAACTCAAGAAATGCACAATCAGGCCGAATACGGTATTGCCTCTCATTGGCATTACAAAGAATCAAAAGGCATCAAGGAAAAAGACATCGCCTGGGTCAAAGAATTGGCCAATTGGCAAAAAGAAATAAAAGACGACGATAAATTTTTGGAAACATTAAAAATCGACTTTTTCCAAAATAGAATTTTCGTGTTCACGCCCAAAGGCGATGTCATTGATTTGCCGGACGGCGCCACGCCGATTGACTTCGCTTATCAAATCCATTCGGACGTCGGCAATAAATGCGGCGGCGCTTACGTCAATGACATTCACGTGCCTCTGGAAACCAAATTGAAAAACAGCGATGTGGTCGAGATCACTCTCGATAAAAACAGAAAAGGCCCCAATCCGCAATGGCTCAAATTCGTTAAAACCAGAAACGCCAAGGCTCACATCGGCAGTTTCAAAAAACAAACTTGGAAAAAAATAATTTCAACTAAGAAATCAATCTAAATATGGCAAAAACAAAAATAAAAATCATTCTAAGTCTGATGCCGCTTTTATTCATTCCCCTTTTCGCCTTGGCGCAAACCTCTCCTCCCATTGAAACAGTGCCGCCCGCGGAGACAGTGCCTCCGGCGGAAACGCCTGTCAATACTTCGCTCGAATTGCCCAATCCGCTCGGCGCTGAAGCCACTGACCTCAATGTTGTTGTCGGCAGAATCATCAAGTCATTGATCGGCATTGCGGGCACGGCCGCTTTGGCCGTCTTCATTTACGGAGGCGTGCTCTGGCTGATTTCCGGGGGCAATCCCGAGCAAATCAAAAAAGGCAAAAATGCCATGCTTTACGCGACCATCGGCTTGGTAATCATCTTTACCAGTTACGCCTTGGTTTCCTTTATTATCGGGGCTCTGCAGCAATAAATTGTTACGAATTACAAGATTCTAATTAGCTTTTGGTTATCTGTTACAAATTACAATCTTCTATGGCATAAGGCTATAAGTGAATGTAATTTCGTAACAATACAAACAGGAGCTAAATAGTGAATGTAATTTGTAACACCCAATTTAATATTCAAAATCCACCCAAAAAGTGGGTTTTTTTGTTGTTTTATACGCAAATATTGACTTTTTTGACTAAATATGATATAATAATATGGTGACTTTGTGAACTTTGACAACTAAAAGCGGGATTTTCCCGCAAAGATTTTTACGTTTTCGTTTACGGGAGGATTAGATTAAGATGGAAGAGTATTACTGGCTATTGGGGCTCGTCATGGGTCTGGGCACGATCGTTCTCATCCTGGGAGCGATCTTTCGCATCCACTTTCTCCGGCCCAACGACATCATGATCGTCATGGGCCGCGGCGGCATCGAGGCCGTCAAGCACGCGGGCATCCGCGTGATCAACAAACTGCTGCTCCAGTCGCTCGAGAGGTTCTCGGACGACAAGCCGTACTTCACCCGCGAAACGCAATCAAGGGACTACTCTTCGCTCGAGGCGCGCGCGAAGGTGAACGATGAATCTGACAAACAAGTCGGCTGGATGGACGTTCTGGCTGAGATCATCTCGGTCAACTGGCGTTTGGATCCACAAAAATGGGCAACCAAACACGGGTTGTCCGAGATCGAGTGCGTCAAACTCTTTCTATCAGTTCACGGTCGGCTCGAGGACGAGCTGATCAAAGACGAGGTACAGGGGGAATTTAGACGCCAGGCAGCCGCAACAAGCTACGACAAGATGATTGGCGCGGGCAAAGAGCTTGCCAAGGCCATCCTGGATGAACTCAAAACAAAGGAAAGCGAATGGGGCGTCCTGTTCGAGGGCGTCACAGTCAACGTCATTCGGGCAGCCGACGAAACTATTCGTCAGGCGCTCGATGAGGTGCCTCGAATTCAGCTCCAGCAGAAAGCGGAGCTGGAAAAGGCTGCGCTTGGCGTGAAAATCGCCGAGAAAGAGCGCGAGCGAGCGATCATCGACGCCGAAGCGGCCAAGCAGGTCGCCATAAAGGTGGCCGAGGGCAAGGCCGTGGCCATGATGACAGAGGCCGAGGCCCTCGAGGCGCTAGGTCTGCTCGAGAGCGGAGGCCAGAAAGCCGAATACATGAAGGCCATGGCCGCCATCGAAGCGGCCAAGGCCATCGGTTCCAGCGGCAGTTCCAAGTTGGTGCTGTCGCTCGATATCGCCGGCATTCTTCAGAACGCCCTCAAGGGGCTTGGAGGGAAGAGCTGATGAAAGCGGGAAGAATTCTGTTGCTCATCGGCCTCCTCCTCCTCCTCGCTCCGCTGGCCATCATGGTCTCGGGGCGCTGGGAGGCCGGCCTGGCCGCGGCCGGTCTGGTGGCCGCGTTGGCGATCGCGCTCATCCCGAGCCGAAAGCCCGCCGCTGCGACCACGGCGGCGCCAACCCCGGCGCCAAGTGAGTCCACTCCCGCCGCAACGACGACGCCGACAGCGGCGCCGGCACCGGCGAAAAAACCGGCCAAGGCCTTCGATACGGCCGGCGAGTCGTTGGACATTGTAACCGCGGTATGCGCGATCCTGGCGGGGCTTGCCGCGCTGGGATTCGTGGGCTACCTCGGTTACGGGATGATCTCGTGCGGTGGCGAGATCCTCGAAAGCTTCCGCCGCCCCAACCCCGCGGGAGCGACACCGATCGCGCCCGCGGAACGGACTCACCCCGGCATGCCGCTCCTGCTCGACCAGGAAATCCTGCCGGGCAAGCAGGTCATGCTCAAAGCCGACGGCCGGCAGCTCGGCATCCTGGTGGACAATGTTTCACCGAGCGATGCCGTAATCCATGTTGGATTTTCCAACACGGAGTCCAGCCTTTGGCCGGTGTCTCCAAAAAAATTCGGCGCGACCTGCCTTTGGGGTCCTACCCAAAGCGGCGAGGTCAAGGACGGCGTGTTCAACGCGTTCGTCCTCAACGCCGGAGACAAACCCGCGCGGCTCAAAGTCTATCGCTGTCGAAAGCGATGAGCGATGACCGCGAGTCGCGCACACGTTCGTTTGGCCGAGGTTTCTAACAAGGAACCTCGGCTATTTATTTTAAATAAATCCATGAGCGGAGAGTCAAGCTCTCCGCTGGTAAGGGAAAAAATACACACCAATAAAAAGCCTTTGCGCCTGCTAATAAAATTTTTCATTGGGCAAAAACCCAAATCCAATCCCAGCGGAAAAATTGCCTCTCCGCTTTTTCCGCTAAAGAAATTCTACAAAACAAAAATTCAAATCCATCCCCAGCGGAGAGCTTGACTCTCCGCTTTTTCATTCGACAACAAAAAAATCCGACGCTCGGTCGGATTTTTCAACATCGTCTTTGAATCAATAAAAATACATGCTGCTGATGATGTTGGTCAAGACATCATATGACCCGTGAAGCTCAATGGCCACTATGCTGTCTTTGGTATCCACCACGATCACGTCAATGAATTGATCTTTTTTGAGTTCAACATTTTTGAATCTCATGGCGTAGTAACCTCGAAATTCTAATTCCTCCCTGTCCGCCGCGTTGCTCATTTGATAATAATTGTTAACGGCTTTGGTTTTTATGAATTCATCCAGCGGCAGATGTTCCTGCCAATTCGTATAGCCCAAAATCCTCAAATCCCCCAAATAATCTTCGGTGATGGCGTTTTTCTCCGGATAGAATCTGACATCCTCTCCGTCTTTATTGACATCGGAAATCGTCCAGTCTTTCGGAGAACGAAGTTCATAGCGATAAGCCGGATTGGTGAATACCACCCAATCTCTGACCGCGTCTTTAACGTCTTCGCGTTCCTTGATTTGAAAATCGGCGATATTCGAGGTATTGTTTTTCGAGCAACTGCAACCTGAAATCACCAAAGGAATAATGAACGCCGCCAAAAAGATTTTTGATGCTGTTTTCATAAAATTGAATTATTTGCGAATTTTATTGATTATCTCTTTTAATTCTTCTTCGGAATAAAATTCAATGACGACTTGTCCTTGGCCATCGCGCTTTTTAATATCCACTTTCGTGTTGAGCGCCTGCCTGATTTCATCTCTCTGCGCTTCAGTAACCGGATCTCTCAGACTCTGCAACTGCCTCGGTTTTCGCGGCGAAACTCTTCGGCTTTCACTCTCCGCGTCTCTGACCGTAAAATTATATTGCAATATTTTTTTCAAAAAATCAAGCTGTTCTTTTTCCGTGGGCAAACCCAAGATAACTCTGGCGTGACCTTCGCTGATTTTGCCGTCCACAATGGCGCGCTGAATTTCTTGCGGCAAATTAAGCAGTCTGATGGTGTTGGCGATATTCGATCGGCTTTTGCCCAGCCGCTTGGCGATTTGTTCCTGCGTCAAATTGAATTCATCGGTCAATCTTTGATAACTGGCCGCTTCTTCGATGGGATTCAAATTCTTCCTTTGAATATTTTCAATCAATGACAATTCCAATTTTTCCTGCTCGCTGGCTTCCCTGACGATAACCGGCACTTTTTCCATTCCCAATATTTTCGCCGAACGCCAGCGGCGCTCGCCCGCGATCAATTGATAGCCGTCCCCCGCTTTCGTGACGATCAGCGGAGAAATAATGCCGTGCTCTTTGATTGATTCCATCAAATCTTCCAAATCCTGATGATTGAACACTTGCCGCGGCTGCATGGGATTGGGTTCTATTCTATCGGGAGAAATTTCAATCACTTGCTTTGATGACGGCGACAATACCAAATCTTTATTTTCTTCTTTAACCATGGCCGGCGAAACTTTTTTGGGGATCAACGAGCTCAGCCCGCGGCCCAAGCCTTTTTTTTGTATCATATTTTATTTTTATTTAATACAGGTCAACTGATTGGCAACGGAAATTCAGCCCAGGATCTGTGGCATCCATTGACAATCCGTTGATCCGTTTTACTCCAAATCGATAATTTCCCTGGCCAATCTTTCATACGCCTTGCTGCCGCTGGACGCCGGGTCGTAATGAGCGATGGTCAGGCCGTGGCTGGGAGCCTCGGTCAGTCTGACGTTTCGCGGCACCACTGTTCGAAAAATTTTATTGGGAAAATATTGATAAAGTTCGTTCATGATTTGATCGGACAAATTGTTGCGCTTATCGAACATGGTGATCATGGCTCCCATGATACCGAGTTCCGGCTTGAGATTCTCTTTGACCAAATCGATCGTGTACAAGAGCTGTCCCAAACCTTCAAGCGCGTAATACTCGGCCTGAACGGGTATTAAAACTTCGTCGGTGGCCACCAAACTGTTTAAGGTCAACAATCCGAGCGAAGGCGGGCAATCGATAAATATATAATCAAAGTCTCCCTGCACTTCAAGCAAGGCGTCGCGGAGCCGATATTCGCGGCGATCCATATTGACCAATTCCACGGCCGCGCCCGCCAGATCCGGCGTGGCCGGAGCGATCTTGAATCCCTGATGTTTGGTGGGTAAAATGATGTTATTGAAATAATTTTCCCCGATCAAGACCTCGTACATGCCGCCGGACAAGTTTTTATAATCAATGCCCAATCCGGATGTCGCGTTGGCCTGAGGATCCATATCCACCAGCAAAACAAATTTGCCCATTTCGGCCAAATATGCGCTCAAATTGATGGCTGTCGTAGTTTTGCCGACTCCCCCTTTTTGATTTACAATGGAGACGATTTTAGCCATACTTAAAAAGAATAATTGAAATTATATGCAAATTTATTATAATACATTCCATGGTTTTTGACAATTTTCATCATTTACTGTATAGTATCCATATTGTTTGCAGGCCGCCGTGGCGAAATTGGCAGACCTGCCTGCCGGTCTTCGACTCCCGTTCGGCCACGAGCTCACGGCCGAGTGGCGAGGTCGCTCCCTTCGAGGGCCTGAGCGGCCCCTCAGGGCCGTCGAAGGCAGACCCGAGGAGCAGGCAGGCGCGCACGACAATAAAATATGCGAGATTGCTTTACTTACGCTATATCCAGTTTATCAAAATCTTATATCTATGTAGGTACGGCAATCAATCCACATAAAAGAATACGGCAGCATAATACCGGAAAAAGCAGAACCACCAAACCGTACATGCCATTTGAAATTATAACCATAGAAAAATTTGCGAATCGAAAGGAAGCGAGAAAAAGAGAAAAATATCTAAAATCAGGAATTGGCAAAGAATATTTAAAATCATTATGCCGCCGTGGCGAAATTGGCAGACGCGCACGACTCAAAATCGTGTGAACTAACGTTCATGTCGGTTCAACTCCGACCGGCGGCACCATTCGACTCACTCCGCTCGCTCATGGTGTTCCACCTCCAGCACAAGCAGGGACGAGGCGAATCATTTAAAAATCATCGCGGGATAGAGCAGTTGGCAGCTCGCCAGGCCCATAACCTGGAGGTCGGGGGTTCGAGTCCCCCTCCCGCTACCAATGTAAATTTAAGATTAAATATAAAACATTAAGGATTCCATTTTCATCTTTTCCAAGAAGTGATCGTTTACAACAATATTATCGCTTATTTCGAAAACTTTGAATGGCCCGCCGTCCGAAGCTTTTCGAAAAAAGCGTAGGACGGCAGGGTAGCTCAGTTTGGTTAGAGCGGAGGAATCATAACCCTCAGGTCGTGGGTTCGATCCCCACCCCTGCTACCATTCGACTCCCCCTCGACTTCGCTAGGGGTCGCTCATGGTCTACGACCACACATGAGGCGAGTCGAATGTCTTAAGCGAACTCGATGGACAAAAAATTTCGATTTTAATTTTTGAACATGTTGCTCTACGTATTTGAAATAATCATCTTCGGCTGGCTGATTGCCGCCGCTATTATCGCCTATCATTTGATCAGGTCTTTTTTTTATAAAAAAAACGAGCGCAAAATAAGTCGTCTGTTAATCGCGGGCTTATTGATTTTAAGCTGGCTGATTGTTTTTTACGGCAGTTTCATCGAACCCAGAGAACTGTGGGTGAACAATGTGGAGATCAATATAAATAAAACGGAAAGCGCGCAAAGAATAAGAATAGCCGCCGTCTCCGACTCGCACTTTGGACCTTTCAAAAAATACAAATACAGCCAAAAAATCGCTGACGCATTACGCGCTCAAAATCCTGACGTCATTGTCTTGCTCGGAGATTATATCTATGGCGATGAAGGCAATCACAAATATTTGGCGCCGATTTTGGAATTAAGCAAAGATTACCCGATGTATTTGATTTCCGGCAATCACGAATATCATCTGCCCGGCTACAACGATCCCAAATACAAAGATAAAACCGGGACGCTCAAAGAATTGCTTGAAAATTATCCTGCCAAACTGCTCGAAAATGAAAATGAAAAAATTGTCATCAATGGCGAAAGCTTTTATCTGGCCGGTGTCAAAGAATATTGGACGGGCAATGCCGATATTAACGCCGCGCTGAAAGGGACCAATCGGACAGAGCCGATTATCCTGCTGGCGCACAATCCCGATTTTATCGCCGCCGCGCAAGATAAAGTTGACTTAATGCTCAGCGGTCACACGCACGGCGGGCAAATCAGGCTGCCGCTGATCGGCCCTGTCTCTCCGATTCCGGATGAGCTGGGGAGACAATACGATCAGGGACTTTTTGATTTTGATCAAACTCAGATTTTCATCACTTCAGGCGTTGGTGAAATCGGACCGCGCGCCAGATTATTCGATCCGCCCGAAATAGCCGTGTTAAATATTGATTTGTGATATAATGTTCATGAAACATGAAACATATAACATAGAGCAAAGATAAAACCGGAATTGATATGTGATTCATGATCCCCGCCTTCGCTATTAAGCTTCCGCCTCCGCTGAAGCTACGCCGGACAGGTCGGCGGGCAGGCATGATCCATGATATATGCTACTAACCGTCCACGCCGCAGCCGGCGTATTCATCGCGCAAAAAATAAAATTCTGGTGGCTGGCCTTCATCATCGGCTTAATTTTCCACTTCCTGATGGACATGATCCCTCACGGCGATCAACGCATTATTGAAGGCTATCGCACCAAAGAAAAGCCCAAGCAAGTGGTGCAGTTGATTTTGGTTGACTTGGCTCTTTGCATCGCTTTCAACTTGTTCTGGCTCATCAAGTTCTACAACGACATCGATAGTTTCTTTTTATATTTCATGGCCTTGGCCGGCTCTCTTTTGCCCGATTTTTTGGTGGGCGTGCATGAAATATATCCCCGCATGTTTAAACGCTTCGCCAAATGGCACTTTTGGGTTCACGATCGATTTCCCACAAAAAAAATAGGCCTGCCGCTGGGCCTAATGATTCAAATCGCAATGCTGGTTATTTTACTTTCCTTGTATAATTTTTAACAATTTTTGAGCGGAATATCGCCAGCTGAAATTTTCCGACCATTTTTTCTGCTTTTCTATAATATTGCGACGAAGCTCCTGATCCGCCAGGAGATTTTTTATTTTTTGAGCAATATCATTGATATCTCCGGGCGCGGCGATCTGTCTGTTGTCGGAAATCAATTCTCCGAGCCCGCCGGCGGCCGAAGTGACAATGGGAACGCCGACCTTCATGGCTTCCAAAACGGGCATGCCAAAGCCTTCGTCCCATGACAAAAAGACAAACACACTGCAATTTTTCATTAAAACCAATTTTTCCAAATTGGTGACAGCCCCCAGAAACTTAATGTTCGATTTGCCGCGAGCCGAAGCCGCGGCTCCGATTATTTTTTCATAATGCCAGCCGACATTGCCGGCCAAATACAAATCCACGTCAGGGAATTCACGTAAAACTTTTTTGAACGCTTTAATCAAATTGACCAAATTCTTTCTGGGCTCGAGCGTGCCCACGAAAAACAAATATCTTTTTTCCAAATTGAATTTCTGTTTCGCCTTTTCTTCCGCGCGCGGATCGATTTCCGGATAAATATCCACTGACGGGTAAACAACTTCAATCTTCTTGCCCTGAGCGCGGAACAATTGAATCAAATCTTTTTTTGTCGCTTGTGAAATGGCAATTATCTTTTCCGCCTTTTTCAAGCTGAGCGGCACCAACACTTTTTTCGAAAAAAATTGGCCGGTAGGAAACCATTCGGGATGTTTGTAAATGATCAAATCGTGCACGAAAACAAATGAACGCTTGGCATAGCCGATGGGAATAATGTTGGCGGGAAATAACGCCAAATCGAGCTTTGCCCGATACAATTGAAAAGAAAATTTCAAATGGCGGGACCAAAACGGCATTTTGCCGGACCGGATTTTCCTCACCTGGGCGCGTCCGCCGTCTTTGATCAAAATATCCAAAGCATTTTTTGAATACGCAGCCGGTATAAATAAAACATAGTCGTTTTCTTCATCGAGTTCAATCAAGTTTTTAACCAAATTAAAGGTATACCGCTCCACGCCGGCGCCGGTATTTTTTATCGGATCGAATATTTTGCGGCAGTCAATGCCTATGCGCATATGGGTGTGAATTGGCAATTAGCGATCGTAAAATGGTAATGAGTTTGTAACTTATTGGCTTTTTGGGTTGTTAGTCAAGTAGGTTCTTAGTGTCTTATTGGTTTGCCTAATAACCTAACAACCTACAAGCTCCGTTTTTACGTGCTTCAGGTTATGTGTTCTGTGTATGTGCTTACATGACCGAAATCACGCCCAGACTAAGCAGTGTAACAATAATCGCCGACATAATCAAACCGAGAAAAATAAACAGCAGCGCCCATTTTTTCTTAAACCCGAAAATAAAAGCCGCGATTGCGCCCGTCCAGGCGCCGGTCAGAGGCAAAGGAATTCCGACAAAAATCAGCAAGGCGACGCGGCCATATTTTCTGTATTTGCCCTCAAACTTTCTGGCCGTCCGCTCAAAAAGCCAAGTCTGAAATTTTTTGTACCAATTTATTCTGGCCGCCAAAAAATCGCTCAGCCAGTCCAAACTAAATAAAATTATAACCGCGGGAATCATGTTGCCCGCGATTGAAAAAACGATCGCCTCCCAGACCGGCAATTTATACCCCAACAAAGCTATCGGCAACGCGGCTCGAAGCTCCGTAAAAGGAATCATGGATAGCCAAAAAGTGGCCCAGCGAGGCTCGACATTACTGAAATAATCAATTATGGTTTGAATCATAAATTATCCCAACTGTAATTTAAAAATCCCCAATCAATCAAAGCTTTCGTGTCCTGAAATCTGGCTTGCGAAGAATTACTGCCCAGAACAACCGAGAGCAACCGATGATTGTCTTTTTCCACCAAAATAGCCAGACAACCCCCGGCCTCGGGCAAATATCCCGTCTTGCCTCCTATTATTTTATAGCCGTATTTTTCCGAGTTCAAAAAACTATCAAAAAGCGCGTCGGTCGAATAAACATTTCTGACTTTCTTGGAATTTTTTATTTTAAAATTGTACGCCGGCAAAGACAGCCCTGCCGAGATATCTTCATTCTTCAGAGCGAGCTCGAATAGTCTCGCCACTTCCGCGGCCGTCGAAACATTATTTTTTGATAAACCGATCACGTCATGAAATTCAGTGTTTGGCATATTGTTTTCCCCAGCGAAAACATTCATCTTTTCGACAAATTCAGTCTCGGACAGGCCGGAGACTCGCGCCAGCGCCTTGGCGCAATGATTATCGGAAGACACCAGCATCGTATTGAAAACGTCTCTGAGCGAAACCGTTTCACCGCGATAAATGTGCGGATAAGCGCCGGGAATCTCATCGCTTTGCTGCATGGTCACTTCCGCTTCCCAATTCACTTCGGGGTTTTCCCGCAAAAAAACCAACGCCGTCATCAATTTAGTGAGACTGGCGATCGGAGTCTGCTGGTCTTTGTTTTTACCGTACAAAAATTTTCCGGTATCAATATCTTTTAAAATAAAATTTTGAGATGTCGGCAATACTCCTCTGTTATCATTTTCTATTTTACGCGGCAAACGCAGATCATTGTAAAAATCATCTACCGCAACTCTATCAATGCTCGAAAATATCGGATTGATCATTAAAATCGCCGAAACCACAAATTCGATCATAGCGGTCTTTTTATTTGGTTAAACTTTCTTCTTTATTCGCCAAAAAATCAACCAGACTCTCCAATTGATGCAAACGCGAGTAATCGGGCAAATCCTCGACCGTATTCAGGCCCAGATATTGCAAAAATTCGACGGTGACGCTGTATAATTCCTGCCCGTTGTTTTTATCGATCTCGAAATCCGCCAAACCTCTGATCATTAAATTGCGCAAAATCAAACTGCAATTCACGCCTCTGATTTTCTCTATCTCGGCCTTGCTGATCGGGCCGCGATAAGCGATGATCGTCAAGGTCTCGATTGACGGCTGCGTCAATTCTCCCGATCTTTCCTGTTTGATCAATTGCTCGGCCAATTCCTTATTGGCCGGATTGGAGACCATTTGATAGCTATCATTTGAATAAACGATATTGATGCCGCTATTCGGCGCGTTATGCTTGAGCACCAATTCATCAAGCGCTTTTTTGATTTCTTCTTTTGAAGTCTTTTGGCCTGACTTTTTAAAGAACTTAATCAAATCGGACACGCCGAGCGGCCGCGGAGAAACTAACAACAAACTTTCCACTTGAGATTTATCCATATTTTTATAATTTCTAGCGAGGTCGCTGCGAAAATTTATTTTCATGGCGACCGAGCGACGGAATTTCAAGCGTTGTCACGCCCCGTGACAACGCTTATATTTTTTTTACTTGAATATTGCCGAAAATTTCATTTTGCGAAACAAAAACGCTGCGACGCTTGATCAATTCGAGCAAGGCGAGAAAATTAATAATGATTTCCGTTTTCGATTTGGCGTTTTTCGTCAATTTGCTGAAATCGATATTTCTGAATCGAGACAAAGCTTTTTGCAAGGACATGATTTTCTCTTGTATGCTGATCGTTTTTTCAATGGCCACTTTCGGCAAAGATAAAAGAGGATCCAATCTCTTCAAAATTTTCAAAAAAACTTCTTTAAGCGAAGCCGAATTAACATTTTCCGGAGGATGAAATTCCACTTCCATTTTTATCGGCGATTTTTCGCGGCCGAATGAAAAATTCTCTTTACCCATCATGGCGTCAATGACTTTGCTCGCTTCGTAATATTCCTTGTACATTTTCAATTGCTTTTCCAGCTCGTCCGGCTCGACTTCTTCCTCGACAATCGGTAAAATGGCTTTTGATTTGAACAACAATAATTTCGCGGCAATGACCAAAAAATCGGCCAATTCCTCAGCCGGCTTATTCGTTAATTTTTTAATATGTTCCAAATATTGATCAGTCACCTGCGACAACGAGATTTCGGTGATTTCCAATTCTTTGCCCTCGATCAATTGCAGGAGCAAATCCAGCGGTCCGGAAAATTTTTCTATTTTTATCTTATACATAGCTATTTTGTTTTCAAGGGCAGGCTCATTTGTTCCCCCAACAATTTTTTCGCCTCTTTTTTCCCTTTCGATGTCAATTTTATTTCCTTAATGAACCACTTATGCGGCGTGCGCATGCCATAGCCGATCATCAATTCCTTATCGATCAAGCTCTCCAAACTTCTTGAAATGATTTTCGTCTGCAAATCCGATTTCGGGGCTCGCTGAACATGTCCGTAAAACTCAACCAATCGATCGCGATGCAATCGCTCGCCCTTATATTGATCGCTCTGGATCAAAATATATTTTTGCAATTTCGATAATCTCATTTTAATAAATCCCAGACAATAAATCCAAAATTCCAATATTCAAAATCACAAATGTTTGTTATTTCGTATTTGGAGCTTGTAATTTATTTGAAATTTGGAGTTTGTCATTTGTTATTTTCCACTCAAAGGCAGGTCAATCCTCACATCATCTCTCGGGAAAAGCGTCGCCTGCTTGATATTATCCAAGCCGAGCAATTTTTGAGTCACCCGCTCCAGCCCCATGCCAATCCCGCCTTCGGGCGGCATGCCGTATTTGAAAGCCTCCAGATAAAACTCGAACTCCTTGGGATCCATTTTGAATTTTTTAATATTTTCAACCAGCATTTGATAATCGTGAATGCGCTGGCCGCCGGTGACGATTTCGCAGCCGCGAAAAAGCAGGTCAAAACTTTTGGTGAAACCCTTATCGTTTTCGTCTGGCATGGTGTACATCGGCCTTTTTTCCACCGGATAATGAGTGATGAAAAGAAAATCCGAATCGAATTTGCGTTTGGCGTATTGGCAGATCAATTCTTCCTGGTGAGGTTCGAGATCCGGTTCGCCTTCGCAATTTTCGCCGAATTCATCTTTCAAGATTTTCTCGGCTTCTTTTAATTTCATTGAAGGGATGGCCGCCGGCACCTCGGGAATGGCCGCGTCCAGCAATTGAACTTCCTTGTCGCACGTTTTCGCCACCTTGTTCATCATGGCGGTTAAAGCGCGACGCGTCATATCCATGACATCGGAGTGATCTTTAATAAATCCCATTTCAAAATCAAGCGACGTGTATTCATTGACATGCCTTGAAGTATGATGAGCTTCGGCTCGATAAACATTGCCGCAGGTGAAGACGCGCTCAAAAACGCCGGTCATGATTTGTTTGTAAAATTGCGGACTCTGGCCCAAATACGCGGCTTTGCCGAAATAATCGATTTTGAAAACATTGGCTCCGCCTTCGGTCGCCTCGGCCACCAGTTTCGGCGCTTGAAATTCGGTAAAACCTTCATCAATCATCAATTCTCTGAATCCTTGAATCAAAGCGGATTGGACTTTAAAAACAGCTCTGGATTTTTCATCACGATAATTGAGCGGCGCATTGTCCAAATACGTATCCATTTTCATTTCAGACCCGAGCTCATACGGCAGTGTTTCCGCTTCAGCTAAAACTTTGATGCTTTTGGCCAAAACCTCAACCGACCCGCTTTCCATCAGCGGATTGGCGTTCTTGCCTTTTCGTTCATTGACCACGCCTTGGATTTCCAAAACAAACTGCGGCCTGATATTATCCAAAATGCCTTTTGAAGCGTCATCCAATTCGTTTGGCACCAAAACGACCTGCAAAATTCCGGTTCGGTCGCGCATGTCGAGAAATACGATTTTACCCATGTTGCGCCTGACATCGACCCAACCGTTTATGATGACTTCCTCCCCTTTTTTGTTTACAACCTCCAAATTAAGCGTTCTTGCCATATTTTTGTATAAAAAATAACCATTAGAATTAAACAAATGTCATTATAATCATACATCATTTGACGCGGCATTTCAAGTATTCGGCCTGCTTATAAAACAAAAACCGGCGCTCGCGCGCCGATTTAAAATAAATTTTGACTTTTCACACTATTATTATATTCCAATATCTTGTAGCATCTCGTAACCAATCATAACGTCGTTATCGGCCTCGATTGCGTGATATAAAACTTACCTCCCTCAAACGCCCATTCAATGTCGCAGGGAAATTTATAATGCTTTTCAATATCAAAACACAATTTCGCCAATTCAATGATTTGCTCGCCGGTTAATTTTTGTTTTTCCTTTTTATCAGCCGGCAAATCTTTCCAGACATTGCCGCCGGCCGGCACCCTGATCAATTGCTTCGCTTGCTCGGCGACATTGATGTCGATGATATTCCAAGTGTCTTTTTCTATCACATAACTGTCAGGCGTGATACTGCCGGAGACGATCGCCTCACCCAAACCAAAGCCCGCTTCAATGATAATTTGGTTCGGGTCTTTGGTGACCGGATGCACCGTAAAGGTGATGCCCGCGATTTCGCTGTTAACCATTTCTTGAATGACAACGGCCACCGAAACTTTACTTTTAATCAACCCTTTTTCAAAACGATAAAAAATCGCTCTGGGCGTAAATAAAGACGACCAGCATTTTTTGACTGACTTTAATAAATTATCTTCTTTAACATTTAAATAGCTCTCTAGCTCTCCGGCCCAGGACGCGATTGAAGAATCCTCCGCGGTCGCGGAACTTCGCACGGCCACATATTCCGCGCCCAGCTTTTTGTGCTGATCTTGAACTTCCTTGGCAATGTCTTCAGGGAATCGCGCTTTGTCAATCAAAAGCCTAATCACTTTCGACGCCTGATCAACCGATTTCACGTTTTCAAAATTAATTTTATCCAGCTCTTTTTCCACTTCAACATCCAAATCTGTTTCTTTCAAAAACTTGTCAAAAGCGGGCGCCAAAACCACAAATCCCGGCGGGATCGGAATGCCTGCCTGAAACATTTCACCCAGCGACGCGCCCTTGCCGCCGGCGATGTCGACGTTTTTGTAAGATATTTGTTTAAAAGTTTTGGTAAACATAGTATTATGATTTTTTAATTATGGTCACTTTGCCGTGCGTGGCGTCCACCTCCACCTCGTCGCCCGTCTTCAAAACCTGCGTGGCGATTTTCGTGCCGATGACGCAGGGCTTTTTCATTTCTCGGGATACAATCGCCGCGTGGCAAGTAATGCCGCCTTCATCGGTAATAATCGCTTTGACATTTTTCAAATAAGGAATAAAATGCGGCGTGGTTTGAATCGTAACCAAAATTTTCCCCGCCAAATCCGCTTTTTCCAATTCACGTTTATCTTTTACAACAACAACCTCTCCCTTGATATTTTCTCCGGAATTGAAAGCGACCTGCCCCTTAATGCCCGCCTCTTTAGGCGCTGATAATTTTCCAAAATATTCTTTTATCTGCCCGATCAAAATCGGATCATCCAATACAGTGTCTTGATAGCGTTTGTCTCTTAAATACAAATAAACATAGCCGCTTTGCTTTCGATGCTCGGTTTTTTCCGCCGCTTCTTGCCCGTCAAGCGCGCCATCAGCCAAATTCACAATCTCTTGGGCAGTTAAAAAAGTCATCAAATCTTTTTCTTTTGCATCTGATTTTTTCTCCTTTTTCAAAAATTCAAAAAAATCAAACAAGTTTTCACCCATTTTTTCCTCTTTAAATGCAATCTCATTTCTCCATTTGTTATGGGCCTCCAAAACTTGTCCAGCGTTTTCAATTTCTTTTTTATTTTCCTCGAGCATCATGCCCATTGAAAAAATAAATAAAAAATAAGCGCCATGTTCGCCGTATTTTTCAAGAATGTCCTGAAAACATTTTTTTGCCTTTTTTAAATCTCGCTTTTCGATAAACTTTTCCAATCTTTCGGAAAGCTTGGAAATTTTTTTCCAAAGTTTATCATCGTGGTCAATATATTTTCGCAAAAGCTCCGGATTTCGCAAAACCTTTTTCTTTGATTCTTGATGAAAGAGTTTTGATTGATCCAAATTAAAAGCGCGGATTACCTCATTATCCTTTTGAGGAAAAATTATTGATTCGACAAAATTATTTTTATAATTTTTTAAAGTGAATTTCTCTCTGTCCATAAACTTGGCCGAATAAAAAAACAGTGATTCTTCCCGACGAATGCCAAGAAACCATTTCCGCCGCTTAATTTGCTCGAAAACATCATTCATATCTCTAAAATTACCATAAAATCAATTATTTTACAAATAAAAAATGCCCGATCCGAGCATTTTTTATTTCACGATTTCCTGCGCTCTTCCCACCTGCCCGTCTTCAAGTCTGACTTTTATGCCGCGCGGGTGAAAAGCGGAATTGGTCAAAATTTCTTTAACGACTCCTCGAGTCAAGTCGCCGGTGGGCTGATCTTTTTTCAAAACAATCATCACCTCCATACCCGGCTTGATGTCGTCTCTGTTTTCTATTGGCATAAATTATCATGAATCATGAAACATGGAGCATGAAGCATGGATCACATATCATGTATCACGTAACAATTGAGTAATGGAGCAATTTTTTTCTTCATCCCCAATTTCCACTTTCCAATTTTTTAAGAAACCGATCTCGTAATATTTCGTACGAAAATCTCGTACATCTCGTAACTCACTATGGAGTCAACCTATTAATCATCCTCGGGAACGGAACCGTTTCGCGAATATGCTGCAAGCCGCAAATCCAGCGAACCAACCTCTCTAAGCCGTAACCAAAGCCGCTGTGCGGCACTGATCCGTATTTTCGCAAATCAAGATACCATTGAAATGACTCAATGGGCATTTTTTGCGCTTTCATTCTCTTCAAAAGCAAATCATAATCGTCTTCTCTTTGCGAGCCGCCGATAATCTCGCCCGCGCCTTCGGTGGCGATCAGGTCAGAGCCCAAAACCAAGTCTTTGTTTTCCGGATCAAGCTTCATGTAAAACGCTTTAATTTTCGCCGGCCATTTTTCAACGAATATGGGCACGGCGCTGTCTTTGGTCAGCAAAGTCTCGTCATCGGCTCCCAAATCATCGTCTTCTTTAATGTCCGAGCCGAGCGACTGCAATTTTTTAACGGCCTCGGCGTGAGTCATTTTACCGAACGGCGCTTTTATTTTTTCCAGCAGTTTAACATCTCTTTCCAAAACGCCAAGTTCGTATTGATTTCTCTCGAGAACTTTTTCAATGATAAAGCAAATCAATCCTTCCTGCACTTTCATATTCTCTTCATGCTCGACAAACGCGGCCTCAGCGTCCATCATCCAAAACTCGGTCAAATGCCTTCTGGTTTTTGATTTTTCCGCTCGAAATGTCGGGCCGAAGTCAAAGCATCTGCCCACGGAAAATATGGCCGCTTCAATGTACAGCTGGCCTGATTGCGATAAATAAGCTTTGCCCAAATCAAAATAATCGGTTTCAAATAAAGTGGTGGTGTCTTCGCAAGACACGGGCGTTAAAATCGGCGAATCAATTTTTATAAAACCTTCTTTATTCAAATATTCGTAAGTCGCGTTGATAATGGTGTTTCGAACGCGCAAAACAGCCCATTGTTTGGGAGCGCGCAGCCACAGGTGCCGGTTGTCCAAAAGAAATTCAGGGCCGTGCTCTTTTTTTCCGATCGGGTATTCGGCGGCGATTTGAATAATTTTAACTGCTGAAACTTGCAATTCGAAAACCCCTTTTTGCTTGGGATGCTCGGTCACTTTGCCGGTCAATTCAACCGAACTTTCCGTGGTAATCTTTTGCGCCTCTATCCAAACCTTGTCGTCAACTTCTTTTTTGGACACCACGGTCTGAACAAAGCCCGAGCCGTCTCGAATCTGCAAAAACATAATCGCGCCCGATGAGCGCAGATTATAAACCCAGCCTTTGATTGAAACCTGTTTTTCGATGAATTCTTTGAAGTCTTTAATGAATGTTTGAGTCATATTTTTCTTTGATTTATTCAATGATATCATTGTCATCTCCAAAAATCAAACTTTTTTCTCTTTCTCGAATTCCTTGGCACCGGCCCAAGCCAGCTCAAAAATCATGGCCATCATGTCGTGAATGTCTTGATCTTCTATAATAACGCCGACATACGCTCCTTTTCTGAAATTTATCAAAGAGACCTTATCTTTGCCGTAAATTGTAACTTCGCCATGATAAGGAAACATCTTTGCCGGAATATAGCGGATCTTTGGCCAAATGCTTTTTTCGATTTTAGCGTAAGCGACTTTATTGTAACTTTTATCAATCACCGTATCCGGCACAATGCCTCTTGTTTTAATTTTCAATTTCTCCTTTTTCTTCGTATATGCTTCCTGGTCTTTTTTGGGAATGAATTTCAAATACTCGGCGGCGTTTGAATAAGCCAACATCTCATAAGTTTCTTTCACTTCAACATGATCGGCGTAAACCTTGAGCACGCCGTCAAGCCCTTCATAAAACATTACCTTTGGTTTATGAGGAGTCAAGGTAAACAATCCTTCTATTTCCGGCAATATCTTTTTGGCATTTTCCAAACGATTTTCCGCGAGCCTGATCTGACTGTCGGCGAACCTAACCAATTTTTCGGGTTTTTCAATCTGATAGTAAAGTTTTTTTCCTTTTCGCAATTCAGAAACCAGGCCTTTAATGGCCAATTCCTCCAAAATTTTATAAGCCGTGCTTCTGTTCAATTTCGTGTATTCCGCGATTTTGGACGGATAAGCGCCGCCCAATTCCAAAAGAGCGGCATAAATCTCCGCTTCTTTTTGCTTTAATCCCGCCTTTTTCAATTCGCTGATCAGTTTGATTTGTTCCGCTTTAATTTCCATGCATTTATTATATCAAATTAATAATTTTTGTCAATTTTTACGAACAATATTTTTATATTTCGAGCATTTTATTTAATTTTAGACAAAATAAAGACAAATATCAATAATTAAATTTAACATATTAATGACATCATTTTTTAAATTGTTATAATGCTTCCTTACATGTTCATTGATAACTTAAAAACCCGCGGAGACAAAGGAGCTCAAGACATGGACATTAACGTAAGAAAAGAGCTTATTAACTATTTTTCACACAAGAATCCGTGGGAAATCAATGGAGAAGCCATCATTAGCGCTTTGAAAAGACGAATCGAAAACGCGGCCGGCAACCCAAGCAAGGCTGTCCATTTCTTCACCGCTCAGCCATGCTATGAGTGCAGGAGTCACTACTATATCATCATGAAGTTTGCCGGCGACTTCATCAAAATCTGCCCGCATTGCCACTTATGCTACCTTATTCTGGGAGATTCGCTAAAAGACCACGTCAAGACTTCAGTCATTGATGACGATGATGTCATTCGTGAGCTGGGGCAATGCGACTCATGGCTATCAGTCCAAATCGTCATCGATGCTCTCATGGAGAGCATTCTTTCGCGGCAAGACAAAGAGAAAGCCCTCAGGAAGAATGGGGGCAAGGAGAAGGGAACCAAGAAGGAGGAGAAGAAAGAAAAAAAAGAGGATGCGGTAACGGAAGGAGAAAATTAATGAGCAGTGTCAAGGATGTCAAAAAAAGAATCGCCGAAGCGCTCGGCGAGGCTGCAGGAGAGGACGCAGCCCAGGCGCTCGGCGAAATACCGCAGACCGATAAACAAACCACCACCCAAGGAGAAACCACCATGTCCAGCATGACCGACAAGCCCAATCAGACTCTCCATGCTGTCACAGTCAACCTCAAGCACGGCGCCAAGATCGCCGGATCCGAAGAAGCGTGCGACTTGATGATTGGCATCTTGCGCCGCACCTTGGGCGACACCTACCCCAAGTTCTTCGACACCGCGCTCGGCCACATGCTCGAGCCGCTGTTCGTGGCCAGCGCGGTGCACTACCTGTCCACGCAGTACGGGTTCATCCCCAACTGCGAGACCGTGGCCAAGGTGGCCGAGTACTGCATGCAGGGCACGGGCCGTGAAATGATGGCAACCCTGCTCCAGCAGCTCGAGCCGGCCTTCGAGGCCATCACCAAGATCAAGGTTCTCGAAGAGGCTCCGGAAAAGGACGCCGGCCGCAAGAAGGAGTAATCAATGACATGAGGCGGTTTGGACAATCCAAGCCGCCTCTTTTCTTGAAAAGGAGATAAAGTCATGCGCTTCCAAAAAAGAATCAGGCTCGGCCGCAATGCGCGCTTGAATATTTCAAAAAACGGCGTCAGCTTCTCTATCGGCATCCCAGGCATATCGATTAACATTGGCAGAAAAGGAATTTTTCTCAATACGGGCATTCCGGGCACGGGTGTTTCTTCGAGAAAAAAAATCAAAAAATTCAAATAGCTCAAGCGGTGATTGTCTTATCAATCCGCCGCTTTTAAACGGAGGCAACATGAATTTCAGAACACACGTCAGACTTGGCCGTAACTTGTGGCTGAGTTTTTCACGTAACGGCATCAGCGTTTCCTTTGGTATTCCCGGATTGTCGCTGACCATCGGGAGAGGAGGAATGTTCCTAAGCTCGGTAATTCTCGGCACGGGGATTTCTTCCAGAAAAAAAATCAAAACATCCAAATAGCTCAAGCGGCGATTGTCTTATCAATCCGCCGCTTTTAAATTGACAAAACCCGACCGGCCAAGTAAACTTCCTTTCAGAACAAAGGAGGAAACGATGGGCGCAACGAAACAAACACTGTTAGGAGGATGCCTCCTCGTCTGCTCCCCCAGCCACTCCTACCCTAAAATAGACGACGGGCCGGATGGGCTCCCGTCGATTCAAATGATCTCTCCCGGCACTCAATACGCCGACGGAGCCTACAATGAAGGAGAAATGGCTTTTTTGACGGTCACCGGCGGAAACAACAGCGTCGTTGTGCATCTCTGGGACAAAGATGGAAATCACCAATGTGTCGCCATGCCCCCAAAGAAATTAGATAACGACAGCATTTGTCAGTTGAGTCTGGCGCCGGATGTATGGCACAGCATTCAAGCAGGAGAGAACTCCGTCGCCACTTTGGCGGTTTACGGCAATGGCCATGGCAGGATAACCGACATGGCGAAATTCTTTCGAACGCCGGAAAGCTTCCTCGCCTTCAGAAGGTCATTGTCTCAAGCCATCAATCCCAATCTGCCTCCCGGATTTTAAGCCAGCTTCACCAAGCCGGCTTTTTTTAATTATGGATTCATGCTAACTTATCTGTACGGCAAAAAGGAGGGGGACATGGATTTGGCGATACTGAAAAAAACTCTGCGCGAAGCGGACAGACTGGCGAAAAAACACCCGGCAAATATCGCCAGAATCGATCAAACCCTGCTCGCCGGCCTGGGTTTTTCCAAAACCCCGGGGTCGCTTGAAGAGAAAAGGCGAAACATCGAGATCGTCAATGACCTTTTCGCGGCCGGCTGGTTCGACGCCAAGATCGTGCGCGCCTTGCGGCACTCCGCCATTGAGAAAAAATACCTGGTGGAACTGCTTATGGTCGCAAATGGCTTGTATTTTCTGCACGATAGTTTTCTCCTGTGCTACCAGATCGGCTTCACGGAGGACAAGCCGGGCACGAAATTGCCGGACAAGACGCGAAAAAAAGCCTTGCGTCGGATCTGCAAAGCCTTGTCGCGAGTCTGGACGGACGACGAGCTAGTTGCCAACATTTGGAAATTCGACACCTTTGACATCATTGTTTCCATCCTTTCGATCATCGGCTGGGGCGACATGCGGATCGTCAAGGCGTTCGGGGACACGAAAATCGGTCCGGATCAAACGTTCCGAGCGCTGCAAGCGGCCGGCTGGAAAGATTCGAGAATAATCCGCGCCCTGGAGAGCGCCAAGTGGAGCGACTACAATATCGCTTCGCACCTCTATCGCCAGCTGTTCGGACCGGCCAAGTGGACTGCGGGCAGAATCGTCGTTTCATTGCTGGCAAACAACTGGAACGTGGACAGAATTTGCGACGCCCTGCTTTCCATCAAGCAAACCAGCAAATGGATTCTATCCGCCTTCATGGCCGCCGTGGGAGAAGACAAAGAGACTCTGCTCAAGGCCATGTCCAGTCTGCGCGGACAAGGTATCCTAAGCAGGAAGGAAGCGAAAGAGATTCTCGCAAGTAACGGACTCGACAACCAGACCATTCTAAGGCTGGTCAATCAGTCCGGGGAAGGCCTGATCCCTCGAGCGGACATCGAAAAGCAAATTTTCGATTTTGCCGCCTAATAGCGACGATTGTCTCACGATCGTCGTTTTTCAATTGAAAAAATTCAGCGGAAATGATAGACTGGATTCATGAAATATAAGATAGACGAACAATTCCACGGTTGGCGCCTGGATAAATTCCTCAATAAAAAGCTGACTGAGTCGACCCGCAGCCAAATAAAGAAACGTATTTTGGCCGGTTTGATTGAGGTTAACGGAAAAAAGGCGACCGCTCACCGCTTTTTAAAGGCGAGAGACCTTGTCGAAATAAAAAAAGAAACGGCGTCCCGGCCGGCGGACGTATTGAAAAAACCGCCGAAAGAAAATCAGAACGCGGGGATTCTCAAAAAAATTAAAATTCTCGACCAAAAGGATGACTGGCTGATCATTTACAAACCGGCGAATCTTTTGGTTCATCCGACTAAAACGAGCGCTGAAAAAACATTGGTCGACTGGCTGATGAAAAAACATCCTTCCATCGCCAAAGTGGGAGAAGACCCGAATCGCCCCGGCATTGTTCATCGCCTAGACAAAGAAACTTCCGGCCTGATGGTCATCGCCAAGAATCAAAAAATGTTCGAGCATTTGAAATCGCAATTCAAAAAAAGGCTCATCACCAAAAAATACTACGCTCTCATTTACGGCCGACCGGATTCGCTCGAGGATGAAATGTCTTTTCGCGTGGGCAGAAGCGCGCAAAGCGGCGCCATGGCGGCTCATCCGTTTAATTCAACTCTCGGCAAAAGCGCTTTGACCGAATATGAAGTCATCAAAACCAGCCCGAAATACTCGCTGGTCGATGTCTCGCCGAAAACGGGCCGAACGCATCAAATCAGAGTGCATTTTCTGGCGCTAAACCACCCGGTGGTCGGCGATCCGCTGTACAAAACGAAAAAATACAAGCCGGCCAAAATAGTCCGCATGTTTTTGCAAGCCTATTATTTGTCGTTTGAGGATTTGAATGGAGATAAGTTGGAATATAAAATTGCTCTTGATGGGGATTTAGATGATTTTTTTAAAAAACTCTAATTTCTGCCCGACTTTCAGTCGGCTTCGTTGCCATGCCCACTCCCGCCTTCGCTAACGCTACGGCGGACAAGAAAGTGGGGTGGAAATTATATGAAATTCTTCGAAAATATTTTTAAAAAACAAGAACGAATCGAAGACAAACTCCGTCAAAGAATTTTGGACGAGCCGTCCGTAAAAAGAACTATCGATGACCTCATTACCAATCCCGAACTTCCCGAATTAAAAATTTACATGGTCGGAGGCATTGTCAGAGACTCGTTTTTGGACAGACCGTCCAAAGACTATGATTTTGTTTTGGGTAAAATCACGCAAGCGCAATTGGAAAAAGCTCTGACCAAAGAAAAAGGCAGCCTAGATCTGACCGGAAAAAACTTCGGCGTCAACAAATTCATGCCCGCGGACTCGACCTTGACCGAAGCCATGGACTTTGCTTTTCCGCGCACTGAAATGTCCACCGGCGGCGGCGGCAAAAGAGATTTTGAAGTCCAATATGATCCGAACTTGCCGATTGAAACCGATTTGAGCCGCAGAGACCTGACCATCAATGCCATGGCTTTTGACGCGCGCGAAGGAAAATTAATTGATCCTTTCGGCGGCCGAAAAGATTTGGAAAATAAAATCATTCGCGCGGTCGGCGACCCCAACGAGAGATTCAAAGAAGATTATTCCAGAATTTTGCGCGCCATTCGCGTTGCCTGCCAGCTTGATTTTCGAATAGAACCGAAAACCTGGCAAGCCATCGTGGAAAACGCCAAACATTTAAATGACACCAGAACAAACAATGAGGGGCAAACCGAAAGAGTCGTGCCCGAAGACACTATCAGAAAAGAAATGCTCAAAGCCCTTGAAACCAATCCTTCTCTCGCTTTTGAACTTTTCGACAAAGCCGGCGTCTTTGAACAAATAATCCCAGAAATAGACAAACTCAAAGGCTGCGAACAGCCGCCGGAACATCACTACGAAGGCGATGTCATCGAGCACACTAAATTAATGATTGAAAAAATAAATTCTCCGGAATTCAAAGCGCAATTTCCGGAAGCCAAAATCGACGGGTCGTTCATCATGGCAGTTTTATTGCATGATGTGGGCAAACCAGCGACCAAAAAAGAAATAGAAAAAGATGGCAAGAAAAAAATCGTTTTTTACGGCCATGAGAATGTCGGCGCCAAAATGTCGGAAACCATTTTACGCAAATTAAGATTTTCCAGAAAACAAGTCGAGCGCGTCAAATTTCTGATTGAAAATCACATGATCGCCACCGCTGGCGACCCGGCAACGCTTAAAGCAACAACGATTGAAAAATATTTCATGGGTTCCCGAGGCCAACGCCTAATGATGCTTCATTATTTGGACGCGCTCGGCTCGCTCCGCCCCGACGGCTCGCCTTCCACGGATAAATTCAAAGCGCTGATAAAAAGAATGGAGAAAATCAAAGCGACTCTGGCGGCCAGAATCGACACTCCGGTCGAATTATTGAATGGCGGCGAAATCATGGAACTTTTTGAAGGCAAAAAAGGAGGGCCTTGGATCAGCGAGATTAAAAAGCGTTTGCGCGAAGAGCAACTCAGCGACAAAATATCCTCAAAAGAAGAAGCCGCGGCCTTTATTCAAGCTCATAGAAAAGATTTTTTGGATTTATGAAAAAATTGATCTTGATTTCCGGCCCTTCAGGCTCGGGAAAAACAACCATTGTCAACAAACTCCTAAAAAACCAGCCGGACGAATTGGCGCGGCCCATGACTTACACCACCAGGCCTCGTAGAAAGTCCAAAGAAGTAGCGGGCGAGTATAATTTTATCTCCGTCAAGGATTTCAAAAAATTGATCGATAAAAACGCGCTGCTGGAATGGGATTTGGTTTACGGCAATTATTACGGCAAAGCTCTCAAGGAAATTGAACAAATTTGGCAGGCCGGCAAAACACCGTTGATAACCATTGACCCTTTATCCATTGATAAAAACGAATTTTCACAAAAGAGCATAATCAAAATTTTCCTTGAGGTTCCCAACTCGGAAATTTTGAAAAAAAGGATCGAAAAAAGGAATATGGATCCCGAAAAATTGAAAAAAAGATTGGAGCAACTGCCTGCCGAGCTGGCCATGGCCAAACATGCCGATTTCATTGTAAAAAACAAAGAAAACGAGCTCAAACAAGCGGTCAAAGACTGCGAAAAAATCATTTTTGAGAATGCTTGACAATTTCTCTCCAAAAAGCTAAAATCATATCTGTTAGTTACAAGATGTACAGGCTTTAGCATACGAGATAAAATTTATAATAAACTAAAAATTATTTGTAAATTCGTAACCATTGGTAACCTTTTTACAAAACATTCGTAATTTGTAACCCTATGAAAAAAGATATTTACCCTGAAGTTCAGCCCGGCAAAGTGGTCGCGGTGCATCAAAGAATCAAAGAGTTAACACCCAAAGGAGAAGAAAAAGAAAGAGTCCAGATTTTTGAAGGCTTGGTTTTGGCCAGAAAACATGGCTCTGAAATCGGAGCCACGATCACGGTCAGAAAAGTCTCGGACGGCATCGGAGTTGAAAAAATCTTCCCCTTGCATTCACCGGTTATTGAAAAAATAGAGACAGCCAAAGAATACAAAGTCAGGCGGGCGAAACTTGGGCATCTTAGAACCACTCATAAAAGACTTAGAGAAATCAAATAACTCAAAAAATTGGCGACTTGCCAATTTTTTTTATTTATCATAAGCTCTTTTTATCGTCCCCAAAAAACAAGGAGGTGGCGGCATGGGAGATCCGAAAATAAAATGGGTACAAAGGGTTGTCGCCGGAGCAATTCCCGCCAGCATCCTGGTGGCTGACGATGACCAATTTCTGGTAGACATGATGGGAACCATCTTTAGTCGCGCCTTCCCCGAGGCAGAGCTGCTCAAAGCTGCCGACGGATGCGAAGCGGTAACACTCTACCGCGAGCATTGTCCGGATATCGTCCTTCTGGACGTGATGATGCCCGCCATGAACGGCTGGGAGGCATGCAAGAACATCCGTCTGGAAGAAAAAAAGGATGGACAAACTCCGGTGATCATCATCATGACCGGCATTGGACCGGACATCAATGCTCTGACCTCGCCGCTGTTTGAGCCCGACGCTTACATCGACAAGCCCCTGCGTCCGGCAAGATTGATCGATTTGATCATAAGCCTTTTCTCGAAAAAAAGGAAAACCACGAAAAAAGCTGTCTAAACATAGACAGCTTTTTAAATACGTTACAAACACGTTACGAATTATTGCGGCTACTTAGCTAGCCTTAGCGTCATATTTATTACAAACACATTACAAATCATAGCGTCTGAATGGCTTGCCTTGGTTTTTGGTTTATGGGTTTGCCACAAATGGCTGCGAATAATCATTAATCAGTCTCTCATTTTCTTCAAATACTGCCCGGTCACGGATTTTTTAACCTTGGCCACCTGATCGGGAGAACCCTCGGCCACCAAGTAGCCGCCTTCTTCTCCTCCTTCGGGTCCCAAATCTATCACCCAATCCGATTGCCTGATGACATCCAAATTATGCTCCACGATTAAAACCGAGTTGCCTTTGTCAACCAGCTTATTCAAGATCAATAACAAACGATTGATATCGTCGAAATGAAGTCCGGTGGTGGGCTCGTCCAGAATATACAATGTTTTGCCTGTGGAATATCTCGATAATTCCGTGGCCAATTTGATTCTTTGCGCTTCGCCGCCGGATAAAGTGGTGGCCGGCTGACCGAGCGTCAAATATCCCAAACCGACTTCTTCGAGCACTGACAACTTTTCATTTAAAATCGGAATGTCTTGAAAAAATTCCTTGGCTTGAGAAACGGTCATGTCTAAAACATCGGAAATATTTTTGCCGCGATAATGAATTTCAAGAGTCTCTTTATTATATCTTTTCCCTTTGCATTCTTCGCAAATCACGTAAACATCGGGCAAAAACTGCATCTCTATTTTAACCAGTCCATCGCCGCCGCAAGCTTCGCACCGGCCGCCTTTGACATTGAAGCTGAATCTGCCCGCGTCAAAACCTTTAATTTTCGCTTCCGGCATTTGAGTGAACAAATCTCGAATATAAGTGAATAAACCGGTATAGGTCGCGGGGTTTGACCTCGGCGTGCGGCCGATCGGCGATTGGTCGATGGTAATGACTTTGTCCAAATATTGAATGCCTTCTATTTTCTTATGCTCGCCCGGCATTTCCTTGGAGCGATAAAACGTTTTGGCCAGGGCTTTGGACAAAATATCGCTCATCAAAGTGGATTTGCCCGAACCGGAAACGCCGGTGATGCAGACGAACTTGCCGAGCGGAATGTCAACGTTGATGTTTTTTAAATTATTGGCGGTCGCGCCTTTGATCGAAATTTTCTTGCCATTGCCTCTTTTTCGGCGATCGATTTTCAATGTTTCGATTTTAAGCTTGCCCGACAAATATTTGCCGGTCAAAGATTTCGGATTCTTTTTTATCTGCTCGGGCGTGCCCTGAGCGACCACTTCCCCGCCGCCCACGCCGGCGCCGGGTCCGATATCGATTATCTGATCAGCCGCCATCATGGTGGTTTCATCATGTTCGACCACAATCACCGTATTATCCTGCGCTTTTAATTCCAAAAGCGTGCCGATTAATTTATGAATGTCCGCTTGATGCAAACCGATGGTCGGTTCATCCAACACATACACGACTTCCGCGAGTTTGGCGCCCATCTGAGTGGCCAGCCTGATGCGCTGGGCTTCGCCGCCGGACAAAGTGTTCGCGCTGCGATCCAAAGTCAAATAGCTCAAACCCACGTCTTCGATAAAACCGAGCCTCCGCTTTAATTCCTTAAAAATTTGCTTGCCGATAAAGATGGATCTTTCAACCATTTTTTCTTTGATCAATTTTCCTCTGACCGAAATCTTAGCGCCTTTTTTGACGGCCGTGTCCACCAATTCATTGATGTACAAAATTATTTTACTGATCGGCAAATCAGCCACCTGCGAAATATTCAACCCGCCGATCGTTATGGCCAGAGATTCGGGTTTTAGCCTTTTGCCCTCGCATGACGGGCAAATATGCATGCGCATGTATTTTTCGATTTCTTTTCTGATATAATCGGAATCCGTAATCTTATATTTGTTTTCCAAATACGGAATCACTCCTTCAAACGACATTGATTTGCTGCCGATCTGATATAATTCTCCGCCCGTGCCGTATAAAATCACCTCTTTGGCTTTTGAAGACAGCTTGCCGGCCGGAATGTTAAGCGAAAACTTGTGTTTTTGCGAAACTGCCTCGAGTAATTGCCAATTCGTGGTTTGCGTGGAAAATATTTTAGTCCATGGCTTGATCGCGCCTTCGGCGAGCGTCAATCTCGGATTGGAAATCACCAATTCCGGATCCACTTCCTGCTTAATGCCCAGACCGCTGCATTCGGCGCAAGCGCCATTCGGAGAATTGAATGAAAAACTTCTCAAATCGATTTCCGGCAAACTGATGTTGCAAACGGGACAATTATAATATTGACTGAATATTTCATCTTCTTCTCTATCCGATCGCTGAATGATCACCAGCCCGTCGCCCAAATCAAGGGCGATTTTCACGGATTCGGCCAATTGTTTTTTTTCTTCTTTGTCGCCGCTTAAAACGACTCGATCAACCACCGCTTCGACGGTATGCCTTTTTTGTTTATCCATGATCAGATCCAGCGCTTCTTCTATATTATAAACAATGCCGTCCAATCTGACTTGATAATAATTGGCTTTTTGCAATTCTTCCAGGACATTATGATGCTTGCCCTTTTGATCCTTTATGATCGGGGCCAGCACCATAATATTCAAATGATGGTCAATATCCCAAATTTTATCGACTATTTCCTCAACTGTCTGACGGGACACTTCCCGGCCGCATTTGGGACAATGCGGAATGCCTATTTTCGAATACAACAAACGCAAAAGATCATAGGTTTCCGTGATCGTGCCCACGGTCGAACGAGGATTTCTCGAGGAAGATTTTTGATCAATGGCGATCGCCGGAGACAGGCCTTCGATCTGATCCACATCGGGCTTGTCCTGCACATCCAAAAATTGCCGGGCATAAGACGATAAACTTTCCACGTAGCGTCTTTGTCCTTCCGCGTAAATCGTGTCAAAAGCCAAAGACGACTTGCCCGAGCCGGACAGTCCGGTGATGACCACCAATTTATTTCTGGGAATCTCCAAGCTGATGTTTTTTAAATTGTTTACTCTGGCGCCTTTTATTTTTATGGTTTTGCTCATAGAAAACGCGACGAGTGAGGCGAAAAGTTTTTTGAAATTTTTCGTTTTTTTTCTCGTCGGGAAGTTAAACACCTTGCGAATCAGTTTAACACAATTTTTGAAAGGCGTCAAAAGGCGGCCGCGGGCGGCGATGCCGCCATTGTAGAGACGCGCCGCGGCGCGCCTCTACAATAAAACGACGAATTTTCATTCGTCGTTTTCGCGGCCGCCGCCTAATTTATTTTATTTCAACAACCCGTACTTTTCCACATTCTCATCCGCCAACGTTTGAATCGCTTCAATGCCGCTCTGGCACTTGCCGCTTTTGGAAAACAAATGCTTGAACCTGCCCTGCGGCTTCAAATATTCTTCCACTCTCGGCCGATCCTTGGCCACTTTTTTCACATTGGTTAATTTACCGTATTCATATTCGAGAACCGGATAAATGCCCGTCTGCTGAGCCAGCCTGGCCAAATTGATCGACAATTTCGGCTCCACGTTCCAGCCGGGAATGCAGGTCGTTAAAACCTGAATGTATTTCGGCCCTTTTATTTTCGCCGCTTTTTTAACTTTATTGGTCAAATCGGTCAAATCGCCGATGGTGGCCGTGGCCGCGTACGCTACGTCATGCGCCAAAGCGATCCTGATCATGTCTTTTTTCAAATTCGCATTGCCGCAGGATTTTTCGCCGGACGGCGTGGTCATGGTATAAGCGTCAAGCGGCGTGGCGCCGCTGGACTGAATGCCCGTGTTCATGTATGCCTCATTGTCGAGGCACACCAGCAAAAAATTTTCCCGCCTCTCCCATGCGGCGGAAATAAAACCGATGCCAATATCAAAAATGGCGCCATCCCCTCCCCAAGCCAACACATTAATGTCTTTATCTTGACCTCTTTTTTTCAAAACAGCCTCAATGCCCGTGGCCACGGCCGCCGGATTTTCGAAAACCGAATGAATCCAGGGCACCTTAAATGCGCTTTGCGGATATTTGCTGGTGGTCACTTCGCTGCAACCCGTGGCTCCGACCACAATGGTGTTCGGCCCGAGCGCGTCGAGAACATTAATCATGGCCACCATCAAACCGCAACCCGCGCAAGCCGTGTGGCCGGGATTGATCAGGTGTTGAAATGGAGAATGGTATGAATTATTGGCTGTCATAATTACTGAATTTTTTTAATTAGATAATTTCTTTCATCGCAAATATATCCTCCGGCCAGCGGCGTGTCTTTGTCCGTATCGCACCTAGCGCCCTCGATAACCGAAGAGCAATAATTCAAACCGTCCGTATTACATAACTCCGCATCCGACCATTTCTCATTGTCCGACCCGCATTGAAGATTCGCTTCACAATCGCAAAGGCCATTTACGTCATTATTTTTCGCCGGATCCCAACAAATTTTTCTATTATTAGTGCTGCTACCATAATTGACGTCTTCCCATGAACCTCGCGCGGCTTCAGGAAAACTTTCCGGAAATGTGCCGCAACCGCCATTATCCGAATCAATATAAGCAGGATATAAGCATTTCAATGAACCGCCGCAATCAGCATCACTCGAACATGCTTGCCACTGCTGCCCGGCGCCGTTCTTAACGCAAGCCTTCAGATCCATATTGCAAGTAAAGCCGGAACTAGTGTCGCAGTGAATATCGCTGGCGCAATAATCTCCCCAGACGCCGAATTGACAAGTCTGCGATGACATATTGCAAATCAATTTTTGACCGTTGAACGGGAAGCAAGAAACACCGCCAATGCATTTTGAACCCGGCGTAGACGAAACCTGTTTATCCGGTCCCAAACATCTGCCCGAACAATAATAGACATCCCCCGTAGTTTTTTCGCAACCCACCGCGTCCCAAGCTCCTTGCGCGTCCAACCAAGTCGGTTTGGTGCCGTCAACGCAAGACACGGTCGGTAATTGAGTGCCAAGACTCGCATATCGACTATGCAATTCCACGCCAAAATGTTGCACATCTTTTGGATTAACCAGGTTAGAGTTATCAATGGCCTCTCCTTCCTTGCCGCCGGACCATTCATATTGACCCACACCGCCCGCCGGCAGGCAAACCAATGGATTGCCGTCAGGATCATTTTTGGTGGTCCAGACCTCGTTTATTTGACAAGAACCGCCGCCGACAGTCTGACCGGCTGACGATTTCGCGGCTGCTTCGCATTCGGCTTTGGTTTTTTTCGGATCATACTGCGTATATGCGCTATTTTCTTCGTATTTCAAATCGCAGCCATAGATCGGCCCGCAAGGCATGGTGTTGTAAATAGCCAATTCATCCGCTTCAACCTTCGTATAATCTTCAGGGAAATCATCCGTGTCGAAATTCACTCTGATGCCCAGTCCGCCGTTTGCCCCAATGATGCCCAGCACTTCTTCGGCCGTCCAAAACTTGCAAAACGGCTTTGCCGTCCAGTGCTGCCAGGTCTCCGGATCTCTTTCAAAAACCCTGCAAGTCTCGCAAGCTTTGCCCAGAGCCTGACTAAGTTCTACGGGAATGGGCAGAGCCGTGCCCAATATCGCCTTATTGGAATCTTTATAGCTTCTGACAGCGGGAACGTCATCATCCCATGTAGGGGTAAAGGCTCCGGCAATTCTGTCTCCGATCAAATCCATTAAGCTTTGATTTTTGGTGGCTTGGAATTTCGCCCAATACGCCCAATTGTCGGTATCATTGATTTCAATCAAAAAGAAAAATTTTTGCGCGTTTCTGACCTTGGCGTCGATATCTCCGGTCAACGGAATAATATATGAATCCGTGCCGCTGATCGGATATTCTTTAATCGTCACCACTTCATTATCCGAAGTTATTCCCATCAAGGTTATTTTATCAATAATTCTGCCCAAACCCGTTCTCTTGATGGTTCCGTAAAAAAGCGCGTTAACGCACTGGGTATTGCCTTCAAATTCAACGCAACTGCCGGTCGGACAAAAATCTCCGAGACATGATCCTCCGGCCGAACCGGCCGCGCCCGCGGCCACGGACACCGGATAATAAGAGCCGCACAAATATTTACTGTGATTGGAAGCGTTACTGGGATCGGTCGTTTCAGCGCCGACCTGCACTAAAAATTGTCCACCCAAACTGCTGCAACTTTGACCCGTGGCCAGCTGCTCTTCGAGCACGGTTTGTATTTCGATCGGGCTTAATTTCACCAGTTCAGGATTGATCAAATTTAAAAAGACATAAGAAAAAATAATAATGGCCATGCCCGAGATGGCGCCGATAATCATGTTTTTAGCCGTGCCGATGCGCTGAGGATTGCCTGCCGATGTCAGGTACAAGACGCCGCCGATCATCACGGAAATCGTGGCCATTATCGCGGCCAGACCGAGCGCGTATTTGTAAATGGCGCTGACATACTGCGCGATCCACGGAATCGAAGCGAACGCCTGCTTCTCGTTTGGCGCGCAATTGGGTTTGTCCTTGGGACATTTGCTGATCACCACCGGCTGTTGGAACCCTTCCTGCAAAGTGGGAATGGAAATTTTCAAATTCGGAATGGCTTCGCGCAAGTCGGCGGCTTTGGCCAACTCCGAAAATCCAAACATCGCGGACATGATGACCAGTAATAATATGGCGAGAGTTGTTTTTTTTATTTTCATAATGAGCTTGTTAGCTGATTAGGTGGCTTTAGACATAAAGCGACGACGTCATTGAATTTAATATTTTCATAATCTCCTCTAATAAATCAGCAGCGACATTATAAACGATATCTTCCGAAAAATTTAATCTTTTCGCGATTTCAAGTTGAGTTTCAAGCTCAGCTCCCGATGAATACGCGACAATTAAGAAGTGCCTGTACTCTCTTCTTGTTCCGCGCCTTCTTCCTTCCGCAATATTTGAAGGAATGGAAATGGAGCTGCGTCGCATCTGAGAAGTAAGCCCGTACGCTTCTTCTCTTGGGAACTTATCCGTAAGCTTATAAACGGCAACCACCAAGTCCATGGCTTTCTGCCAAACAATCAAATCCTTATAACTGTTTATTACTTGTTTTTCCATATTTTGCCACCTACAACCTACAAGCTAAAAAGCTACAAGCTCAGAAACAAATCCCATGGTCACATCTCTGCCTCCCAATCCCTCCACGACTCCCTTCACTTCAACCTTTGATCCTGACAAACATTGTTTGATTTCATTGAATAAAATTCCGCCGCGACCGAGAGAAATCGACTTGTCCAAAACAATGACTTTTTTTCTGTTTTTTAAAATATCAAAAATTTCTTTTTCCGGGAAAGGCCGAAACATGGTAATTTTCAAAACGCCGACTTGGCCGCTTTTTTTATTCAGCTCATCAACCGCTTCTTTTATGGTGCCCAAAACCGAACCCATGGAAACAATCACGGTCTTCGCGTTTGCCGGGCCGTAATACTGACAGACATTCAATTGTCGGCCGAAAATCTGTTTGAATTTTACGGCTTCCGATAAAAAAGCTTCTTTTGTTTTCAATAAATCTTCGTGCAATTCCAGTCTGATTTCCTGATAATCGTCCGGCGTGGCAAAACACCCCAAACTTACCGGCCGAATCACGTCCAAAGCCGAATTTTTTTTCGGAGAAAATCGCGGCAAAAATTTTTTAACCTCAGCGCTTGAAGGCAAATCAACGGTTTCAAAGGTATGCGTTAATACGAAGCCGTCCACGCAAACCATGGCCGGCAAAGAAAATCTTTCCGCTATTTTATAAGCCATCAAATGAAAATCAACCGCTTCCTGATTGTCTTCCGCGAAAAGCATCAGCCAACCCGCGTCCCGAAACGGCATGACATCTTGTTGATCATTCCAAATGTTCAGCGGCGCCGAAATGGCTCTGTTGGCCGCGGTCATGACCACGGGTAAACGCATGCCCGCGATATTGTAAATCACCTCAGTCATCAAAAGCAGTCCTTGCGAACTGGAAGCCGTGTAAACGCGGGAGCCCATGGCGGCCGCGCCCAAAATAATGGAAGCCGCGGAAAACTCGCTCTCCGCTCTGATATATTCATAATCAGCGTCTCCGTCCGCTTTATATTGAGCCAAATGCTCTATTATATGAGTCTGCGGCGTAATCGGAAAAACAGCCACCACTTCCGGCCGGCAGAGTTTGATTGTTTCGGCTATGGCCTCGGAGCCTTCGATGCATTTTTTCATACGTTACGAATTCTTAAAACTAATTAGCTTGCCTTTGCCTTATTTTTTTACGCCTGCCTGCCGCAGGCAGGAATAGTTACAAATGTGATGTATGGTAATGAGAAACCGGAAACCGGAAACCGGAAATTATCCGCCCGAGGCGGATCCGCCTTTGGCGGAAAAATTGGGGTTGGAGAAATCTATTCCGAAGAATTAGGAAAAGATCTCTCCGCTTCGGCCTGCCCCGAGCAAGGTCGAGAGGTCGAGATGACAACAGCGTCGGCCTTGTTTCTCTGTCTTTCTGTCTCATATTCTTTCGTTTCATGATCCATGATTCATGATTTATCCCGAACCATCTCAATGCACTTGACCGGACACTCTTCCGCGCAAATACCGCAGCCCTTGCAATAGTCCAAATCGTGTTCGAAAAAAACTTTACCGCCTTTTTGAAGCATTTTTTCTCCCACTGAAAAAATGCACCCTTCCGGACAAACGCGGGAACAAACGCCGCAGGCGATACAACGCTTATGATCAACCACCGGCTTATAAGTCCGCCAATCGCCCGTATTGTTCAATTTGGTTGTGCCGGGTTTTGTGGATAATTTGTTCTTCATAATATTAGCTTGTAGCTTATTAGGTTATTAGGTAGCCACCTAACCAGCTACACCCTACCAGCTACAAGCTCTCCTCAATATATTTCTTCGCCACCTTCATGGCAATGATATTTTTTTTAATCACCTCTTCGCCTTTATGCGCGAGCCTGTCTTTGACCGCTTCGACCAAAGAATCGAATTTGACCAAACCGGTGATGGCGGCGAAAGCGGCCATTAAAGAAGTGTTTATCAAAAGCGGATTGCCCATGGCTTCCAAGGCAATGGACGTGGCCGGCACATTAAAAACTTTGAAATTTTTTAATTTCAATTTTTTTTCGCTGTTGACCAAAACCATAGCGTCTTTTTTCACTCCATGAAACACTTGCGGCAATTCGGCCAAACTCATATCCATAATTATTAAAAAACAGGGGGCATAAACCTGACTGCGCAATCTGATCGGCTTATCATCTATTCTAACGTAAGCTTCAACGGGCGCGCCTCGGCGCTCCACGCCAAAAAATGGAAATGCTTGGGAATATTTGCCGTCATGAAAAATCGCCATGGCCAAAAGTTCCGCCGCGGTCACCGTGCCTTGTCCGCCTCGACCGTGTATTCTTATTTCTCTCATATTAATTTTCTTCATATAAGGAGATCAGCTCATCCAAAAGACTTCTCCAAATTTCGGCGTCCGGGACGCCTTTGACTTTTCTGCCGTTAATGAAAAAAGTGGGCGTGCCTTCAATTTTCAAAGCTTCTCCGTCATTGAAATCTTCGACCACCTCGCTTTTATATTTCTGTGTTGTCAAACAATTTTTAAATCTGTCCGTGGCTAAGCCTACGCTTTTCGCCAAATTATAAATGGTTTCTTCACTGACCTCTCCTTGATTTTGAAAAAGCTTGTCCGAGAAAGCCCAAAATTTATTCTGCTCGTCAGCGCAATCCGCGGCCATGGCCAGCCACATCGACTCGGTCGTCACCACCGGATAATCCCTGAATTGAAAAAAAACCTTATCCTGATACTCGGCCATCAATGATCGCATGATCGGCGCGGCCTGCCGGCAATACGGACAAGCGAAATCTCCGAATTCGACTATTTGAATTTTGGCTTGTTCATTGCCCAGGAAAGGATCGCTTGAAGTAACTACGCTCGTCATGTCGAGAATTTCCTCATTCGACGATTGATTTATCAATTTGATTTTTTCGAAAGGATTATGCAATTTCAATTCGACAAGCATGATGACTAAAAAAACGCCCAATACAATCATGGCCAACTTAAACCACTGTCTGTCACGCAATTTTTGTTCGGTATTCATCAGTTGATATTATAGCACTTTTTAAAAAGTTCCCCAAAACCGTTTTTTCACCTTATTGACAAAAACGCGTTTTCAATATATGCTGTCAATATCATATGAATTACTCAAACATAATCATTATCTCGCAAATGGTTATCAGCGTTTTGCTGATGATCGTTATTTTATTGCAAAATCGCGGCAGCGGCCTTTCCGGAGTATTCGGAGGCAGCGGCGCCGTGTACAGAACCAAGCGAGGCATTGAAAAAACTTTATTCAATCTCACCATCGCTCTATCGATACTGTTCCTGGGAACATCTTTCCTTCAAATCATTCTCTAAAAATAAACTGACACTTTGTGAATGTTTTTTTTCACAAATTTTATCGTGGTAAAAACGATAAAAAACGCCGGGAACGGCTGAAACAAGCGCAATATCAAACCCAGATCGATCAAAAGCTGGTGCAAGATTTGAATAAATCAAAAGCGGTTCCGTCTTTAAAACAATTGAAATACATCTCCAAGTTTTTTTCCAAAAAAGAATCAATGGCGATAAAAATTCTTCTGGGCGTTTTGACGATTTGCGGGCTGACTTTGGCCGGCAACGTTTATATGACTCATTCAGAACTGGTCGCGGCTCCCGGAGGCGAATACACGGAAGGATTGGTGGGAGCGCCGAAATACATCAACCCGATTCTCGCGCAGACAAACGATGTCGACCTGGATCTTTCTTTTTTACTATTTTCCGGACTTTTGAAATTCGAACCCGGACAGGTCCTGGCCAATGACTTGGCAGAAAACATGACAATCAGCGAAGATCAAAAAGAATATACTCTTAAATTAAAACCTGACTTATATTGGGATGACCGCGAAAAACTCACGGCCGACGACGTGATTTTCACCATTGAAAGAATCAAGGATCCACAAACGAAAAGCCCTCTGATTTTCAACTTTGCCGGCGTCACCACGGAAAAAATAGATGACTCCACCATAAAATTCAAGCTGGAAAATCCTTTCGCGCCCTTTGCGGAATCCCTGACTTTCGGCATCTTGCCCGAACATGTCTGGCTGGACATTCCCGCGGGCAACACCAATTTGGCCGAGGCGAATTTGAAGGCGGTGGGCAGCGGGCCTTACAAAATAAAATCTTTGACCAAAGAAACCAACGGCTCGCTCAAAAGCGTCAGCTTGATCAGAAATGACTTGTACCATGGGACTTCGCCTTTGATCGATAAATTAACTTTTAAATTTTATCCGGATTTCAATTCCGCCATTGACGCGATCAACAACAAAAAAATCGAAGGCATCAGCTACTTGCCCGAAAAATACAAATCCGAAATTTTCAATAATCGAGGGCTTAATTTCAATGAGTTCGCATTGCCGCAATATGTTTCCATTTTCATAAACGTCGGCGGAGACAACAAAACGTTGAAAGAAAAAAACATCAGACAGGCGCTGGCCTATGCCATTGACAAGCCGCAACTGGCCGAAGCGGTTTACGCCGGCTCAGCCGTTGTTATTGACAGCCCGATTCTGCCCGGCTATATCGGCTATACCGAAGATATCAAAAAATACGACTTCAACATCGAGCAAGCTAAAAAAATCCTGGATGACGCGGGTTGGGCGCTGACCGATTATCAAAACGAGGATTCCGAGCAAGCGTATCCGTTTCAAGTCAGAAAAAAAGGCGCTGAATACCTTGAATTTACGCTCACCGCGCCCAATCAAACCGATTTCGAAAAAATCTCCAAGCATATTCAACAGTATTGGCAACAAATCGGCGTCAAAGTAAACCTCAATATTCTGGACGTCAATGAAATTCAAAAAAACGTCATCAAAGATCGCTCATATCAAATGCTGCTTTACGGAGAAATTCTGGGGCAAGACCCCGATCCGTTTCCGTTTTGGCATTCGGACCAATGCAAGCATCCGGGACTTAACTTGTCTTGCTTTAAAAACGCGAAAGCCGACAAATTCCTGGAAGACGCCAGATCGGTAACGGATCCGAAAGAGCGGGAAACAAATTATATTGAATTCCAAAAAATACTTACGGAAGAAGCTCCGGCGATTTTCTTGTTCAATACCACCTACACTTATCCGGTAAGCAAAAAAATCAACGGGCTGACCACTCATCAAATTATCACTCCGGCGCATCGCTTCGCTAAAATCAGCGAATGGTACGTCAACACGAAGAGGAAATGGAAATCTTCAAACCAGTAGCTTCTTAGCTTTTTAGATAGCCACCTAAACAGCTACCACCTTTTCAATTACTTATTACTTTCCTAATTTATAAATTTGTTTGTTCGTAACTATTTGTAATTAATTCTTAGAACCAAAATCAAGCTTGTCCTAACGGATTTAATTATTTGTAATTATTTAACTTCCATAAAAAACATTATGAGACAAAAAACAACACAGGCCCCTTCTGCCAGAAAAAGATGGGTCCCCAGACCCAGCTTAAACAAACTGCGGCTCATCGTGCTCGGCGGACTCGAAGAAGTCGGCCGCAACATGACCGCGATCGAGTACGGCAATGACATTATTATCATTGACCTTGGTTTGCAATTCCCGGAAGAAAACATGCCGGGCATTGATTTTATCATTCCCGACATCACTTATTTGAAAGACAAAGTGAAAAAAATCAAAGGAGTGATAATCACTCACGGCCATTATGATCACATTGGGGCCGTTTCTTATCTTATTCCCGAGCTCGGCAACCCCACCATCTATACGGCCAAGCTCACGGCCGGCATCATTCAAAAACGGCATGAAGAATTTCACACCGGCAAACTCAATATTCAAATGGTGGATCCGGAAAAGGACGCCATTCAGCTGGGCAAATTCAAAGTCGAATTTTTCAGAGTCAATCACAATATCCCGGACAGCTTCGGCGTGTTCATTTCGACGCCGGTCGGCAATATCATTCACACGGGAGATTTTAAAATCGACTTTAACCCGATCAACGACAAGCCCGCGGATTTGAACCGCATCGCCCAATTCGGCGCCAGAGGCGTAATGGCGTTGATGGCGGACAGCACCAACGCGGAAAAACCGGGTTATCAAATTTCCGAAAGCAAAGTATCGGAAGATATCAGCAAAATATTCGCGGACGCGCCGGGCAGAATTATCGTGGGCACATTCGCTTCGTCATTAAATCGCGTTCAGCAAATCATCAGTATTTGCGAAAAGCTCGGCAGAAAAATTTATCTCGACGGCCGCAGTATGATCTCCAACGTCGACATCGCCACCGAACTTGGCTACATGAAAATAAAACCCGGCACCATTGTCGAACAAAATGACTTCATGAAATTGCCGCAGAGCAAGCAAGTGATCGTCGGCACCGGCGCGCAAGGAGAAAGCAATGCCGTTTTGATGAGAATCGCCAACAACGATCATCGATTCCTGACCGTGGCCAAAGGCGATACGATTATTTTCTCTTCTTCGGTCATTCCCGGAAATGAAAGGACCATCCAAAGCTTAAAGGATACCTTCGCCAGACAAGGCGCCAAGGTTTATCATTACCAATTGATGGATGTCCACGCCGGCGGACACGCCATGCAAGAAGACTTGAAAATGATGATCAGATTATTGAAACCCGAATATTATATCCCAATCGAAGCCAATCACTACATGCTCAAAGCCAACGCCGACATAGCCGAACAACTGGGCATGCCCAAAGAAAACATTCTGGTGGCCGATAACGGCCAAGTGATTGAATTCGCCAGACAAGGCGGGCAAGCCAAGGGAAATCTGACCAAAGAACGAGTGCCCACCGAATACGTCATGGTTGACGGACTGGGCGTGGGCGACGTCAGCAATATAGTTTTGCGCGATCGCCGACAAATGTCGGAAGACGGCATGTTTGTCGTCATCGCCACCCTCAGCAAAAGATCGGGCGCGCTGATCGGCAGTCCGGATATTATTTCCAGAGGCTTCATTTACATGAAAGAAAGCAAAGAATTGGTCGAAGCGGCTCGCGCGCTGGTGAAAAAAATAGCCAAGGACAACAACGACAACACTCCGGCAGATGCCAATGACATAAAGAACAGGCTGAGAAATGAAATCGGCGCGTTTTTGTTCAAAAAAACCAAACGCCGACCCATGATTTTGCCCGTGGTCATTGAAGTTTAATTTCCTCGACAAATGAGGCTTGGATTTGGTAAAATATTATTACGAGACGTTACCATAGATCATGGATCACGTATCATGGAGCATTTTTCCAAATTACATTCACCTATAGCTTTATGCCTGAGAATATTGTAATTCGTAACAAATAACCTGAAAGCTAAATAGAATATTGTAATTCGTAACATAAACGTATTTGTAATCATTCGTAACGATTCACAAAACCTAAAACCAAGGCTAGCTTATTAGAAGTAATAATTCGTAATATGAAAAGAGTCTTCAGCGGCATTCAGCCGAGCGGCGTAATTCATCTGGGCAATTATTTCGGCGCCATCAAAAATTGGATCAAATTCATCAATGAGTATGATTGTTTGTTTTGCATCGTTGATTTGCATGCTTTGACGGTTTATCAAGATCCGGAAAAGCTGAAAAGAAATACCTATAATTTGGCAAAGCTCTATCTCGCCGCCGGCCTTGATCCTAAAAAATGCTCACTGTTCATTCAATCGCAAGCGCCTGAGCACGCCGAGCTGGCCTGGATATTAAACACCATCACGCCAATGGCCGAGCTGGAGCGCATGACGCAATTCAAAGACAAGTCCCAAAAGCACAAAGAAAACATCAATACCGGCCTGTTTGATTATCCGGTGCTGATGGCGGCCGACATTTTACTCTATGGCACTGATGTCGTGCCCGTGGGAGAGGACCAAATCCAGCACGTGGAATTGACCAGAACAATCGCCAAAAAATTCAATAAAATTTACGGCGACACCTTCAAAATTCCCGAACCGATCGTGCCGAAATTAGGCGCTCGCGTCATGGGACTTGACGATCCGACCCAAAAAATGAGCAAGTCCGCCAAATCCGAATTGAATTACATCGCCATGACCGATACGCCGGAAGTCGTCAGAAAAAAAATAATGAAAGCGGTCACTGATTCCGGTTCTGACATCGTTTATGCCAAAGACAAACCCGCGCTTTCAAACTTGCTGACCATTTACCATCTGGTTTCCGGGGAAGAAATCAAAGAAATTGAAAAAAAGTACAAAGGCGCGGCTTATTCGGAATTCAAAAAAGATTTGGCTGAAAAAATCATAGAATTCCTGGTTCCGATTCAAGAAAGAATGAGAAACGTCGATGATAAAGAAGCGCAAAAAATTCTGGGACAAGGCTTGCGCGAAGCGAAAAAAATATCCGAAAAAACATTAGCGAGAGTCAAAAAAAACATAGGGTTAATAATTAACGAATAAACTATGAAAAAAGCAATTTTCGTTTTAGCAATGGCGGCTCTGGTTCTTTCGGGAGCGGCTTGCGCCGAAAAAACTCCGGTTGTAAACAAAACAGCGCAACCTGAAGTGGTGACTCCGGGAAAAACCATGATGACCATCTTGGAAGCCAAAAAAGTCGCCGACCTTGAAGCGAAAAAATGGGCGTCCGACGCGGTCGTGGAAAAGACTTTTCAATCGCCGCTCAATGAAGAAGGCACGAGCAACGCTTGGTTCTTCTACTATTGCTCGCCATCGCAAAACAAAATCAAATATCTGACGGTCAAGCAAGAAATGGTCGTCAGCTCGACCGATCAAGGCGAATGTTCTTATGAACAGCAAGGCGGCGAAGCCTTAAAGACCGACAGCCCGGCCATCTATAATCTGGCTAAAAGCGAAATCGACGCTTTCAAAGCGGCCAACCCGGACGCGATAGTGATCGTTTCTTTGCTGAGATATAACGGACTTGATTATCATTACATGTGGGAAGTTCAAGCCTTTCCCAATGACACTGACATGGAGCCGACAGTCATTATCTTAATGGATGACGACGGCAAAATAATCGATATCACCAAATACCCGGAAGCGTAAAAAAAGCTCAATATATCAAAAACAGGCCCTAAAATAGGGCTTGTTTTTTAATTGCGCAATGATTGACTTTTCTCCTCAAAGCTTCTAAACTTTCCATGGGCAATGACATACAAAGAAAGAGAGGCCATGATGCCTAATCTTCGCGGCAGGTTCATTTTACTCTCCGATTTGACGTTCGGAGACAACGGCAAAGGGTCTGTCTCTCTGCGTCTGGCTCAGCTGATGAAGCAGAGCCACAACCCGCGCATCAAATGGGCCATTCGGCCCAATGGCGGCGGCAATGCCGGCCATTCGTACAGAGACAGCTTCGGTCGACTCCAAAAAAGCCATTACCTGCCGCTGGCCGTGTTCGATCCCGACATCACGGCCATTTTGGCAGCTGGCATGGTCATCGACCCAGTCGCGCTGAAAAAAGAAATGACGGACCTGCGCGCCCAAGGAGTCAACGTCTCGCCAACCTTGATCGACGGTCGCGCTCAAGTCGTTTTGCCGATCTATCGTTCGGTCGAAGCGGCCATCGAAATTCTCATGGGCAATGACCGTATCGGCACCACGGGCAGCGGCATCGGCCCGACCTACGCCATGCAGGCATTCCGGGTCGGACCGACATTCTTTGAACTGCTTGAGAGCGGCGACAAAGCTGAACAGAGGCTCAAGCTGGCGTACGACCTCGCCAACGCCATCTTGCGCGGCTGCGGCCGGCCCGAAGAAAAATGCGAAGTGGACAATGTCATTGACTCCGTCCGAAAGCTGGGCGGTCGCGTCACGGACACCTTACGAGTAATCGATGAAATCAAACGCAACGGCGACATCGGCCTGATCGAACCGGGCCAAGGAGCTCTGCTTGATCGGCTGTTCGGGACGTACCCGTACGTCACTTCGTCATCAACGACCGCAGCCGGCCTGATCGCGCAAGCGGGATTGACGATAATGGACATCGCGTTCACGATCGGAGTATCCAAGCTCTACGCCACCAGAGTCGGCGGCGGGCCTTTTCCCGGCGAAGACAAATCCGACACCGGAGAGTCTCTGCGACAACGCGGCGCGGAATTCGGCGTCACCACCGGACGCCCTCGACGTTGCGGCCCGCTCAATCTCCCGCTCCTTCGACAAGGAATTCGGCTCTGCGCGCCGAACTTCCTGTGCTTTACGAAACTGGACGTGCTCGACAGTCAACCTAAAATCCCGGTCGTGGATACCTGGCAACTTCGCGGCGAGCGCTTCGCGTACCCGCCCGCTCGCATTGCTGACTGGGACCTGTGCGAGCCCGACGTTGTCAATTTCAACGGCTGGAAAAGCGGGACGGGCGCGGCCAGAAGTTTCAGTCAACTGCCGGACGAGGCGCAGGACTTCCTGCTTGGAGTCACAAATTCCTCGACCTCACACTTCCCGGACGCGCAGCTTGGCATCATCACTTGTGGCGAGCGCCTCGAGCAGATGGTCGTGACCGACGCTTTTCGTAACTTCCTCAACCGCTAGCCATGCTGGCGGTTTTTAAATTACCATTGACATTTCATCATTTTTTTGCTATAATTTCATTGATCTGAATAAGCCGGATGACCGCTCTTCTTCGCTCCTTGCTTTGTTTGAAGCCAAGAACGGCAACCCCCCTCGCAAACTAAGAGGGCTTGCCCTTCGAAGCTCGAGCGCAGCAAGGAGCGAAGGAGGGAGGAAAGTCCGAACACCATAAAAAATGATACCGGATAACGTCCGGGCGATGCCGAGATAACAAGACCCTATCTCAGACATAAGTTTCGTAATGAGATTGAGCGAATTTAGAGCGAAAATTGTGAAAGACGAAGAAGCATAATATGATTATTATGGTGACGAGTTTTGAACAATTTGCAGCCTAAATTCGCCAATTGAATAGAAAATTATTTCTGAGATAGGGTCGAAAGAAACTCGGCCGACGGCCAGTGCCACAGAGACTATACTAGTCGCGAAGCGACTATCCTGAGCGAGCATAGCGAGTCGAAGGATACATCTACACCCTTCGATTCGTCGCACTGCTCCTCACTCAGGGTGGCCGCTTCGCGGCCAAAGGTGAAAAGTGAGAAGAAAAAAAGTTAAATTGTTCACGTGACCATTTAAATCATACTTCTCTCCTTGGACGGCAACGTCCAAGCGTGGTAAACCCTATCAGGTGCAAGAGCAAATTTGGTAGCTCGCTTGAGTCCGGCAGCAATGTCGGACCTAGATAGATGGTCATCGACCTTCGCCAAGGCTTCGGCCGACAGGTTCTAAAATCTGCCGTTCGAATTCTTGGCGGAGGCCACAGAATTCGGCTTACAGGCTTATTTAGATCATTGGAAGCCAAATGACATTGCCAGACACCGATAAAACTGGCATAATGATAGTAGTCATTTATCTTCCAATAAAACCCATGCTATGATAAAAAAATCCGAATTAATTTTCGTCCTTATTAGGTTGGCGACAGACTATATTTTATTGTTGCTGGCCGCCATTACCGCGTATTTTTTAAGATTCAAGCAAGAAATTACCGAGATAAGACCGGTAATTTTTGATTTGCCTTTTGACAAATACATTATCGCGGCGCTCGTCGTCTCCGTCGTCTGGATTCTTTTCTTCTTTATAAGCAGACTTTACAATTTCAAAAAACCGACCTTGACCGATGAATTGGCGCGCATTTTCATGGCTTGTTCCACGGGCATGGCCGCCATTATCATTTACATGTTTTTCGTGCGAGAACTCTTTGAATCCAGATTCATTGTTCTGGCCGCCTGGATATTGAGCATTGTCTATATCGTGCTGGGCAGATTTATCATCAGAATGATTCAAAATCATTTGTACAAAACGGGCTGGGGCACTAACAAAGTCGTGCTGGTAGGCTATAACGCGTACACCCAGACGATCAAAGACACGATAAACAAGGAATCTTCGCTCGGACTCAAAATCATCGGACAAATCAAAGAAATCGATTCGACGGCCTTCGACAAGTTGGTCGAATGGCACAAAAAATATTTCATTGACGAAATCATTCAATCCGATCCCAACATTTCCAGAAAAGATTCCATCAAACTTTTGAATTTCGCCAAATACAATCACATCGTTTTCAAATACGCGGCAGGCCCTTTTGAGGCCAGGTCCACGAACATCGAATCCCACATGATCGGAGGCATTCCCGTGATTGAAATCAAAAAAACTCCGCTCGACGGCTGGAGAAAAATCATTAAGCGAACCGCGGACATTGTTTTCTCATTCATTTTATTGCTACTGCTTTCCCCCATTTTATTGTTGACAGCTCTGGCCATTAAAATCACGTCGCGCGGCCCGATAATTTACAAAAATGAAAGGGTCGGACAATACGGCAATAAATTTTTCGTTTACAAATTCAGATCCATGTACAATGAATTCAGCACGGATGAAAATACCAAGGCCGGAAAAAAGGCGCTTGAGTATGAAAATAAATTGATCAAGGAACAACGGGCGTCGCGGGGCGCGTTGTATAAAATCAAAAAAGATCCGCGAGTGACCAAGGTCGGCAAATTCATCAGAAAGTTCAGCATTGACGAATTGCCGCAATTTTTCAATGTGCTGATCGGCAACATGAGCCTGGTCGGCCCGCGTCCTCATCAGCCCCGAGAAGTGGCCAATTATTCTCAGGAGCAAACTCGAACCTTGGATATAAAACCCGGATTAACGGGTCTGGCTCAAATCAGCGGACGATCGGATCTGCCCTTTGACGAAGAAGCAAAAATGGACATCTATTATATTGAAAATTGGTCATATCGCCTTGATTTGTGGATTTTCTTGAAAACGCCATGGGTGGTGCTAAAAGGTTTATCGGCCATTTAATAATAAACGTCAATTTCAAGCCGCCCCGAATGGGGCGGCTTTTTTTATGCCATGAAACCTCATAATTTTAACCCTCCCCCCTTGTCCCCCCTCCCTTTTTATTGCTTATTTTAAAGGTCGGGGGGCAGGTTATGGACTAACGTCCGGTTCGCTTCGTCGTCCCCTTGCATTCGTCAGGGGTCTCCTCAGCGTTCCTTAATTTCTCAAAAGCAGGTAGCCGGCTACCTGCCTCTTTGGCCGGTTAAAATCGAACCTTGGTAAAACAATGAGGCAGATAAAAGGCAAAAGTCCTAATATCGACGAATCACGCGCGGATAGCACCGGGGGTCTGGGGGAAAATGCTGAGCCGTCGCGAGATTGTTAACATTAAATTGTCGCTTTACGAATCATTTTCCCCCAGCGCTTTCCTGCCTGCCGGCAGGCAGGTTGCCCACTTTTTGGCGTCAAAAAGTGGGTCGTCGAAGCGCCAAATGCGCGAGACGAAACAAGCCATCTCTTAATAATCCTTCTTGATTTATGTAATTTTAGATAAAATATGAATCCTTTTTACGTCCACGCTTGACAAATTCATTAAATTATGATATAATACCAAGTCACAATGAAACTTTGAAAACCAAGCGGACTTTTGGGAGAGAGTCAGCCAAGCCCTGAACAAAGCATAATTTTCGTTCAAGGCTATCGCGAAGCTGTGATTCGCGATCTGGCAGAATCTTTTCTGTCTATTTTTTTCCTTAAAGAGTCGCTGAAACCGGGATGTAGAGGAGAGAGAAAGCTAAAAAAGACAAGGGTAATTATTAATTTATATGACCCTTCAAATCTTTCTTTAGCACGCTCATCTACATCGTAGTTTCAGGGACACACAACCACCCCACCCCAAGGAGGGAATGAACATGGTTGCGATCACGAAAGAATCCGATCCCACCCCGACCCAGACGAAATGCGTGCTCGTCTCCGTGGAGCCACCACCGCTCGTGCTCAAGCGCATCGAGGAGTGCAACCGACGATCCTCCGTCAGCTCCCCCTGGGGCAGTTGGAGCGGGGGCCGAAAAATGGAATTCAACCGCCCCGGCGGCGTCCGCAAGGGACGGCCGGCGGACCAGGAGGCGCGGCGCAAGGCGCGGGCCGACAACGATCGCGAGATCCGACTCCAGAGCAAGGGCTCCGAGTCGGGCCAGACCGGGCTGCAGTCCCAGGCTCGTAAGGAGAAGGGCAAGAAGAGCAAGAAGAAGTAACCCTTTCCCCCACCCCACCCCTCCTCGTTCTTTCCCCCATCGGAGACAACCTCACCTAGGACGTCTCCGGCCAACCTGATTTTCGAAGATTAACTTGGAGACTCAGGCTGGCTGAGCGCGTACGGCGGCTCCTTCGGCCAAATAGGCTAAGGGAGCGCGCGCTCATTCTTTATCACCGAGAAAGGAGAGTATCAGTGCTCATAAAGAACGCGCCCAGCTAGCCGGGTGCGCCCAGAACGAGGCTAGCCGGCCATCAGGATGGCCGGACCGGAAACGGCGGATGAAGCGTCGCGCGACACGCGACCGCAGGACCCAGGAGCTTTCAGCTCCAACGCCAAAAAGGGTCCATCGCTCATCCGCCACAGGGGATCTCTCCCTGAAGAGTCCCCACCCCTTGCAACGCTTCGAACAAGCCGGACCTATTTGAAAAACGGCCGGCCATAGGAGTTGTGTAACAAGATAAAAAACTTGGGGGACGGTCTTCACTAATTTCGAAGACCGGTTCCATGGCAAGGGCAATCTACAAGGAGATGGAGTAGAGATGCTCATAATGAGGCAGCGTTGGGTATGACCGTGATGGGCGCCCGACGTGAAGAAGGCGCGACAGCGCTGATTGTCCATCCGGGGGACTTTGCGCAGCGGTTGGCTCCAACGGGCTGGTGAACCTTTCGGGGAGTAATCCTTGGGGTGTAGCCTTTCTCTGGAGTGACGGAGAGATCCGTTAATAACCGCTCCCGGGCATACGTGTGTCCGGCCCTCGTCAGCCTCGCCAGCAAAGCAAGGCGGTGTAACCTACCGTAAGTGGTGAAGCCGGTGGGAAAAACAAACTAGTTTTTCCCGCCTACCCGAATTTAATTAACGATTTGAAGTTACAAGTAATAAGTCATACATCGTATAGTTAAATTCGGGTAGGATTCGCGAGCGATTTACCCTGTCAGCATACTGTTTGCCAAAAACGAGATAGATGTTCTTTAAATCTCTCTCCAACTATCCAGTTTTTTGGCAACAGCATCTTGATCGGGTAAAATGGCAGGTTGATGCTAATCTAAAAGCGGCTTTCATGGCCGCTTTTTGATTTGGCGCGCGGACGAACGCGCGAACGCGCGTTGTAGAGACGCGCCATGGCGCGTCTCTACGTCCGAGGGCGGCCGCCCCCGGACGCCCGCGCGCCGAAAATAAATTCATGATATAATTAATTCAACAAAACAAAAAATTTTATGAAAAAGAAAATCATTGTTAAAATTTACGATTCTCCCGGAGAAAAAATCAAAAGCCTTCGCCGAAAAACCCGCAAAAAATCCGGCGTTTTGCATCGGCCGACGAAAAAGATAGCCAGCAAAAAAACATACAATCGCAGGCAAACCAAATTGGAAGTAAAAAAACAATTATCATAAAATAGCGAAAAGACAAGCTTTCCGCTATTTTAATACATTTGATATTTGGAACTTGGAATTTATTTTGCGTTATTCTATTTCTTGTATCACCACTCCCTTTTCCTTGCCCTTGTCATCGAATTCCAAATTGCTGGTGATCGGATTAAGCGACATGACGATCGTTTCCCCGGTCACCGCGTCCTTGGCTTCAATGGTGGTCGTCTCGGTCAATTTCATCAGCTTGCTGATGTCTTCCGAAAGCGGTCGCAAGCCGATTCTGAAATTGGCGTGGGACTCATTGATATTTTTGGGCAACCGGTTTATTTCCCAAACCACTTCACCTGTGTCCGCGTTAAAATTCATTTGTCCGACGCCAATTTTTTGCTCGCCCACCCAGCTGACTTTCTCGGCCAATTTTGTTTTGACTTTTATGTCCGTTATTTCATGCAAATTGTTTGAAATATCCCAATAAATCACATATTCCGTCTTCTTATTGGCTTGCGGCGGCAGAGGCCCTGAGCCCAAGGCATTGCCCTCGGCGTCATAATACAAAGCCTTGATGCCCAATTTCAAATCGCTGTTCAAACCTATTTCGAGCGCTGAGCTGTCGATTGTTCGAGCTTCATCCGGAAAGGACAGGGTCGAATGGAATTTAAGCTTTTGCGCGGAAAGACTGTCATTTGAAAAATCGCTCAAAGCGCTCAGCTTGGCCACCGGGATTTTAAAATCAATGACTTTTTCGCTGTTGGCCTGCAAGCCGGAAAGGCTCCATTTTATTTCTTTGCCGTTTTCGATATTCGCCTTAACGCCGCCGGCGAAATTGGAATTTTGCCAATCCAGCACGTCCACGGGTGATTGCTCGATGATCAATTTCGCGGTCAAATTTTCAAATGACTTATCGCCCGTGTTTTTGAAAATAATACTGCCGGTTAAATCATTGCCGAAACAAGTGTTGCTGTTTTCCGTTTTGCCGTTGATGATCAAATAGGTGAAAATTTCTTCATCCGAAAGCCTGATGGAAAATCCCTCTTCTTTTTGCAAAAACTTATTATCGAGCTTGCCCGGATACAAAACCTGCAAAGAAAATTTTTGCTCAATTTCGACTTCGGCCAAATTCAAGTCTTCGCCGAATTTGCCCTCGACCGATATTTCTTGCTTGTCCGATTCGGCGCCGATGTTTTCTATCAGCCATTCGTTATTCGTCGCCTGGGGCTGACTGGACAGCATTTGAAAATCAGCCGGCGCCGATAGTTTCAAAATGAATTTATCGTAATCGTTCTCCGAATTGTTTTGATAAGAAATAACCAAATTGATTTTTTGCCCGGGCGCGGCCGTTTCCGGACTGGAAACCTCAGTGTCTATTTCCGCGGGCAGAAGCTGGGTGTAAAAATTTTCACCCGTGGAAAATTCGGAGCTGAAATTCTCCGGCTGATAGCTCAAAGTCACGGCCATTTTTTGTTCGGAATCAGCTCGATCAATAAGCTTACCCGTTAATTTTATTTGCCCGGATTCCCCCACTTTCAATTTGTCAAAATGCCAATTGGTGCCATCGGTCTCAGGTATTTTTTCGATCAAATCAAAACCCTGGGGCAATTTGATAAAAACATTGACGTCATCGATATCAATATTTCCTTTATTTTCATAATTAATCAGATATGAAATTTCCTGGCCGATAATCGCCTCGGACGGACCGAGAATTTCAATATTTATTTTATCTTCGGAAAATTGCTGGCGCTTGTTGAAAACGAAAAATCCGAACACGCTGGCTCCGGCGATAATAGCCAATCCGCACAATGCCGAAAAAATTATCATTCTTTTCCTTCTGATTTTTCTTTTTTCCATGATCTGCGCCAGGATTTGCTCTTCTTCCTTAACCTCACCGTCAATCGGCGCATTATTTTTAAACAATTCGTCCGTTTGCTTGTAAATCGAGGCTATCGATTCAATGGCTTTCGAAGGTTTGGAAAAAAAACTGAACCCATGCCTTTTTTTAGACTGTTTTTTTTCTTTTCTGCTGAATCTTCCCGATTTATCGGCCGACTCAACGGCTTCTTTGCCTTTGTCTTTTTTTTCTTCTTGATTGTACGATTTTTTATCGATCATAATTTAGTTTTTTTGAGGTTCGAATACCAAACCGATCATTTGATCGGTGTCCAGATCCGCGTTTAACGTTCCTTTTGATTTACCGTCCAAAATAAAATCCTGAGGGTATGTCCAAGTTATTTGTTGTTTGCCCGGCAATATCACCGAAGCGCTGAGCCGGCTTTTCGCGCCCGATTGTTTTTGAATCAGCAAAGAATAATAATTCGCTTCTTGATCTTTTTTGAAAAGCGAATTGAAAATCGCGCCGAGGCCCTCGGACTTTTCCGGCATGGTTAATTGCCAAGGCAGCATGTACGAAATTTCAATTTGCGACTCCTCGCCGACTTTAGTTTCCACCCAATCAGCGAACACGGTTTTGCCTTCTTCTTCGTAAATTTGCAAGCCGGATAATTTGTCCACGCCGATCAATCTTTCTTCATCGGACAAAAACTCGTCTTGCTTCGCGCCCGCGGCCAATGGAAAAAATTCTCCGGCATCAATTTTGGAAAAACCTGAGGAATTAATGATTTGACTGCCCTGAGGCACGTAAATTTTCAAATACACTCTGTTGGTCGCGTTCTCAAAAACATTGTCCGGCGAGCCGTTATGGCGTCTTTTAACGGTCAAATGATTGATAATGAATCCGCGATTGTCGATTGACGAAACCAATTCCATGTCTTGTTTGATCGCCCCGTCGGTTTTCTGACCGCCGATATTGGCGGCCACCACGGCCAGATAATCCATGGACGTTTCCTTTACCTCGCCCGCCCAATTGTAATCCATGACCGCCGTTTCCATCTCGGGATCGTCCAAATACATCATGATGTCCTTTTTCGCGAAACTCCGGTTCAAGGTTTGAGCGATGTTCATCAAATTATTTTCTTTGGCCTCAAAAATGGCTTCAAGAAATTTCGGCGCCATGTCGGACAAAATCTGCTTTGGCCTGTTTATCGACCGATCGTATTCGAGTTCCACTGATTTTTGAATCTCGTCAATAAAATTGTCGGCATTGATTGATTTGCCATATTCCGATAAATCGATCGGCGGCAAATACGCCAATAATTCCTCGATCAATCCGGCGTTGATCGCGATGACTCCGTCCACGGTCTGTCCGCCGGCCGCTTCGTAAAACCAGGCCATTTTTCGCGCGGAAGAAGGAAAATCGAAAAACCAATTCGAATCCTGAAATTCCCAACGATTATTGATCAATAAAAGGGGCTTTGGCGGGATGATTTTTTCCAGCAAGCCGCCTTGCAAATCATACGAACCGCCGCCGGGCATGTCGATATTCTTAATTTCGCCTTGATATATGTCCACCATCGCGTAACTGCCTATAAATCCTCCGGTCGGTCTGAGCTCGCGATCGTTTTGGAAAACCACCAAATATCTTTTTTTCTGCGAATCGCCGAGAACTTCCAGCAAAAAATCGGATAATGAATCTATCGTTTTCAAATCGGCGACGAATTTTTCAATCAATTCTTTGGCCTGTTCGAATTGTTCTTTGTTTTCTTCCGGCACCGCGTTCGGATTTATTTTTTTTATTTTTTCCGCGGTCTCCTCGGCGATCGGCAAAAGATTCGCGCTATCTTCCTTAATGCGGGCGATTTTTACCGTGATTGACGACGAGTCATTGTAAAAAAAATCGAATATTTCCGAGATCGATCGGCCCAAAACCGATAAATTTTCTCCCACGATCAATAAATTCTCGGCGTCTCCGAGAGTCTTGCCTTCGACGGGAATCATTTTCAAAATCGGTTGGAGCAAAACATTGATATCGTCCAATTGCTCTTTTGCAGAACTGAAATTGCCGCCGGCGCTACTGAAATATTGTCCCGCTTTCGCCAAATTTTTCCCGGCCGCGCTGTCCTGAGCCGTTTTCAGATCATTCAAACCGCCCGTGGCCAAGCCGATCACGCTTTCTTTAGTTTTATTCAATTTATAATAATTGCCGAAAGCTTGAATGGGACCGGCCACGATCAATGAAAAAACAATAAATCCGGCCAAAGCCTTTACCCAGCCGAGCGGCAAAATGAAAAGCTTGGGTTTGGTGAATTGCTCGCTTAATTCTTCTTTTAATAATTTGACCGGCGCGAAATCGTCGCAAGTATCGCGAGAAATCGTGAAAGAATCCGTCTCTTCCTCGATAATTTCTATTCTGTTTTTCAAATCAAGCAAATGCGCTGATACTTTCGGTTGAGGTTTATTGTAAACGAAAACATTCGGCCTGTCTTTTTTCTCCAAAGAAGCTTTATTTAAAATAAAATCAGCGCCGATGTCAGACATCGCTTCGCCGGCGATCAATTTGGCCAATTCTTTCGACGAATCTTTTTTGGCCAGCTCTGTCCGCTTGCTTGCTTTAATCGGCGAGACAGTCCTTTTTTTTGTCACAACCCTTTTTTTGGATTTGACCGGTTTTGTTTTGGCCGCGATTTTTTTCTTAACCGTTTTTTTCGCCGAATTTTTTTTGGCCGAAGCTTTTTCAACCGGTTTTTTTATTTTAGCTTTTTTGACTCCGGTTGTTTTTTTTATTTTGGCCGACTTTGCCATAATTATTTATTTTTATAAATCCGTTCGTAAACGTCCAGCGTCTTTCGAGCGCAATCTTCCCACGAATATTTTTTTATTTGTTCAAACCCTTTGGCAACCATTTTTGAACGCTTGTCATTGTCCGTTAAAACTTCGAATATTTTTCGCGCCATTTCATTTTCGTCTTCGGGATTGAAATATTCGGCCACGTCTCCCAAAACTTCGGGCAAACTGCTGGTGTTTGAAGAAACGACCGGCGCGCCGCAGGCCATGGCTTCAATGCCGATCAGACCGAATCCTTCGATGAACGAAGGAATGACATAAGCGGCCGCGGCATTGTAAAAAAGAGGCAATTCCTTTTCCGGAATGAATCCGGGCAAAACAATGTCCTTGGCCAGACCCAATTTTTCCCAAGTCTGGCGAACCTCCGGATAATGAGGATCTTCATTGCCGCCCAGCACCAATTGATAGTCCAATTTGTATCGCGTTTTAAGCAATTGAAAAGCTTTCAGCAGGCCCGGCAAATTTTTATGGTTTCTCCACACGCCAACGTAAAAAATGAAGGGCTTTTTTATCCCGTATTTTTCTTTCAACTTATTTATTATACCATGATTTTCAATTTTTCGAAAATGCTTTTTTACCCCCAGGTGAGTTACCAACAGCTTATCCTCAGGAACGTGAAAATACTTGATCACATCGTTTTTTGTGCTTTGCGACACGCAGATGACTTGGCGGGCTCTTTTGACCGAATTCTTGAAAATCAGCCGAAATCCGGCTCGCCGAAGCCATGACGACATGCGATGTCCCGGGAAGTGATAAGGGGTCACATCATGAATGGTGACCACGGACGGTTTGAAATAAAAAAGCGGAGAATTAAAATGCGGGAAATGGATGATATCGATTTTTTCCCTCATCAATTGAAAAGGCAAAATCAGCTGTTCTCCATAACCGTACCAACGCGGGGTGACTTTGGCTTTTTTAACGTTCGCATAAGGGATTTGATATTCGGAAAATTGCGGTTCTCTCAAAAACAAAACGTATTCGTTCTTTCGATCGATTTCAAAAAGCGCCTCGGTCAGATTTTTAATGTAATTGCCGATGCCGGTCTGCTGACTGCCGTACATTCGAGCGTCAATGCCTATGCGCATAATTTATTTAACAATAATGGGTAATAAGAAACCGGAAATTAGAAATTGGGGATGGAGAAATCTATTCCGAAGAATTAGGAAAAGATCTCTCCGCTTCGGTCGAGATGACAACAGCGTCGGCCTTGTTTCTCTGTTTTTCCGTCTCATGTTCTTTTGTTTCATGATAGGTGATCCCCGCCTTCGCTCTTAAGCTACGGCGGGCAGGCATGATACGTGCTATGTGCTCCATGATATGTGATCCATGAATTTGTCAATCCCGCCGTCCTATGCTAATTTTATCATATCAACCAAGGAGGACGCCATGCCAAGCGACATTATCCGAGACAGAACTCCGATCGACAAGTTGCGGGAGAGGCTCCCCCAACACTGCCGACCGGAAGCGCCCATCAGCTTCATCTGCGAAAACGGCCGCGAAGTGGCTGTTATCATGGGCATCAACAAATACAACGCCCTGGCCAACGGCAAGGAGAACGCTCATGCCGCGCAAACCTGAATTCAGTCATTCCCTGGCGGATCTCAGGCGTGGGTAGAACGAATCACGCCGGACTCATCTCCGCACATCTTCGCTGACGCGGACGACAACGGCGATACTTACCACCGCATGGTCGTCATGGGATTCAACACATACGAAGAATTCGCGCGCATCGCCGCGCAGGCCGAGCGCCCGCGACAATAGCTTCAGCCATGCTGTCGCTATTTTAAATTTATTCGCATAGCCAAGCTATTTGGAAGTTCATATCCGTAGCAAACGATTACACCCAAACATAGCTTGTCCTATTAGAATTAACTATCCGTAGCATTAATTTATCAATTTTAAAAATTTCTCCGCCGCTTCCGGCCACGAAAATTTCGAAGATTGCACGAACCCTTTGCCGATCAGACTGACTCTCAAATTTTTGTCTCGCAAAACTTCCTTCATGGCGAAAAACAAATCCACTATGCTGTAAGGATCGATCAACAGCGCCGCGTTCTCGCAAATTTCCGGCAACGAGGCCACATGGCTGGAAATAACCGGACATCTCGAAGCCATGGCTTCAATGGGCGGAAAACCGAAACCTTCGTAAAAAGACGGATAAACGAAAACATCGGCCAGCGCCAAAATATTGGGTTTGTCCGACGCCGGAATGTAGCCGATAAAAATTATATCTTTGGCCAAATCTGTTTTCGCGGCCAGCTCGAAAATCTTTTTGTACTTCCAGCCTTTGCCGCCGGCGATAATCAATTTGTGAGGCGCCTCGGTTTGCTTTTTGAGCATGGCAAACGCTTGGATGAGCGTTTCAATATTCTTTCTGGGCTCCAGAGTGCCCAAGCTCAAAATGTAGCGCTCGGGCAAATCGTATTTTCTTTTTATTTCTCCGTTTTTTGACTTGTCCAAATTAATATCAATGCCCGAATGAATAACCTCTATTTTATTGGGGTTCAAATTGTATTCTTGAATCAAATCTTTTTTAGTGTTGGCGGAAACCGAAATTATTTTTTCCGCGCGCTCGAAGATTCTTTTTGGCCTGACCGCCTTGTGCCATAATTTTTGTCTGGTTGAAAAAAAATACGGAAAAATTTCAAAAGATAAATCATGGCAAGTGACCATATATTTGCATAGCGGGGATACCGACAAAAAATTGATGTTGGGGAAAAAAAACTGATGAATTTTAGTCTTGCATTGAGTCTCGACCAGCGAATCCAAAAAAGGCCGGCCGAACACCCCTAGCGACAAATTCAAAAATTTATTGGGAATCTTGAATCCGCAGAGCGTGACGTTTTCAGCTTCCAGCTTTTTAATATGCCCCAAAAACGGCTCGCTTTGATTGTAAAATAAAAAATATTGATTATTGCGATCAATATCGAAAATCGACTTTAAAAGATTAAAAGTGTATTCTCCGACGCCGGTCAGCCGCTCCTCCAGGAGGCACCGAACGTCGATGGCGATGTTTTTCATATCGGATCGTTAATCCATTAGCGGCTGGCTGGAAATCAATTCTTTCATTTTATTCCTGAATATTTCCAAATCGAAATTTTGAGCGTGCGCTCTGATCGTTTCAGGGTCAAACGATTTTTCGTCAAAGCTCAGGACGCGATAAGCGAGATCTTCCCAATTTTGCCTGTCGAAAAAAATTCCGGTTTCATTGTCAATGACCGTGTCGAGCGCGCCGCCGGCTCGAAAAGCGATTACTGGACGGCCGCTGGCCATGGCCTCGATGCTGGTGATGCCGAAATCTTCTTCCTGCGGATTGATGAACGCTTTGCTGTCCGCGAAAAGTTCAGCCTTTTTAGAATCCGAAACTTTACCTAAAAATTCAATGTTGTTTTTGGCCAGTTTCATCAAATTCTTTTTTTCCGAACCGTCGCCGAATATTTTCAGCGGCATATTGAGTCGATTGAACGCGGTAATGGCCAAGTCAAACCTTTTGTACGGCACCAACCGGCCACCGGCCAAAAAATATTTTTTGGGCCGAGAGCTGATGAAAAATTTGGAGGTTTCCACCGGAGGAAAAATAACTCGACTGTCTTGTCCGTAATATTTTTTTATTCTTTGCGCGACCACATTGGAATTGGCCACGAAGACATCCACTCTGTCAGCGGCCATTCTGTCCCATAAGCGCAATTTGCTCAAGGCAATGGGCAGGAATTTTTTCACCAAGCTATTTTTTCTCAAAGTGTCCACGTATTTCTGGCTTTCAATCCACAAATACCTGGTGGGCGTGTGGCAATAACAGATGTGCTTGGCGGTCGGCTTGGTAATGACGCCCTTGGCGAAATCCGAACAGCTGGAGATGATCAAATCAAACTCGCTCAAATCGTGCTTTTCCGTAGCCGCGGGCATCCACATTAAAAACCATTGAAATTTGCTGACGCCAAAAGGCAATTTTTGAAGAAAAGACGTCCTGATTTCTTTATTGCCCCAAAAAGACTGAGTCTTATTTTTATTATGTACCAAGGTAAAAACCGGACTTTCCGGAAACATCTCGCACAAGGCGGCCAGCACCTTTTCAGCTCCGCCTTCCTGCACCAAATTGTCGTGAATAAGCGCTATTTTCATAATATTCAGAAAGTTTTTAGCACAAACATTATACCGCAATTACTCCAAAAATAAAAACAACTCCCAATGAGCATTTTTTTGCGAATTTTTACGCTTTTTTATGTTATAATAATACAGACACGTGCGCCCAGATCGACAGGAGGATTCAAGTGAGCTCCGAGGTCCTGAGGGTCTAGGAATGGACCCAGAAAAATCCGTTGTGCCGGGCAAAGTTGCCAATCGCACAACCGAAGCCGGAAAGGAGGCCTTAACCGGTACGCCGGAGAGACAATCTCTCTCCCGCTACGTGGCCGCCGAGTCGTCGCCCAAGGGCGGCTTTAGAGCGGGCAGCGCCGGCTTGTCCGGCGGAGGCTGGGAAAGGACCGCCATGGACATCCGCAAACGCGAAATCGCAAAGCGCGTGGCGATCGTCTATTGGTTGTGCGTGCTGCTGGCATTCAAAAACCGGTAGCCACCAGGGCTAAAACCCCAACCGATCTGGTGCCCGAAAGGTTCCAAGTACCGGCACTGAAAGGGGGCGGGAAAGGAATCTTTCACTGCGGCCTTTACCGAAATCGCAAATTCGGCGCGCGTCAATTCCGGGGATCGCCAAAGACGATTCCCGGACATTTATTTTAAATCGCTCCACATATTTTCAAACATGGTTTTCATGTTTTGCGCCACCAGTTCGTTTTGAATTAAAACGAATCTTTGCTCATCTTCAATATCGCCGAAAGCGACGTAATCTCCAAAAATCAAAACCTCCGATTTATCCGGCCACATGGCGTCAGGCGCGAGTTTGATTTTTAATTTGGAATTTTTACCGGTTAAGCCGTCCAATTCCTTCAAATATTTTTCATCGCGCTGGGGCACAATGGCCAAATAAGATTCATTGACGTTCTCCAGCATGGATTCCACATGCGCTCTGGGCAAATATTGGTGAAGCGACGTGATGTTGTAAATATTCTGGTGTTTTTTTTCAAAAATCTTTTTTCTGATTTCCAGCACGCCTTCGTAACCTTGATAAACTCCGGCCGCTTTTTCTTTCTTGCCTCCGGATTGAGTATAAAGCCAATTCAAATTAAGCATCACCTTGTCGATTTTATCGCGGCTTAATTCGGCTCTGGCCTTTTTCTCTTGAAGACTGGCCAGCACATGTTCCGGGTCTTTGGCTTGATAATAAAAAACATCTCCGACTTTATTTTTTAAGATCAATTCTCTGTCGGCCAATGAATCCAAAGCCACCAAAAAACTCCCGAGAACATCCGGCGAAGCGGCCAATTCGCTGATTTTCGCTTCTCCGGCCGACAACAATTTCAAATAAGCTTCGGCTTCTTTTTCGAAAAGTCCGAATTCCATCAATTGTGTTTTCAATTTGTGCATGTTATTCGCAGCCCATATTAATTATATTTTTTAGCGCCCTCCCAGGCCAGCGAAAAAAGAAGTTTGAAGCTTTCCGCAATTTTCGCGTTATTTATAATTATACCGTGCAATGTGTTTTTTAACGAAGCGATCGCGATTTTATTACCGTAAATGGTCACGTCGCTTTGAAACGGAAAATAATCGTAAGGCACGAACCTGCGCTCACGCAGGCGCGTGACATCGTCTTCGAAATACATTTGCCCCGCCTTTTTGGTGTAAATGATTTTAGACCTGATGCCTTCTTTAACTCTGAGCTTGGAATAATTTTTGTAAATATCGGGAAAAACGTCGAAGACTAAATCCAAACAATAAAAACCGAACATGACTTGCTCGCGACTGTATAAAATGTCCCTTTGCATTTCTTCCAAGCCTTCCAGTCCTTCAAAAAGTCTGATTTTGGGTTTTTCCAGAGAAATATTATACAAGGCCTTCAGCTCGGGCAGCATGTCGAAAAAGACTTGCTGCTGCTTTTTGATTTCTTCTTCTTTGGCCTCAATCAATTTGTAAAAATTTTCAGGCTTTTCCGCCACGAAAAAAATCTTGCCTTGCTTTTCATGGGAAACAATCATACCCCGCTCAATCAAATTGCGCACATGATTATAAGTGGTGGTTCTGTTGATTTCCGCGCTTTCGGCCAGATCTTGAACCGTGGCAAGTCCGAGCTGCAAAGCGGATACGTAGACTCTGGCCTCCTTGTCATTTAACCCCAGAGCTTGCAAATCTTGAATCAGTTGCATAATTTTCTAAAAACTTACAAAATATCAGTCAACTTTATTTTATCATAAATTTACGAAAACAAAGAACCGCCATGCAGAGACGCGCCATGACGCGTCTCTGCATGGCGGTTCCACCCAAAAACGGTTTTTTAAAAACCGTTTTTCAATTATTGAATAATAAATTTCAAAATCAAACCACGAAATTGATCAACCTATCCTTAACGAAAATCGTTTTCTTTATTTTTTTATCTTTAAGCGCCTGCTTGACCTTTTCCAATCCCAAAGCGTCTTCCTTGGCCTCATCTTCGGAGATGCCGGCCTCGGCCTCAAAACTCACTTTAAGCTTGCCATTGATCTGAACCACGATTTTCACTTTTTCTTCCACGATCTTATCCTTGTCATACTCCGGCCAAGCCACGGAACAAATCGATCTTTTCTCACCCATTTCACTCCACAGCTCTTCGGCCAGATGAGGGGCGAACGGCGAGAGCAAAATCAGATATTTTTTCCAAGTGTCTTTGGACACGACTTTTTTCTCTTCAAAATCATTGAGCAAAATCATCAGAGCGGAAACGCAAGTATTGAATCTCATTTTATCGATGTCCTCGGTGACCTTTTTTATGGTCTGATGCAAAAGCATCAAAGTGTTCGGATCATCTTCATGACCGTTGTTTTTGAACGCTTTGAAATTATAGACCCGATCCAAAAATCGGCGCGCGCCGTTAAGACCGCTGGTTGACCAGGAAATGGCCTGGCCGTACGGCCCCATAAACATTTCATAAACGCGCAAAACATCAGCTCCGTATTCTTTGATAATTCCATCAGGATTAATGACATTGCCCCTGGATTTGGACATTTTCTGGCCGTCTTCGCCCAAAATCATGCCGTGCGAGCGACGCGCCGCGTACGGTTCTGCAGTCGGCACTTGGCCAATATCGTATAAAAATTTGTGCCAAAATCGAGAATACAGCAAATGCAAAGTGGTGTGCTCCATGCCGCCGTTGTACAAATCAACGGGCAGCCAATATTTCAATTTGTCCGGATCGGCAAAAGCTTTATCGTTTTTCGGATCGCAATAGCGTAAAAAATACCAGGAACTGCCCGCCCAATTCGGCATGGTGTCAGTTTCCCTTCTGGCTGGGCCGCCGCATTTCGGACATTTGACGTTCACCCATTCTTTAATATTCGCCAAGGGAGACTCGCCGGTCTCAGTCGGTTTGTAATTATCGACTTTGGGCAAAACCACGGGCAAATCTTTTTCCGGGATTGGCACTTCCCCGCATTTTTTGCAAAAAACGATCGGGATGGGCTCGCCCCAATAATGTTGACGCGAAAAAACCCAATCTCTCAATTTATAATTGACCGCGTACTTGCCGGCCTCGTTTTTTTCCAACCAAGCGATCATTTTGTCTTTGGCTTCCTCGACCGTCAGACCGTTTAGAAAGTCGGAATTGATTAATTCACCCTCTCCCGTGTATGCTTGCTCGGTTATATTTCCACCTGTAATCACTTCCACAATCGGCAATTTATAAGCGGTCGCGAATTCAAAATCCCGCTCATCATGAGCCGGCACGGCCATGATCGCGCCCGTGCCGTAATTGGCTAAAACATAATCGGCGATCCAAATCGGCAATTCTTCTCCATTGACCGGATTGATGGCAAAAGCGCCGGTGAAAACGCCCGTCTTTTCCTTGCCGGTTTCGGTTCTTTCCAAATCGGATTTCTTTCTGGCCGCCAATTGGTATTTTTCGACCTTGGCTTTTTGAGCCTTGGCCGTTATTTTTGAAACCAATTCATGCTCCGGCGAAAGCACCACGTAGGTGGCGCCGAAAAGCGTGTCCGGCCTGGTCGTGAACACCGTTATTTTCTTATCCGAATCTTTGATTTTAAAATCCACTTCCGCGCCATAGCTCCTGCCGATCCAATTGATCTGCGCGGATCTGACGCTCTCGGGATAATCCACGGTGGACAAATCTTCAATCAAACGATCGGCGTATTCGGTGATCTTCAAAAGCCATTGCTCCATGTCTCGTCTTTCCACCTGATGGCCGCAACGCTCGCATTTGTTGTCTATCACTTCTTCATTGGCCAAACCGATTTTGCATGACGGGCACCAATTGATGGCTATTTTCTTTTTATAAGCCAAACCGTTTTCGTAAAGTTTCAAAAAAATCCACTGCGTCCATTTGTAATATTTGGGATCGGTGGTGTTTATTTCCCTTGACCAGTCAAAACTCAAGCCCAGACTTTTGATTTGCTGAGTGAATCTTTTAATGTTTTGCGAGGTGGCCAGCTTCGGATGAATGCCCGTCTTGATGGCGTAATTTTCCGTGGGCAAACCAAAAGCGTCCCAGCCGATGGGAAATAAAACATTATAGCCTTCCATTCTTTTCTTTCTGACAATGACATCCATGGCCGTGTAGCTTCTCGGATGACCCACGTGAAGTCCCTGGCCTGACGGATAAGGAAATTCTATCAGACAATAATATTTGGGCTTGTCGGTTTTATCAAAATCCAAAGCCTGAAAGACCTCTTTTTCTTCCCATAAGTCTTGCCATTTTTTTTCGATTTTTTGATGATTATACTTTTTCATAAGGTTACAAATTACAAATCCGTACAAATGTTACAAATGAATACAAATTTGTATTCATTGTTTAATAAAAATTAATACTCGTTTAGTATTCTTCTGAATTTTACTTTTGTGTCCGAAAATATCGCCAAGATGCCCAATTTCAAACCGGTTGACTGCAAATAATCATGTATTTGATCAAAATCTTTATTTGCGAATCGAAAGCCCTTTTTTATTTCCAGCACAATTTTCCCCTCTATTAAGAAATCAAGAAAATAATATCCAATCTGCTTTCCTTTGTAGAAAACGGGGACCTGTATTTCTTTTTCATACTTGAGATGACAGTTATCCAAATCCGACGCGATTGCCCGCGAAATAACTTTCTCGCTCACTTTGCCTCCAATCTCATTGTGCACGTCGAACAAAATTCCGACTATTTGATAACTCAATTCCGGATATATGACCTTATCATTAGGCATATTTGTAACCATTTGTGTTATTCGTCTTCATTTGTAATTTGTAACCCAACATTAACATTCTATCCCAATCAACCCTTTTTTTCAAGGCTTAAAACAATTTTAAAAGGACCCGATTTCGAGTCCTTGAGAGGCTAACAACTGTGCTTGCTAGCCCACGGCTTCTTCTTCGATGTCGACAACTGCGCGGAGATCGCGCCGGGATTTCGCCAAAAGCTCAAGCACTCGGCGACGAGCTTCGGCTTGATTCTTCTGGCAGGGATGGCGGGGATTCCTCAACGACTTCTGCTCGATCAATTCCACGCGCCGTCGAGTTTCCTCCGACATGTCCTTGTCCTTCAGCGGAGACTCATCGTCCTCGCCGATGCCGAACCGCATGCGCAGGATCTTTTCCTCCCGCGGCGTCAGCCTTCTGACCAGTTCATCACCGATCATGTCAAGGCGAAGCTCTCGGCCGCCCTGAAGCAGCATGGACTCGGGATCCGAACCTTGGCTCGGAATCTCCTCATCGAGCTGCGAGTGTCCATAGCTTCCCGGGAAAGCCTCCTCGAATTTTCTGTCATCGGACATCTGCCACCTCCACGCAAATTGTGAGATGTGAAATGACGTCGATATATTAACACCGGTTTTGTTTCTTGTCAAGTCCAAGCAACAGCAAATCATTAAAACAACTGCATTTTTTTATCTATTTCCTTAATCGGGGAAAACAAGCGTCGATGAAGGTCGCACAAGCCGAATTTGGCTATTTCGTCCATGTGCTCTCCTGTGCCATAACCTTTATGCTCTTTAAAATGATAATTGGGATATTTATTTTCCAGCTCGCTCATTTCAGCGTCTCTTTCCACCTTGGCCATAATCGAAGCCGCGCCCACGGAAATGAATTTATCATCGCCTTTAATCACGTTTTCAAAAGGCATGGGAAATTTCACTTTGGCGATGCGGTCAACCAACACATAATCGGGCATGATGCCCAGCCCCAATACCGCTCTTTCGACCGCCAGCAAATGAGCGTTTTGAAGTCCCAATGAATCGATTTCACCGGACTCGACCCTGCCGATCGCCCAGGCCACGCAATATTTTTTTATTGTTTTGGCGCAAATTTCTCTTTTTTCCGCGGTCAATTTTTTCGAATCCCCGACGCCTTTGAATTTTTTCAATTCGCCCAGCGGCAAAATCACGGCGCCGACAAACAAGGGGCCCGCCCAGGCCCCTCGTCCGGCTTCATCAATGCCGGCGATGAAGTGATATCCTTTTTTTTGAAGTATTAGTTCGTAATGCATTTAATGAAATTAGTGATTTGTTACGAATTACAAAATTCTATTTAGCTTTTAGGTTATTTGTTACGTATTACAATCGACTATTTAGCTTTCAAGCGATTGTTACGAATCACAAGATTCTCAGGCTTAAAACTATTGATGAATGTAATTTGTAACATATATTAATCGGCCTACTAGATAATTGTAATTCGTAACTATGCTTCATGATTCATGTTACAGGATTCTTGCAGCCTCTCCAGCGCCAAAACAAACGCCGCTCTTCTATAATCAATTTGATATTTTTCCGATCGCTCGATAACTTGCGTGAAATTATCAATCATCTTCGGTTTCAATTTTTCAAAAACCTCTTCGCGCGTCCATTTTTCATTATGCGTGTTCTGATACCATTCGAAATAGGAAACGGTCACTCCGCCGGCGTTGGCCAGGACATCGGGAATGACCTTAATGCCTCTTTCGAATAAGGCCACGTCAGCCTCGGGCGCGATCGGTCCGTTGGCTAATTCCAAAATCGCTTTGGCTTTTATCCTATCGACATTGTCTTTGGTGATTTGATTTTCCAAAGCGGCCGGAATTAAAAATTGGACATCAAGTTCAAGCAATTCTTCATTTGAAATATTTTGCGCGCCTTCGAAATTTTGGACCGAACCGTTTTTCCCTTTATGTTCAATGACTTTTGAAATATCCAAGCCGTCGGCTTTGAAAATTCCGCCTTGAGAGTCGGAAACCGCCACCACTTTTAAGCCGTCTTTTTCGCATAACTGAGTCATGACCGAACCGGCATTGCCGAAGCCTTGAATGGCCACGGTCTGATTTTGCGGCTCTCTTTGTTCCATTTCCATAAAATGCTTCAAGAGATAATAGCCGCCTTGAGCCGTGGCCGTGTCGCGTCCGGCCGAGCCGCCGGCTTCAATGGGTTTTCCGGTAATTACACCGGGAGTCGCTTCGCCTTTTATTTTCGAAAATTCATCAGTCATCCAAGCCATGATTTGCGGGGTGGTGTAAACATCGGGCGCGGGCACGTCTTTGTCCGGACCCACGTCATTATAAATCGCTCTTATATATGCTCGGCTTAAACTTTCCAATTCTTTTTCTGACAATTTCTTGGGGTCAACGGTCACGCCGCCTTTGCCGCCGCCAAATGGTATGTCCAAAACCGCGCATTTTATGGTCATCCAAAAAGACAAAGCTTTCACTTCATTCAAATCAACCTGTGGAAAATATCTGATGCCGCCTTTGTAAGGTCCGCGCCAATTATTGTATTGCACGCGATAACCGTCAAAAAACTTCAACGAACTGTCATCCATTCTCACGGGCAAATTCACCTCAATGGTCTTTTGCGGTCTTTTCAGCATTTCGTGAACATCTTTGTCCAAATTTATCGTTTGCGCGGCGTTATCGAGCTGCTTCATGGCGTTCTCAAAAGCGTTCATATTTAGTTACAAGATTTACAAGATTTTGCGTACGGATTGTACGAGATAAAATTTGTAATCTTTTCAATTAATTTTTTATTTAATATTTTAATCCACGCTTCCCATCAATTATCCCGGTTTTTTGAAGCCGTGTATTTCTACGTCTTTTTTGTTGATTCAATTAAACCAAATATTCCACCTGCGCTGCTTAATATGCCGGCAGTGATTCCACCGAAAATACCCCCGCCTTTTAACTCAAAAAGTATGATTAATCCCATGACTAGTGCTGCCACTGACCAATGAAATAGTTTTTCGGGCTTTTTCATTTTCTTTGAAGCTATCACCAAAACAATGCCTAAAACCATGGTTAGTAATAAAATTACTATTTGAAATGGATGTTTTAATGCGTCCATAAGGGCCTCTAAAATTGGTATGAGGAATTGCGGGGGTGTTTTTATTGATTGAATTACATTGAATAGAATAATCCAGGCCAGGATATTAAGTCCTCCCAGAACAAGGATGATTACTCCGGAAAGAAAAACCAATGATTGACTTACTGTTTTTTTCATATGAGTTTGGTGAATGAATAAAATGTTTCACAATTTCAGCTGACGTTTGCGTATAGCTGAAGTGCGAGGCGGTATAATATAGAGCGACAGCGACTCACCGCCGAAGCATTTACGCGAACGTTGGTATTACAATTTTTCGTCAGAACAGCACCAAGAGTGAGCCAGTTATATGCTGTTATATCGTGTTATAAAAACTACTAGAAAGAAAGGGAATTTAATATTTCTACTAGATCTTGTTCTTCCTGTTGGTTCAACCAATATTCTCGACGAAACATGACGTGTTTTTCATCAATTTTTATTATGTATTTGACTGACTCGAATCCTTGATACATTCTAGCTGGATAGTTTGGGTTGTCTGCGAAATACATCTCTTCTGCTAATTTCTCCGTGAAGTTTACCAGGTAGTCTTCCGTGTAATCCTCTGCTTTTGGTGGTTTACCGACATTGCCCCTCCTCTCGTATTCGTCAAAACTTTCGGATTGATAATCAAAGATTATAGTTCTATTGTAATCACCCTCAGGCTCAAAATAAACAGTGTGTTCCTCGTTTTCTTGTGTATATATTTCCCAATTTAATGGAAATTCAAAAGAAATATTTAATTCTTCGTCATTGTATGTGTTTGGTGCCTTTGTTTCATCCAAAACGACTCTTTGGACATCGGGGGTTTCATCCACTTGCATGACATTTTCATTATTCTGACTACAGCCGGTTAAGAGGAAGATTATGGTGATAAGTAGTATTGTCGCTTTCATAATAGTGAATTAGGTGTTTTTATAATGCCATATAACTCGTAATCATCCGTATTTCCATGACCTCTATTTTTTCTTCATCTTATAATCCCTCAACGATCCCTCATGTCCGCCTTTGGCCTTTCGCAAATAAGCGTAAGCGGACAAAGCCGCTTTGGCGCCTTCTCCCGCTGAAGTAACCAGTTGTTTGTATGGACTGCAGGTGACGTCGCCGGCCGCGAAAATGCCGGGCGCGCTGGTTTGGCAAGCTTGGTCAATGACAATCTGACCGCGCTCGTCCAAATCAACCAAACCTTCAATGGCCTTTGTCTGCGGGATCATGCCGACCTCCACGAATATTCCATTGATCGGCAGTTCTTCGACTTGGCCGCTCTTGGTATTTTCAAGCATGATTGATTTGACCGTTTTATCGCCCTTGATTTCTTTGACGTCCGTATTCCATCTCATTTCGATTTTACCTTGTTTTTCCAATTCAGCGATTGTGTCAGCCGCGACGGTTTCCGCTCGCTCACTGAAGCTGTCCTTTCTGATGATAATGTAAACCTTCTCCGCCAACCTGGCCAAATATTCGGCCGCGTCCAAGGCGGAATTGCCGCCGCCGGCTATGGCCACCGTCTTGTTTCGAAAAAGCGGGCCGTCGCAGGTGGCGCAAAAAGACACTCCCTTACCGACAAACTCCTTTTCTCCGGGAATACCCAGCCGCCGATGAGACAAACCAAAACACAGGATCACCGCGGTTCCTAAAAATTCTCCTCTGCCGGTTTTAACGGTGAAAAATTCTCCGGTTTTTTCTATTTTCGAAACTTCGTCAAATTCAATTTTAGCTCCCCATTTTTCAGCCTGGTTTTTAATTTTCTCCATCAGCGCCGGGCCCAAAATGGACATCTCTCCCGGCCAATTTTCAATCTCATCGGTAATCGCGGCTTGGCCGCCGATGTCTTTGGTCAAAACAAGGGTTTTCAGCTCTCTTCTGCCCGCGTAAATCGCCGCGGTCAGACCGGCCGCGCCCGCGCCGATTATTATGACATCGTATTGTTCGTTTTCCATATTTTATTTAAGCAAACTCTGCAATTTACCTTTTAAATCTTCTTTATTGTGCACTCCGTTCATGGTTTCTTTGACTTCGCCGTTCACAAAAATCATCAAAGTCGGAATGCTCATAATTCCGTATTTTTCCGCGGTTTTGGGATTGGCGTCCACGTCCATTTTGCCTATTTTAACGGCCTTGCCATCCATTTCTTGTTCCAATTCATCGATTATCGGGCCTTGCATCTTGCACGGGCCGCACCATTCAGCGAAAAAATCGACTAAAACCGGGCCTTCGTATTTCAAAACTTCATCTTCGAAATTGACGTCAGTAAAATGTTTTTCCATAAATTTTAGGTGATGAATAAAGCCATTTCATTATAGCAAACAGCGGCCTTGGCGAGCAAGTGCCGACTATAAGGCGAACAGAGCGGAAAGGCAAGCTTTCCGCTGGTTTAGGGAATAAAATGACCTAAACCAAAACAAAATTCAAATCCAACGAAAAACTCGCCTGTTGCCAGGCAAAACGCTCCGCTCTCAATTTTTTTAATGGACAAAAAAGCGGAAAGGTAAACTTTCCGCTATGGAGGAAATTAAATAACTTTCTTTTTCTCTATTTCCCGATAAACATCCAGCACATCGCCAACCTCGATTGGAGTTTGACCTTCAAATTGAATACCCGCTTCCTGGCCGGCCGGCACGTCCGCAACCTCTTGTTTACCCGCCTGCAACTGGGAAATTTTACCCAAGCCGACGAATTCATCTTTTCTGAAAACGGCAGCTGAGCTGCCGGCTTCGATTTTGCCGGAAATCACTTTGCCGCCGACGATTTGGCCCTTATCCGTCTTTTTGAACAATGCCAACACTTCCATCTTGCCCAAATTTTCCCTGACTATTTCAGGTTTGACAATTTCATTCAATTTATTTTTAACCTCATCGATCAATTCGTAAATAATTTTATAAATTTTAATTTCCACGCCTTTGTCTCTGGCCAAAAGTTCAGCCTCGGCCGTGGGTCTGACATTGAATCCCAAAAGCATGGCGCCGCTTGCCTCGGCGGCCAGCACATCGGACTCGGTAATATTGCCCAAACCTTTTTGAACAAAATCTATTTTAATTTCCTTGTTCTCAATTTTTTGCAAAGATTCGATAACCGCTTCCTCCGAGCCCAGTACGTCGGCTTTGATCACCACGTTCAATTTGGTGACGTTCGAAGTTGAATCATCTTCTTCTTGCGAAGGCATGTGCACGAATTCTTCCTGCTTTGACAACTTGAAATAATCCGCTTTGCGTTTCGATTTTTTCAAATCCATGACCGCTTCCACGATGTCTCCGACTTTGGGAGCGACTTTGAAACCAACGATCTGAACGGGCATGGACGGACCGGCCAAATCCGCATCTTTGCCGTTATAATTTTTCATGGCTCTGACTTTGCCGAAGTACGCTCCGTCAATCGATAAATTTTCTCCTTTTTTCAAAGTGCCGTTTTTAATCAATACCGTGGCCACGGGTCCCATGTTTTTATCGATATGCGACTCAATGATACTGCCCACGAATTCACCGCTCGGATTGGCTCTGATTTTATCCGCTTCCAAGTCGGCCACGAACAAAATTTTGTCGAGCAATTCATCAATGCCGATATTATTTTTGGCCGAAACCGGCGCGACAATAATTTTGCCGCCCCATTCTTCGGGTAAAAGATTATATTTGGTCAAATCCTGTTTGACTTTTTCAACGTTGGCGCCCGGCTTGTCTATTTTATTTATGGCGACCACGATCGTCAAACCCGCTTCCTGAGCTATTTTTATGGCTTCAACCGTCTGCGGTTTAATGCCGTCATCCGCGGCGATCACCAAAATGGCGATGTCCGCTATTTTCGCGCCTCTCGATCTCATGGCTGTAAACGCCTCATGACCGGGCGTATCGATAAAAGTGATTTGCCTGCCCTTTTTATTAACCTGATAAGCGCCAATGTGCTGAGTGATGCCGCCGGCCTCGCCTTCCATCACGTGAGTTTTGCGAATGGCGTCGAGCAATTTGGTTTTGCCGTGGTCAACGTGTCCCATGACCACGATTACGGGCGCCCGACTTTCGAGCGATTCTTTTTCCTTTTCGAAAATATTTTTCAATTTCAGATCCTGATTCAATTCAACTCCCGCATCCTCATCTTTTAAAATCGGAGTGTAGCCCAATTCTTCGGCCATGATGGCCGCCGTATCGAAATCTATTCTTTGATTGACCGAAGCCATGACTCCGTTTTTCATCAATTCCGAAATCACACCGGTCACCGGCAAATTCAAAATTTTAGAAAAATCACGCACCGTTAAAACCGGCGGAATTTCCACTTCTCCCTTGGGTTCCTCGTCCTTGGCCGCGTCCTTGTCCTTGCCTTTGAGGTATTGCTCTTCCTGCCGCATTTTTCTGTCATATTCGCGCCAAGCCACGATGATCTGCTGAGCCATTTTGTCATTGACTTTAATCGACTTTTTGCCCAAATCAAAACCAAGCTTCGGCAATGTTTCCAAAAGATCTCTGGTTCCCACTTTTAATATTCTGGCCAATTCGGCTACATTCATATTTTATTGAATAACATAAATAAGTTTAACAATTTTCAACGTTTCTGTCAATCAATCGCCAAGGTCATTTCAATGCCTTTTTTGGCATCAACTTGCGCGACTTTTTTCATAATGTTAGAATAAAAGCTGAAATCACCCATAAAAGACTGCGTCATTCACCAATACAGCATTAAAAATGTTTGGGTCAAGGCATGTAACGTCATGCAGAGGCCCTAAAATCTCTCTCCTCAACTCAATGCTCAATGTATTGGGTACACATTTTAAGTGCTCAACGGCAATGGCGCAGTCTTTTATATAATCGAAAAAAGTATGGAATATTTCTTCATCTTTGGAAAAACTCCGGCGATTTCAAAAGCCGAGCTGGCGAGCGTTCTGGCCAAGGCTGCGATAAAAACCGAACTTGTCTCAGAAAAAAATGACACGCTGATTTTGTCGTCTCAAAAAAAGATCGACCGACCGCTTTTCGAGAGTTTGGGCGGCTGCGTGAAATTCGGTGAAATAATCGACCGAGAAAAAAAGCTCGAGCCGGCCAAACTCGCCGTCTTGATAGAAGATTTATCATCAAAAAATAAAATGGTTTTCGGCTTGAGCGATTACACGGGAAAATATCTGAAGCTTTATAAGCTCGGCATAGAAATCAAAAAACTGATCAAAGAAAACAGGCCTTGCCGTTTTGTGCGAGCCGTGGGCAACGCTTTGTCATCGGTCAGCGTGGCCAAAAACAAACTGATTGAAGACGGCGTCGAGCTGTGTGTTTTCTTTGACGGAACCGATTTCTTGCTCGGCCGCTCCGCGGCCGTTCAAGATTTTGAAAGATGGAACCGACTTGATTTCGGCCGGCCGGAATTCGATGCCAAAATTGGCATGTTGCCCCCGAAAGTCGCGCAGATGGCCGTCAATTTATTGCCGGTCAAACCTGAATCGATTTGGGATCCGTTTTGCGGCTTCGGCACGATCTTGCAACAAGCGGCTTTGTCCGGCGTAAAAAAAATCATCGGCAGCGACATCAATTCGGAGACCTTGAAAAAGTGCGAAAAAAACATTGATTGGTTGAAACTGAAATTCAATATATCTTCCCAAATCATTATCGAAAGATTGGACGCTTCAATCGCGACCAAAAAGGATCTGCCCTTCATTCCGGACGCCGTGATTACCGAGCCTTTTTTGGGCAAGCCGCTGTACGGCAAGGAAAAAGAAAGTGAAATACTCCTGATGATCAAGGAATTAAAAAATTTATATTTGAAAGCATTCGATTCATTGAATAATATTTTGGCGCCCGGCGCGTTCATCGTCTTTATTTTTCCCAAAATTAAAACCAAAGAAAGAATTTTCAACGTCAATATCTCGGCTGAGCTTAAAAATTCATTTGACCGCCTGAATACCTGGGAGTATTTTCGACCCGGCCAGCATATTGAGCGAGTAATCACTCTCTGGCGAAAAAAATAATGCCGTTATTTAAATTCCTCTGTCGTATACAGCACAGTCGAAAAAACAAAGGACATAAAGAGCGGAAAGCTTGCCTTTCCGCTCTCCGCATTTTTTCCCATAAAAAAATTCCAAGGATTTTTAAAAACAAAAAAGGGCCAAAGCCCTTTTTTTATTGAATATTTTATTTTTTCTTTCTATTATATGTCCGTCTGGCCAAAGGTTTGACAACCGGTTTTCTTTTCTTCGCCGGAGTTTTTTTAACCAAATTTTTCATTGAATCGAATATTCTGGCTATTTTCGATCTGCCTCTTTTCAAAGCCAGCTCCTCGAATAATATGGCCCAGCAAGAAATCTGAAAAGTCGAATACCATGAGCCGAAGAAAAAGACCATCAACACCACCAAAACCACCCAGAGCGCGGCAATGACGATAACTCCCTTGGCGGCCGCGGCCACGCCGAGAAGCAAGGTCAAAAGTATCAACGGCGCGCTTAAAATAAACAGCGCGGCGATTAAAAGAATGGACAAGATCACCACGGAGCAAAACAGGATCAAAGCCATTTCCAAGTTGATCAAAAAATTATTAAAAAACAAACTCCAAGACAGCTTGATGCTGGAAAAAATCTTTTTTCCGCGCAAAACGATAAAGGCGGTGCCGTAAATGGTCAAATAATAAATTAAAAGCGAACCGAAAACCAGAATCAAAACAAACAATGCCGTCAAGATATAATCTATGGCATTTATGGAGCAAACCTTGATCAACAAGCTAACCCCGTAAGCGATCACGGCCAAAATCCCGAACAACGCCCCTTTGGTCACGATGTTCAAGCCCAACACCGGCCAAAAATGATCAATACCGTCTCTGAGCGCTCGTTTCAATCCGTATGGCTGCTTAACGTCGCTGGCAATGGCCGCTTTGATCAAACCGGCTTGGGAAATCACCGAAATGAAAATGAAAAACAACAGAAGCGAAACAAAGGCCACGGTCAAAAGCAACAAATAAGTAAACCCGGTCGCTCCGGAAGTCCACCACGTTTTCAAAAAGCTGACATTAAAAATATCGAAGATTCCTTGGCCGAAAAAATTCTTGGTCAATAATGAAAAACTCTGGCCGGAAAACCGACTGTTAAAACCGGAAATAATCGATTCATAGATGGTTTCATTGCTTAAAAACGCGGCAAAAAAACCCAAAAACCAGAGCCACTTTCTTTTCCAACTGATCTGCCAAGCTCTCCTTAATATGATTCTGTACAATGGCATATTTATTTTTATTTAATTTTTTGTTTTTATTCAAATTTTAAAATTAACTTGACGTCAAGTTAATTTTATTATATCAAAAGTTTTGCTTTAAAAAAAATAGTTATTAACAAGCGAATCAATTTGTCGCGAAAATAATGTTGGGCACGAAAGCCGATTCCAGATTATAATTGAAATCATCAACATAAACGCTCAAACCGACCGAAGGCCCGCCATCAAGATTGATAGCGATGGACAAATCCAATTCCGAGTTCGCCAGCCAATCGGCCAATTCATACAGACTGACAAAACCTTCGACCGCGATGATGAAAAATTCTCCGTTCTTGTTTTGCGCCAAGACCTGTCGTCTGGCGGTTTTACCACTATCGACGGCAATCAAGCTCGAGCCGTTATTGATCAGCGTGGGAAAAGTCTGCAAGGCGAAATCCGATTTTTCGTTTTCGGCGTAATTATTTTCAGGCAAATAACGCAAACTCGGCCGACCGTCCTTTATGGTCAGCATGCCCGTATAGCCGTTTTGCCCGTCACGGCTCGGTCTCCCGTATTCTTGGCCGTCAATCAACAAATAGCCGGTAGAACCGTTGTTTTCGTCGAAATAGCCCCCGTTGATCGCGACCTTGGCCTTTAGCGCTTTTTGCCAATCAGCCACGGTTTTGGGCGACTCAACATCTTGCGCGATCGCCCAGTCGAAATTGTCGCCGAAATATTTCAGCGCGGTCATGGTGATTTTGTCATCAAACAAATATTGTTTGATCGCCAAACCGGGCTCGATTTCCCGCCAATCTTCGAACTCGACCGTCTTGATTATCTTGGCGTCAAAATCCGTCGAAACGTCTTCGTTAGTCACCTGAACCGAGCAGGCGCCCAGGCCAACGCATAGCGCCAGCATCATTATTAAGGCTTTGATTCTTTTCATGTCAATTGAAAAGGCCGCCAAGTCAGCGGCCTTTTTCTATTATTTGTCTTGTTTGTTTTCAACGGCTTCTTTTGGCCCCATCAATTTTTCGAATTCTTCTCTTTCGATCGTTTCCTTTTCCATAAGATGCGCCACCAGTTTGTCCAATTTATCTCTATGGTCGTTTATAATCCGCTCCGCGCTTTTGATGGCGGCAGAAATCAGACCGTCAATTTCATGATCAATCAATTCAGCCACTTTTTCGCTGTAATTTCTTTGCTCCCTGATATCTCTGCCCAAGAAAACCAATTCTTCTTTTCCTCCGTAAATTCTGGGCACCAAATGATCGCTCATGCCGAATCGCGTGATCAAGTCGTGCGCCAATTCGGTGGCCTTTTGCAAATCATTCGAAGCTCCGGTAGTCACCTCGCCGAAAATGATTTTCTCAGCCGTGTGCCCGGCCAAAAAAATGGCCAAGTCCGAAATAAATTCCGATCTTTTATGAAGATTTTTATCCGCTGTCGGCAATTTCAAAGTATAACCGGCCGCCGAACCTCTGGAAATAATGGATACCTTCTGCACCGGGTCAGTGCCGGGCAAAAGATGCGCCACGACAGCGTGTCCGGCCTCATGATAAGCCGTGACATTTTTCTCTTCATCAGAGAGCACCCGACTTTTTCTTTCCGGTCCCAAAAGCACTTTTTCAATGCTTTCCAAGACTTCATCCATGCCGATTTGGGATTTGTCCCGTCGCGCCGTTAAAATCGCGGCTTCGTTTAATAAGTTGGCCAAGTCAGCGCCTGAAAAGCCCGGAGTTCTCTCCGCTATTTTTCTTAAATTGATATCTTTATCAAACGGCTTGCCGGTGGAATGAACGTTCAAAATAGCCTGTCTGTCTTTAATGTCCGGCAAATCAAGAATGACCCGTCGGTCAAATCTGCCCGGGCGAAGCAAAGCCGGATCCAAAACATCCGGGCGATTGGTGGCGGCCATCACGATAACATTGGTATTGGCGTCAAAGCCGTCCAGCTCGACCAAAATTTGATTTAAGGTCTGCTCTCTCTCGTCGTGCGAACCGCCCAGTCCGGCGCCTCGCTGACGTCCCACCGCGTCGATTTCATCCACGAAAATAATGCACGGCGCGCTCTTTTTCGCTTTTTTAAATAAATCTCGAACGCGCGACGCTCCCACGCCCACGAACATTTCCACGAATTCCGATCCGGAAATGCTCAGGAAAGGCACATTGGCTTCACCGGCCACTGCTCTGGCCAACAAAGTCTTGCCCGTGCCCGGAGGGCCCATCAATAAAACTCCTTTTGGAATCTTCGCTCCCAGATCAAGAAATTTTTTGGGATGCTTTAAAAATTCCACCACTTCCTCCAGTTCGATTTTGGCTTCGATAACTCCGGCCACGTCTTTGAAAGTGATTTTGTTTTTGCCTTGAGCGCTGAATTCTCTGGCCTGGCTTTGGCCGAAAGACATGGCTTTGGTGTTCGCTCCCTGAAGCTGCCTCATCATGAACCAAATAAAAGCCACGATCAATAAAAACGGCAGCAGATATGGCAAAATTGCCGAAGCCCAGAAAGCCCAGCCTTCCGCTTCAACCACTTGGATGTCAATGCCCGATAATTTTGCCGGGTCAATCGCGTAGTTATTGACGATATCCGAGAAAGATTCGGTCGGCTCTTTCATCAACTTCTGCAAATGACCGTCTTGCAAAGCGATATTGATATTATCGCCTTCCACGCCTATTGTTTTCACTTGACCGCTGTCTATTTCGGAAATGAGCTGAGACACCCCGATATTTTCCACCTCTTGCGAGGAAATATTGTACAAACTGAAGATGGCGGCGATAATGAAAAACACCACGATGAAAATGATAATATTTTTGGCGATGTTATTTTTCATACGTTCGAATTAAAAATAATTATCCGCTCGAATTAATTTAACCGGCCGCGAATTAGCGGCCGGAAATCACTAAGGTTTTTTCACGTAACCTGTTCCGGCCGGAATCAACCTGCCGATGATGACGTTTTCTTTCAAGCCTTCCAATCGGTCAACCTTGCCCGTGACCGCGGCGTTGATCAGCACTCTGGCCGTTTCCTGGAAAGACGCGGCGGATAAGAAGCTCTTGGTGGTCAACGAAACCTTGGAAATGCCCAAGAATATTTCCTCGCTGACAGCCAGTTTGCCGCCTTTTCTAACCTGCTGATTCGCCTCTTCCAATTCCGCTTTTTCCACGATCTCGCCTTCCAGCAAATAAGTGTCTCCCGGATCTTTGACGTAACCCCTGGAGAACATTTGCCTGGAAATGACTTCAACGTGTTTGTCATTCAATCTTTGACCTTGCGAAGAATAAATATATTGAATTTCGTTCAAAATGTATTCTTGCACCGCTTGCTTGCCTTTGAGCGCGTACAATTCATCCAAATTGATGCTGCCTTCGGTCAATTGATCTCCTTTTTTGACCGCTTGCCCGTCTTTGATCCAAAGGGTGGTGCCGGCCGGAATTATGTATTCTTTTTCTTTGGCCATCTCATTCGAAATCAGGATTTTATTGTCTTTGAGTTCCACCTTGCCGTCTCGCACCACTTTGACTTTTTTCTTGCCGGACAAGAAAAGCACTTCGCCCACTCTGACCTTGTCGCCATCTTTGACTTTCAGTTCGACGGCTGCCGGATCTTTGAAATTATAAGTATCAACTTCTTTATCTTGATAAGAAATTTTCACCACTCTTTCGCCGAACGCGGTCTGAGCGATGATTTCGCCTTTGGGACCCTGAATGATTCTGGGTTTTTCAATGATTGTCACCGCGCCGTCCACTTCGCTGAGCAAAGCTTTTTTCTTTGGCGGACGCGCTTCGAAAATTTCTTCAACTCGAGGCAAACCTTGAGTGATATCCTGTCCGGCCACGCCGCCGGTATGGAAAGTTCTCATGGTCAGCTGAGTGCCGGGCTCGCCGATGCTCTGAGCGGCGATAATGCCGACAGCGGTGCCCATATCCACGGGTTTGTTATAAGCCAAATCATAGCCGTAGCATTTTTGGCACAAGCCTCTGCTCAATTTACAACTAAGCACGGTTCTCACTTTCACCTTGTCCAATTCAATGTTTTCCAATTCTCTGGCCACGTCATGAGTAATGACCTCGCCCTTTTTGACTATGACCTCTCCGGTCTTGGGATCTTTGATATCTTCCATGATGTATTTGCCCGTAATTCTGGCAACCAAACTCTGGCCGATAACATCGCTTTCTTCCTTGGTGAACAGAGCGCCGCCTTTATCGCCGCAATCATCGGAAACGATGATCACGTCTTGGGAAACGTCCACCAATCTTCTGGTCAAATAACCGGCATTGGCCGTGCGCAGAGCCGTATCGGACAAACCTTTTCTGGCGCCGTGAGTGGAAATATAATATTCGAGAACGGTAAACCCTTCTTTAAAATTGGCTTTGACCGGCAATTCGATAATCTGACCGGATGGATTGGTCACCAAACCCTTCATGCCCATCATTTGAGTCAATTGCCCCCAGGAACCTCTGGAACCTGAAGTGATCATGGTATAAACCGGGCCGTCGGGATTCAAACTGTTTTGGCTGAGTTTGACCACTTTCTCTTTGATGTCAGTCCAAATCTCAATGACTTTGCTGTATCTTTCATCTTCAGTCAAAAGACCGGTTTCAAATTGCATTTGCACTTCATCGACTCGGCCGTTGCCTTCGGTAATCAATTCTTTTTTACCGATAAGATCCGGCAAATCGTCCATGCCCCAGGAATATCCTGATTTCGTCAATTGATCAAAACCCAATTCCTTGATTTTATCCAGCAGTTCGGCCGTCAGCTCAAAGCCGTAAATATCCAAAGTCAAGCTGACAATTTGTCCCAACTTTTTCTTATCGATCAATTCATTATAATACGGCAATCCGTCCGGCAAAATTTCGTTGAAAATGACTCTGCCCACCGTGGTCTCAGTCACTTCTTCATTCTTGATTTTAACCGCCAAATCAGCCGAGCTTTTGACCTTGACCAGAATTTTATCTTGCAGCCCTATTTTGCCCAAGGCATGCGCGATCTTGGCTTCCTTGGTGTCGCAGAAAGCTTTCGGATGATCATTGTCTTTAAAAGACGTGAGGTAATAACAGCCCCAGATCATGTCCATGGCGGGCACCGCCACCGGCAAACCCGTGGCCGGCTTTAAAAGATTGCGCGTTGACAACATTCTTTCCCTGGCTTCTTTTTTGGCTTCTTCGGTCAGAGGCACATGCACGGCCATTTGGTCGCCGTCAAAGTCCGCGTTAAAAGCGGAACAAACGAGCGGATGCAGTTTAATGGCCTTGCCCTCGATCAAAACCGGTTGGAACGCCTGAATGCCCAATCTGTGCAAGGTCGGCGCTCTGTTCAAAAGCACGTGCGCGCCCGAGACAACTTCTTCCAAAATATCCCAGACTTCGGGACGATCGGCTTCGATGAAGCGATTGGCGCTTCTGATATTATGAACGTATTCTTGTTTGATTAATCTGGAAATGATAAACGGCTTAAACAATTCCAAGGCCATTTTCTTCGGCAGACCGCATTGATGAAGTTTCAAATTCGGCCCGACCACAATAACGCTTCGGCCGGAATAGTCGATTCTTTTACCCAAAAGATTTTGCCTGAATCGGCCTTGTTTGCCTTTCAAATAATCGGCAATGGATTTCAAACTTCTTTTCTGGCCGGTGGAAGCGGTGGTGGTTTTTGTTTTTCTGGCGGAATTGTCTATCAAAGCGTCCACGGCTTCTTGCAACATTCTTTTTTCATTGCGACAAATAACTTCCGGCGCGCGCAGTTCCAGCAAACGTTTCAAACGATTGTTTCTGCTGATCACTCGACGGTACAAGTCGTTCAAATCGGAGGTGGCGAAACGTCCGCCATCGAGCGGCACCATGGGACGCAAATCCGGAGGAATGATCGGCACCGCGGTCAGAACCATCCATTCGGGTTGAATTTTATTGCGGCGCAAACTCTTCAAAAGCTTGACGCGATTGATCGATTTTTTCTGTTTGGTCGCTTTTTCTTTTTTAATTTCGGAATCCAGCTTTTTGATCAGCTGATCGAGATCCACCTTGAGCAATAACTTTCTGACGGCCTCGGCGCCAATGCCGGCGTCGAAAATGTGGCCGTATTTCAAAGACAAATCCTGATACATGCTTTCAGCCAGTATTTGCAAAGGCACCAAATCTTTCAATTCTTTCTGTGTTTGCTCGAAATTGCTTTCCAAATCTTCCAATTCTTTTTCTTTCCATTTGTTGAGTTCAATCAACTTCTTCTTTTTCTCTTTGTCGTTTAATTGAGCGGAGTTTTTGGCCGCGTTGACTTGCTGGCTGAATTGTCCGTCAATGCCTTTTTTCCTTGATTTGTATTCTTTTTTCAAATTTTCTATTTCTTCTTTTTTGCCTTCTTCATCAACGTCAATGACAATGAAGTTGGCGAAATAAACCACCTTTTCCAATTTCTGAATGGACATATCCAGCAGTAAACCGACTTTTGACGGCACACCGCGCAAAAACCAAATATGAGTGACCGGCGTGGCCAATTCAACATGCCCCATTCTTTCTCGGCGGACAATCGAGCGAGTCACTTCCACCCCGCACTTGTCGCAAACAATGCCGCGATAACGGATTTTTTTATATTTGCCGCAATAGCATTCCCAATCTTTACTGGGACCAAAAATCTTTTCGCAAAACAAGCCGTCCTTTTCCGGTTTTTGCGTTCGGTAATTGATGGTTTCCGGCCGAGTCACTTCGCCGTGAGACCATGATTTGATTTCTTCCGGAGAGGCGAGCTTCAACTTTATGGAATCAAAGTCTCTTATTTTTAATGCTTCGCTCATAAATATAGAAGTAATTATTAAATGAAGATTAAATTACTCGACCGGCTCTTTGGCGGTCTCGACTTGTTGATGCCTCTCGCTTCTGTCCCTAAACTCTTCTTCCTTTTCCAAGTCGATGGATTTTCCGTCTTTGAGCAATTCGACATCCAAGCACAGGCCTTTCAATTCTCTGACCAAGACATTGAAGGATTCGGGCACGTTCAGCCGCTTAATCGGCTCTCCCTTGATAATTGATTCGTAAGCTTTGGCTCTGCCCACAACGTCATCGGATTTAATGGTCAAAATTTCCTGCAAAGTGTGCGCCGCGCCATAAGCTTCGAGCGCCCAGACTTCCATTTCTCCGAATCTTTGTCCGCCGAATTGCGCTTTGCCTCCGAGCGGCTGCTGAGTGATCAGCGAGTAAGGGCCGATTGATCTTTGGTGAATCTTGTCTTCCACCATGTGATTCAATTTCAAAATGTAATTGATGCCGATCGTCACCTGATGCTCGAACGCTTCGCCGGTTTTGCCGTTATATAAAGTCAATTGGCCGCTTTCCGGATAACCGGCTTTGACCAATTCTTCTTTGATGGTTTTTTCCGTAATGCCGTTGAACACGGGCGTGGCCACTTTATAACCGAGCTTTTGCGCGGCCAATCCCAAATGGGTTTCCAAAACCTGCCCCAAGTTCATACGGGAGCAAATGCCCAGCGGCGTCAAGATAACGTCAATTGTCGTGCCGTCTTCGCTAAACGGCATGTCTTCCACGGGCACGATTTTGGAAATGACGCCTTTGTTGCCGTGACGGCCGGCCAATTTATCGCCGACCTGAATTTTTCTCAAATTGGCAATGGAAACCTGAATGGATTTGAGTACTCCCGGAGACAGTTTGTCGCCGTTTTCCTGAGAAAATATTTTCACGTCCACCACTTTGCCGTGCTCGCCATGCTCCAAACGAAGCGAGGTGTCGCGCACGTCTCTGGCCTTTTCTCCGAAAATGGCTTTCAGCAATTTTTCCTCGGCCGATAATTCGGTTTCGCCTTTGGGCGTGATTTTTCCGACCAAAATGTCGCCGGAAGAAACCACCGCGCCCACGCGCACGATGCCTTCGGCGTCAAGATTCATTAATTTGTCTTCGCTGATATTGGGAATATCCGAGGTGACCTGTTCGGGTCCGAGCTTGGTGTCTCGAATATCAATAATATGATTGTCGATATGAACGGAAGAAAATCTATCGAAGTGAACCAATTTTTCCGAAATGATCATGGCGTCTTCGTAATTGTTGCCTTCCCAGGCCATGTAAGCGATCAAGACGTTTTGACCCAGCGCCAATTCACCGTTTTCCGTTGACGGTCCGTCAGCCATGATTTGTCCTTTCTTAACCTTGTCGTCGATATTGATGATGGGGCGCTGATTGATTGAAGTCGAAGCGTTGGAACAGACGAATTTTTTCAATCGATAAAGTCTGATGTTGCCGTCCTTTTCCAAAACTTCTATTTTCGATGAATCGAGACCCACGACTGTGCCGTCTTTTTCGGCAATGGCCAAATGGCCGGAATCGCGAGCGGCTTTTTCTTCGACTCCCGTGCCAACCACCGGAGACTGCGGCACCACCGTGGGCACCGCTTGACGTTGCATGTTCGTGCCCATCAAAGCGCGCACCGCGTCATCGTGTTCCAAGAAAGGAATCAATGAGGTGGCCACGCTGACGATCTGATTGGGCGCCACGTCCACGTAATCTATTAAGTAAGTATATGACACTTCCGGATGTCCGTATTTTCGGACATTCGCTCTTTTTTTCAAAAACACGCCTTTGTCATCGACCGGTATGGTGGCCGAAGTGGTAATGGCTTTTTCTTCCTTCAAAGCGTTCAAGTAAATGACTTCATCGCTTAATCTGCTTTCCACTTTTTCCAGAATTTCATCCGGATCCAAACTTATTTTTTCCAATTCCGCGCCCAGCACGGACTGTCCTTTTTTGAATAATACGGCTTTGGTTTCCGGGTCTTTCAAATCCTTCTTTATAATATGTTCAACTTTAAAAAACGGCGTTTCAATAAATCCGTATTCATTAACCTTGGCATAGCTGGCCAAATGGCCCACCAGTCCGATGTTCGGACCTTCAGGCGTGGCGATCGGACAGATTCTGCCATAGTGAGTGGTGTGAACGTCGCGAACTTCAAAGCCCGCGCGTTCTCGAGAGAGTCCGCCCGGTCCCATGGCCGAGATTCTTCTCTTATGCTCCAGCTCGGACAAGGGATTGGTCTGATCCATGAATTGCGACAATTGCGAAGACATGAAAAATTCCTTGACCACGCCGATGACCGGCCGCGCGTTGATTAATTTCGCCGGGGTCATAATGGTCGGATCCATGGTGGTCATTCTGTCTTTGACGATTCTTTCCATGCGAGCCAAACCTATTCTGAATTTATTTTGAATCAATTCGCCAATGGCCCTGATTCTTCGATTGCCCAAATGATCGATATCATCGGCTTCTTGCTGGGTAACATTCAATCTGATGATTTCTTTAATCACGTTAGCCACGTCTTCGATGCGCAAAATTCTATTGACATCAATGTTTTCCAATTGCTCGTTGAATCTTTGATTTAATTTATATCGACCGACTTTGCCGAAATCATATCTGCTGAAATTGAAAAACATGGCGTAGATAAGCGACTTGGCGTTATCGGCAGTGGCCAGATCGCCCGGCCTTATTCTTTTATAAACTTCGATCAAGCCTTCTTCGATCGTTCGAGACGCGTCTTTGTCGATCGTCGATTGGGTGTAATTGATATCAGGATGAGTTTCGACGTCTTTGGTCAAATTCAAAATCTCTTGATCGGTCCCCACGCCGAAAGCTCGAAGCAATGCCGTGGCCGCCACTTTTCTCTTTCGATCGATCTTGACCCAAATCACGTTATTGGTGTCAGTCTCGAATTCCAGCCAAGCGCCTCTGTTCGGAATTATTTTCGCTCCGTAAAATGTTTTATTTTTTTCGCGCAGAAAATTGGAAGTAAAAAACACGCCCGATGATCTGATAATCTGCGAAACTATGGCGCGCTCAATTCCATTGATGACGAAAGTTCCTCGATCGGTCATCATCGGAAAATCGCCCAAAAATATTTCCTGATCTTCTTTGGTGCCGTTCTTTTTATTTTCCAGTTTGACCTTAACTCTCAACGGCGCTTCATAGGTGATATTTTTATCTCTGCTGGTGGTCTCGTCGAACTTGGGCTCGTCCAAATAATAATCTTCAAAGGAAAGTTCAAGCTGTTTGCCGGAAACATCTTGGATGGGAGACAATTCGCCGAACAACTCTTTGAGTCCTTCTCGAACAAACCAGTTGTAAGAATTTTTCTGAATGTCAATCAAATCCGGCATTTCATACCTGTAAGGAGCGGTGAAGAACTTTCGGCCTGACATGGTATTTAGTTTTTTAGACATAAAAATATTCCCCTTCCCCATGGAACGAGTTTGTTAATTTAAAATTTAATTGTTGTATATGAGTGGCTCTCCGCCATAATAAGATTACTTTTTTGCCTAAAATAAGGCTCCAGGCGGGTTTAAACGTATTCATATAATATCAATCCCCGCGGGTATTGTCAAGGGCAAGGCGCAGGCCACTGCATTTAGCTAAATTTAGACTAATTTCCGCCCTCCTCCGATCGCCAACTCCCACCTTATCCACAAAAAATTTGACAAATGTTTTTGGCGGGAGGTATTGAGGTTTTTTAGCTAATGCAAACTAATACTTTGGATTCAAATCGAGCATTTTAGGCGGTAAATAACAAAAAAAACTCCCGCGCGGAGGCGGGAGAAAAGAGGCATATTATATATAATTATTCGCCAATTAAATTTTTAATAATTTTAATCATTGTCTCTTTATCTTTTGGAGCGCTTTCGGCAATAAGCAGCGCCAGCGCCGTCAACGCGTTGTCATTGATTTTTCGCTCGCCGGATTTTTTGAAAAGATAATTTGACCTGTCCAGAAAATAAACAAATAAAAACGAAGCGATTCTTTTATTGCCGTCAAAAAAGGGATGGTCTTTGATCATTAAGTAAAGCAAATGAGACGCTTTGTCTTCAATCGCGGGATACAGCTCCTTTCTCGCGAAAGACTGATACAACCCGGAGATAATACCTTCAAAGCTTCCTCCCCGTTCATGCCCGAACAAGTCGCCGGCCTCTTTTTTGGCGATAAGTCCGTCTTTAAGTTTAACCGCTATATTGGAGCAATCGTTGTATCGCAGAATAAATTTCGTCCTTTTGCCTTTCTTTTCCGCCAGTTTTCCGTTATCGTATTGTCCAAGCAATGAAAGTGTTTTTGAGTAATCGGCAAGTAAATTTAAAATTTCCGCTTCTTGTCCTTTCAACAATTCCTTTTTTGAATGTTTTTGCAAAAATAAAACCGTTTCTTGAAGTTCTTTGAATTTATTTTGAGCTTCCAGCAGACGTTTTTCGTTTATGGCGTAACCCTTGATTAAATATTGTTTCAAGATTTTCGTGGCCCAATGGCGAAAATGGATGGCGCGGGGTGAATTCGCGCGGTAACCCACGGCTAAAATTACATCTAGGCTGTAAAATTCCACGGGTTTATCAGAATTTGCAATGTGCATTTTTTGCACATTGCTTGCTTTATCAACTTCTTTATCAGAAAAAATCTTATTGATATGCTTGGTGATAACCGATCGTTCTCTGCCAAACAGCAACGCAATTTCACTTTGTCCAAGCCAAACAGATTCATTTTTAAAATGAACCTTCAACTCCACCTCGTTTTTCGAGGTTGTATAAATCATTATTTCGCCCTTTGAATGATTTTTTTGTTTCATAAATAATTTTAACCGGCCAATACTTCCATTTTTCGTGATTTTGGGGAATGTGTCAAATAAATAATCGCGGCCGGCATTTTAAAAAAATCTCCCGCGCGGGGCGGGGTGGATGTTTTTGGCGGCAAACATTGAGGTTTTTTAGCTAGTGCAAACTAATACATAGGATTCAAACCGACCATTTTAGGCGATAAATAACAAAAATATTGTGCATCTCCTTGAATGATTTACCTGTCAATATTTGCCGATAACGTCGCAGATAGTCCAGCTGTTTGCAGGTTATAAAAATTCGTTGCGTAATATTGTTCTGGCAAATGTACATGTTTTTCTAAAAAACATTCCTCACACATAAATGCAACTTGTTGTGCAACAAAAAAAACTAATGAGCCGCAAATGATACATGTATAATACTTATTCATAAAATTTACCTTTTTTATAATCAATACAATTTTAATTATTATTCAACTTCCTCTATTGATATAGATGCAAATTCAACTCCATGGACATCCCTTGTTTTTGTATAATTATGGATGAAAGTTTTCAAAACCTCATGGGTTATTTGTCTTATGGCGGCTATGTCAGCTCCCCTAACCTTAATCTCATTTCCATTTTTAACGAAATTCCATCCGATAGAATTTTGGCGAGAGAATTTAACAAATTTTTCTTCTGCCATAGTATCCACATGAGCGCCCCCATCTTTGTTGGTTAAAAATAAAATTATATCCTTTCGTGTAAATTCATTTTTATTTAAATCAATAAAAACAGGATTTTTACTCCACCAATTTTCAAAATCTATTGATATATTCTTATTACTCTCAGAGGAGTCATCTAAAAATGGTTGGTATTTTAAATTAGTAACATCAATAACAATTAAACTGCAAAAAGAAGTAATTCCAGGATCATAATTGAATGAGGAATCAAAAAATTTTGTATGTAATAAATTCAAATGCTGCAAAAGCGATGTAGATTTTACAGTATTATGAAGTAATGTACGTAGATGTGTTGCCATTCGCTTTGCTTCTGATTCATCGCCATTATCAAATTCAGTGGCCGATTTTTCCAAAAAATTTAGTTGTTCTTGAAAATGTCTTTTCAAGTCGTCCTCATATTGTAAAATTTGTTTTTCCATATTATTATTTTGTTATTTATAGCGAAGATATTAGCATCATAATGCCTTGATTACATAGTTACTTTACTATTGCTACTTTTTTTGCAGATTGTTCCACGTTATTGCCTTCAACACATGGAAATCGCTGCATTTTTTTATATCTTTTTCAACTAAAATTAATAATGGTTTATCTTGTCTCATGAACAAAATATTCAATTTGTTTTGTGCAGGCAATCTTTGTTTATCTACTCGTAAAAAAAATTTATATCCTCCACCCAAAAAAATTACATTAAATCTGATTTTATCTATTCTTGTCAAGAATGGTTCTAAAATGGAATTTTGACCCGCGAAATCAAGATATCGTAAAATTAAAATATTAAATTCATTTAGTTTATCAACGTTTTCCATTGTTAAGATATCCTTTATTTTAGTTTCGTATGGCCCGAGGGAAACTCGTCTAAATAATTCGTGAGTAGTGATTGATGCACGCCACAGAACAGATAAAAAAAAGAATGATAATTTATCAAAAGCATACTTATCAATTTTATAGCCCTGTCCGTCAGCTATAAAATTTCCGGGATCAAATTCACACAACAATAATCGGCTTGCATAATCATCATAAACCCCCAAGCTATTATCACATTCTTTACAAAGGATCTTTTTATCATATATGCCTTTTGGGACCCTCTTTTTCCGAACATTGTTTTTACTTGATGCAAGCGCTAAAGAATGGTCATTGGTATTTTTATAGATGTAATTATAGAAAACTTTTGGTATGATATGTGCATTAACTAATACTTTCTCTTCCCCACATAATTTACATTTCATAAATTATTTTACAGCTTGTTCAATTGTTTTTATCTCAGACTCCCCCAACCCATAAAGCTTATACACCATCTTATCAATTTCATAATCCAGCGCCTGGATTTTTGTTTTGTTTATTTCGCGGGATTCTGTAGTCTTATTTAATTTAAGCAATTGGTCTACCAAGCGAACAATTGTGTTATACAAAGCTTTTTCTTCACTAATCTCTATTATCTTAATTGGCAATTGCATAAAAGCGTTTTTAGCTACGCTCAAATTTCTAAATGTCTTGGTGTAGATAAAATTTAATAATTTTGAATTTATAACACCTAATAAATACCTTAAATCATAACCATTTTTTATTTGATGAAGGATTAAGGCATCTTTAATATAATAATGTCGTAAATCCAATGTCGCAATTATTTTTTTTGCAATGTCAGTTATAATAATTTTTGTTTCATCGAATCTTTTTGGTTCTCCTGGCCGAGCGGTGGCTTTATTTTCTTTCATTAATTCTGGTGCGTACCAAACATACTCACCTTTGTAATCTATTAGATATCGATTAAAATCACTTCTTCTTAAAAGTTGTTTATAATTATTTTTATCTTTGGGTTTGAAAGTCAAAAATTTCTCATCATCTCCGGTTTTTATTCCATAGTAAAATTTCGCGACTTTTTTTAACGGGGTCGTTGCAACCTTTATTGAAAAAACCTGTTTATCTAGTAAAGATAAATCGAAAACTTTTTTGTGTGTTTTATTGAACAGCGTTTGTTTTATTGCACCCTCGAGTTTGAATGCGTTTTGAGATAATCCCCCTACAATTATTTTATTTCCCTTAGATTCATCTTTTTCAAAAACAAAAACAATCGTCGACACTTGCGCTCCACTAAAAACCTTTGCTGGAGGGTTAATCAACATTTTTATTTTTGTATTGTTTAGGATGAAAGTTCGTAGATTTTCGAAACTCTCTAATGATAGCCATGTGTTTGAAACTATATATGAAATTAGTCCGCCTTTTTTCGTGAGTTGTATTGCATTTTCAATGAAACATACGTAGATATCGGATTTTGCCTTGAATGAATAATAATTTTCCCATAAATATCCTTTTATACTTGTGTCAATTCTATGTGGTCTAATATATGGCGGATTTCCAATCACCGCATCAAATCCACCGTCTTTGAATATTTCACAAAAAGCGATTGTGTAATTGAATGGCCTAATTCTATTCAAATTCTTGAAATATTTATACAGGCTATCATTTACTTCTTTATTAATGTATCCCTCAAATATATTAATTTCGTTCAGAATTTCTTTTTTTTCATCATTAGAGATGGATTTACGAAACCGCTCCTTAAAATCAATTAATTTTTTTATTTCATCGTCAAACTTGTCAAACAGATTCAAATTATTTTCCTTTTCTTTTAACTTCTCCCCTCCAATCAAGGAATTGCCACAACGAATATTTAGATTCAAGTTAGGTAGCAAATGATCGCCTCTTAATTCGTTTGGCGTCGCGCCTTCAAGCGCCTTAATCATTAGGTTTAGCTTGGCGATTTCCACAGCTTTGGGATCTAAATCAACGCCGAAAAGGTTGTTTTGCAATATTTTTTTCTTTATTTCAAAACCTAAAAGCCCACCTTCCTTCATTACTCTCTTGTATGCCTCAAAAAACTCATCAAAAGCACGAATTAAAAACGAACCCGAACCGCAAGCAGGGTCCAAAACTCTAATTTTCTCTATATCCTCTTTTGTTTTAGCTTTTTTCAACAATTCACCCACTGTCTTTTTGACAATATAATCAACAATGTAATCAGGAGTATAGTATATACCTTGCGATTTTCGTTTATTTTTTTGTTTTGCCTTCATTACATCTTCTTTCTTCACGTTCCCCTTGGCTATCTCTCCCAGATAATTTTCATATACTTCCCCAATAATGTGAACACTAAGTTTGCTAAAATCGATTTCGTCTAATTCTTCTATAATAGGGATTATTACATCGTTGCTAATTTTAATTTCATCAATAGTATTTTGAGCAAAAAGCTCAGTGTTGAACTTCTCGTTCATTACCTTAAATTTCTCCTTCAACTCTTCGTACTTGGGCAATTTTGAAGATAATATTGCACGAAGATGATTTTCATAAACAATGCCCTTATCATGACAAATATCAATAAAAATCATTCGATCTAATATCTTCTGCGCCATTAAATCAACTTCCTCAAGGGTATATTTAGAATAATTTTTATTTATAAATTTTCGTAAATTCTCGCGCCAATTTTTTATCTTGCTGAAAAATTCTTTTTTTATTTTTTCTTGCTCTATATCTAGCTGTTCAGGATAATATATCGGATCAGGATCAATAATTCCATTCTTTTTAATTAAATTTTCTTTTGAAATTAAATTTAGAAATTGCATCCCCTCATCGGACAATAAATCCACGTAACTGCTCTTATCTGCGTTAGGCCATAACAAATCGTAAAAAGCATATTTCTTCTCTTTGTATAATCGACTATGATGAACACTGTACAATCGCCATTCAATAAAATTAGTCAAAATACCCCAGGCCACCCCTTCCGCTTTGCAATAATTAAATAGTTGCTGCTTAAAAGTTTTGTTGCCGTATGAGCCGTCAAGCATATCTTTTTTCTTGGCATCTTTTGATTCGATAACTATCAATTTTGAAGATCCTGATTTTAAAACAATATCAGGCTTTTTGCCTGTTTTTACGTCCTGACCGGTATTTATTGCCCAATGAGAGCTGTCCCAGCCGAGAACCTCCATTAATTTAATAGTAAAGCTGGTTTGGATATCTTCTTCAGACCGTCTCTGACCATCTTGCTCTTTAAAATTTTTAACTAAATGTCTGATTTCTATTTTAAAATTTCCTGTCATATTATTAACTTATAACTTCGGCTGATATATTTTGACCTTTTTTGATAGGTTACTATTTGTTGATTTTCCTCAAAACCTCCCTCGCCGCCTCCCTCTCATCCCACGGCATCTTTTTATTATTCTTAACCACAATCGCCTGCTCCGCGCCTTCCATTATCGATTAGTATAGAGGCATATTTTCCATTTAATTACCCCCAACATACCACATCCACCCCCAAAAATCAACCAAAAAACGCGCGAAATCGCGCGTTCTGTGATTGAGATAACGTTTGCGGCTCATCGTCCACCGAAGGCGAGAAAACGACATTTACCATAGGCGCTGTTAGACCATACGTTTATTTTTTCTTACGAAATGGTTCAAATTTCAAATAAACAATAACAGCTATTGAAAACAACAATAATCCCCAACTAAGCATAAAATTTCCTAAAGCGATGATTGACTCTTTTAATCCAAAAAATGAAAAACCTATCACAGAGACTGTTAGGGCTGCGACGATTCCAATGTAAATAAGATATTTTGTGATTGGTTTTTTGACATCCTTTTGAAAGATTCTTAACAAAATTGTTGTCCATAATCCGGTTACCCCCAATAAACCCAGTATAGCAATCAGCCATAGTAAGCTGCCAAATGCGCTATTAAAAAGAGGGATCTCGCGTATAAAACTTACAGCAAACATCGCATAAAATCCGCTTATTGCCAACAATATTAAGCCAAATATATTTTTAAATATTTTCATACATAATTGGTTAATGTTTAAGTGAACCTTTTGGCCAACTACCTTTTATATTTAACTCCCTAATTAATTATTCCCCCGCCTCCTCAAACACTCCCTCGCCACCTCCCTCTCATCCCACGGCATCTTTTTATTGTTCTTCTTTGCGTAGTTATCTTGTCGCTATATCCGGTACTTATCAATTTTAACAAGTCCATTACTTAAGCAATTTAAAAATATTGCTGTAATCATCTGTCCATAGGTCAGCAGCGCTGATATCTATTTTTTCAGCGAAATCATCGGAACTGTTATTCAAGTTTTTAATCAAATTTTCATTCTTGCTTAGCAAAATCCACAGGGCAGTCGCGGTATTTTGGTCTATATCACCATTTGAAGCAATAATCTCGGCATCGAGGTGGTTATATTCGGCCAGTTTTAAAACTACCGGCGTCAAATCAATATAAAGGCTGGAAATATTCAAGGCAATCACTCCGTCATTATTAAGATGTTTTAAATATATGTCAAATGCTTCTTTAGTTAAAAGATGAACTGGAATCGAATCATTGGTAAAAGCATCAATGATTAAGATATTATAATTTTGAAAATTTTCTCGCTCAAGCGATAGCCGTGCGTCCCCCTCTGCAATATCTATAGTAGCCTCTGAATTTTCCACGTAAGTGAAATATTTTTTGCTGATGTTTGTAACTTCGGGATTAATCTCATAAAACTTGAAATAATCCCCGCTCTGTCCATAAGCTGCAATGGTGCCCGCGCCCAACCCGATTATGCCGACTCGCTTCGGCTTGTCTTGATAGCGATCAAGAAGAAGGCCGACACCGCTTTGGTGGCCATAATAGCTTGTGGGATTTTTTTGTTTACATTCTTCAGTCAATTGCGAGCCGTGAAGAATATTGCCTGATATTAACTCTCTCCTGGGCGAGCCTTCACCGGAGGAATTAAATGACTCCACCGTTAACATACCATAAAAATTCCTGGATTTTTCCAGCACCTTCGAATCGCCTTGTGGATTATCATAAATCATGGCTCCGAAACAAAAAATAGAAAAGAATACTATTAATGCAACAAAAATATAATTTTGCGGTTTCCCTGAAAATTGAAATTTTTTATCAAATTTGTAAAGAGTGAATTGTATTTGGCCTGAACCGGTTTTAACTATTTTCCAATGCCAGCTTGCCTCTTTTAAAATAACAATTAACGTGATAATCACACAAACAACAATTATTAGAGGGAGTTCCGCATAGGTATTAAAAATTAAAGGAGCAATAATGCCGGCAAAAATGCCTCCCGCAATGCCACCCGCCGCGATAAACAAATAAAATGAGGTTAAATAATCAGAGACAGGTTTTAATCTAACCAATTCGTGATTGCAAGCAAGGCAAAATAAAAATAAAATGAACAAATACGTGATTAGATGCGAAAAAAGATGATTAAGTCCAATAAAGAGGAACAGGCATATAACGCACAAAATTAAAAAATTTGGGAATAAATTATTGCGCCGCTTTTCATTCTCGGCTCTTGAAAAAGCAATAACAAAGGTTATTAAATACAAGCTAAGCGTAGCCACCCAGAGAAAAGGGATCACGGAAATATCATGTGAAATTTTCTCAGTAACGGCTAAAAGCAAAATAGAAGTGGATGTTGCCAGAATCAGCCAGTACAATTTCATTTTTATTGTCGGCTTTTCAGTATTTCGGATAGAAATGACTTTTTCAACTATTATTTTTTTCTTCCTAAATAAAAACAAACCCGAGAATAGACATAAAACTACGAACAGAATGAATCCGACTATCCAAAAGTTTGCTTGAGCGCTTATAGGCATTAAAGGCTCAAATAAAAAAGGGAAGCTCAAAAGCGCGAGTAGAGATCCGGCGTTTGATATCGCGTATAATTTATAAGGGGACTTTTCAATGTTTTGTTTGCTAAACCAGCTTTGGAGCAGGGGAGAAGTTGAAGAAAGGATAATGGCGGGTAAGGCCACGGACGCACTTAATAAAAGCAGGATGAGAAATACAGGGTTGTCGCCGACAGTCGGTTTCCATATCGCTTCCGGCAGAATTGACAATGAAATGGCGGCAATGATTAATAACGCAACGTGAACCGTTATTTGTTTTTTATTTGATAAGTATTTCGTGATTAAATGAGCATACAAATATCCCAGAAACAGTATTGCCTGAAAAAAAAGCATGCAAATCGTCCAGACAGAAGCGACGCCGCCAAACCAAGGCAAAATGTGTTTGCTGATGAGTGGCTGGATTTGAAAAAGCAAAAAAGCGCTGATAAAAATTGTCAAACCATATACTGAATAGATTAAAATATTCATTTTTGGTTTTGGTTTTGAATTTAACATTTTTATGAATCAATGCAAATTAACACCGCCTCCTCAAAACCTCCCTCGCCGCCTCCCTCTCATCCCACGGCATCTTCTTATTGTTCTTCACCACAATCGCCTGCTCCGAACCCTTGCCGGTCAAAACCACCAAATCCCCGGCGCCGGCCAAATTCATGGCCTTGGCAATGGCTTCTTTTCTGTCCAATATCTTAAAAAGATTTTCATTCAATTTTTTCCCAACCCCGATCGCGCCGGCCGCCACTTCATCAATTATTTTTTGAGGATCATCATCGTACGGATCTTCATTGGTGACAATGACAATGTCCGCCTTTTCGCCGGCCATCTTGCCCAAAATCGGCCGACGGGCCACATCGCGTCCGCCCCCGCACGAACCCAAGACGTGAATCAATTTATTTTTTTGCATCAAATCAAGCGTCTCATATAATTTCGCCAAGCTGTACGGCTCGGGCGCGTAATCGACAATGACCGAAAACGGCTGACCCTCATCTATCAATTCCATGCGTCCGGGAATGACTTTCGCGGCCTCGAGCGCGGCTTTTATTTTTTCCAAATCAAGTCCTTCGTTCAAACCGATGGCGATCGCGGGCAAACTGTTGTAAACATTGAACTTGCCCAGCAAACGCAAATTTATTTCAAGGCCTTTAACGGAAAACGAGGTGCCCAAAGTCGAGACTTTAATATTTTCCGCAAAAACGTCGCTTAATTTGTCTTGGGCGCTGAAAATCAATTTTTTGTCAGCCGGAAAAGACAGGAAATAATCGGAGTGCTCGTCGTCTCGATTGACGACCATGACTTTTTTGATTTCTTGACCGTTAATTTTCTTTCGCGGCCGCAAAGTCAGGAATTTGAAAAATTTGCCTTTGGCTTTTTTGTAATTTTCAAAACCTCCATGAGCTTCGATGTGCTCCGGAGTTAAATTCGTAAAAATAGCGTAATCGAAATTAATGCCAAAATGGCGAAATTGCTCCACGCCTTGCGAAGAAACTTCCACCACCGCGTATCGGCAACCCGCGTCAACCATTTTTTTCAAAAGTTTTTGCAATTGAAAACGGCCGAGCATGGTCATTTTCGTTTTGTTGAGCCATTCTTTGTCGCCGATTTGAAATTCCGAAGTGGAGGTGTAACCGACTTTGGCGCCTTCGCTCGCCAGGGCCTTGGCGATCAATTTTACGGTCGATGACTTGCCGTTCGTGCCGGTCACGCCGATGACAATCATTTTTTCAGAAGGATTGCCGAACGCAAAACGCGCCACAATCGCCAAAAATTTGTGGTAAAGCGATAAAACGCTTTTGGGAATGAATTTTTTTATTAGAGACTTCATATATATAAACTTATCATGGGCGATGAGGAGAGGCAATAGGCGTAGTAGCTTGTAGCTTATTAGCTTATTAGGTGGATTTAAGCCGCCGCTTATGATTCTACCGCTGCTTTGTGGATTCCCGCCTGCCTGCCGCCTGCCTGCCGGCAGGCAGGGTAGGCAGGGAGCCCCGAAGGGCGGAATGGAGAAATCCCTCATTGATTACAAAAAGGGATCTCTCCACTACGGCATGCCCCGAGCGAAGTCGAGGGGTCGAGATGACAACGATGGGTGGCCGGAGAGGCAATAGGCGGTGGTAGCTTGTAGGTTTTTAGGTTATTAGAAAGGCCAACAAGATACTAAGAACCTACCTCCCTAAAAACCTAACAACCTAAAAAAAACCCGCCTTTATCTTTATATGAAATAATGCTATTATAAATCAACGATATTAACCAACCCCTGAAAATATGCATCGAAAAGAAAAATTGGACAGTCTTTTAAGCCAAGAAATCGCGGAAATCATCTCCAGGCGCCTTGACGCCCCGCTTGACTTTTTGATTACCATTGCTAATGTTGACAGTTCCCCCGACCTGGAAAGCGCAAAAATCCATTTCAGCGTTTTGCCGGACTCCAAGGAAAATGAAGCCAAAAAATTCCTCATTTTAAGAAGCGGGGAAATTAAAAAATGGCTGGCCAAGGGAACAAGGTTTCGAAAAATCCCCAAATTGCGTTTTGTTTTCGAAAAAACGGAAAAAAAGGCGCGGGAAATCGAAGAAATTCTTAATGAAATCAAAGATGAAAATACTGGAAAAGAAAATTTTGGACAAGATTGACGAAAGCCGAGATGTTTTAATCGTCTGTCATAGAAATCCTGACGCGGACACCATCGGTGCGGCCGCGGCTTTTTTTTATCACTGCCAAACAAAGAAAAAAAACGTCGTCTGCTTTTGCGCGGATTTGACGCCCGAGTCATTGAAGGAAACACGACTGGTTTTAATCAATTCGATTCTTGAAAACGAATTAAACAAATTCCAAACCATTGTTTGTCTTGATTGCGGGGAAATCAAACAAACCGGCATTGCCGATTTAATAATGAACAGGGACAAAACCTCGACTTTGATAAATATCGATCATCATTTCACCAATAACAATTACGGCGATATCAATATCGTTAAACCCGAAAGCTCCTCCACTTCCGAAATCGTTTATCGATTATTTAAAAACAATCTAATCAAGCTGGACAAAGGATCGCTCAATTCGCTTTTGACCGGCATTATCTCGGACACCACCTTTTTTTCCAACGCGGCCACCACGCAAGCGAGCATGGAAATTTCCTCGGAATTAATGAGCCGAGGCGCCAGAATAAAAGCGGCCTTGCAAAGTTTATGGAAAAACAAAAACTTCAAGACTTTAAAATTTTGGGGCAGGGTCTTTTCCGGTTTGAAATACAATGAAAAATATAAAATCGCTTTCGCGGCCGTTACCGAAAAGGATTTGGCGGACAACTTCGTCGATGATGACTCGGTCAACGGCATTGCCAATTTCCTGATGAATTTGTATCAGCCGAACATCATAGTTGTTTTGAGAGAAACCGGGGAGGGAAAAATAAAAGGCAGTATCCGCACGACCAAAGACAATATCGACGTTTCCAAATTGGCCATGGCCCTCGGCGGCGGCGGACACAGACGCGCATCGGGATTCACCTTGGACGGAAAAATAATCAAAGAAGACGGACATTGGCGCGTGGTATAAACCGACGGCGGCGATCCGCCGCCGGTTGGTAGAGACGCGCCGTGGCGCGTCTCTACCATGACACGCGCCAAACAAAAAAATCGGCCGGGCGGCCGATTTTTTATTTATTAAAAATTATTTTTCCTCAATCGGCATTTGCACGAACGCGATATTGGCCACGCTGTCCCCGGCCGCCTTAAATCGCATAATGCGAACGCCCTGCGTGTCGCGACCAAGGCTCGGAATGGAAGTGAACGGGATTCTGATCACCTGACCTTTTTGAGAAATGATAATAATGTCTCGTTCTTTGCGATCTTTGGGATCAACCACTTTGCCGAATATCGCTTTGCCGTTCTTTGAAGTGACCTTAGCCGTTCTGATACCCGAACCGCCTCTGTTTTGAACTTTATATTGCTTGATTGACGTTCTCTTGCCATAACCCAGTTCCGTGGCCACCATCAATTCATAACCGGCTGACAACTTGGCGTCCATAACGTCCATACCGATCACTTTGTCCTCGCCTTTGAGACGAATACCGCGCACGCCGGCCGCGGAACGCCCCATGGCTCTGACGTTTTTCTCATCGAATCGAATGGACTGGCCGTTTGAGGTCACCAAGAAAACTTGGTCCGCGCCGGAAGTCGGCTTGACCCATTTCAATCTGTCTTCGTCTTTCAATTTGATGGCGATCAATCCGGATCTTCTGACATTGGCGAAATCGGAAAGCGGAGTTTTTTTAATCAAACCTTTTTTGGTCACCATCATCAAATATTTGGTGCTCGCCAACTTTTCCATGACCAAGACAGAAGAAATTTTTTCTTGCGGCGCCAATTGCAGGAAATTAACAATGGCCTGGCCTTTGGTGGTTCGGGCGCTTGGCGGCACGTCGTATGACTTGAGCTGAAACACTCGTCCGCGAGTGGTGAAGAACAATAAATTATTGTGCGTCATGGTGGTGAAGAATTGCTCGACCACGTCCTCTTCTTTGGTGGCCAAACCGATCACGCCCTTGCCTCCTCTTTTTTGAGACTTGAACGTTTCCGGCGGCACTCTTTTTATATAACCGTCTCTGGTGATCACCACGATCGTCGATTCATTGGGCACCAAATCTTCTTGCGCGAATTCACCCACCCCGCCCGGCACGATTTGCGTGCGCCTCTCGTCCCCGTATTTTTCTTTAATTTCCAACAGTTCGTCTTTGATAATGCCCGAAATCCTCTTATCGGAACTTAAAATGGCTTTCAATTCTTTAATCAAGGCCATTTTTTCCTTCAATTCTTCCAAAACCCTCAAACTCTCCAAATTGGCGAGATTTTGCAATCTCATTTCCAAAATGGCAATGGCCTGGCGTTCGCTGAGTTTGAATTTTTTAATCAAACCGATTTTCGCTTCTTCCTTATCTTTGGACTGTTTGATCAATTTGATGACCGCGTCGATATTATCAAGGGCGATTTTCAATCCTTCCAAGATATGCGCTCGATCTTCCGCCTTGCGCAACTCGAATTCCGTTCTTTTTCTGATCACGATCCGGCGGTGAGAAAGATATTCGCCCAAAATATCTTTGAGCGTCAACACCTTCGGCTGAATGCCGTCAACCAACGCCAACATATTGACGTTGAAGGCGCTTTGCAATTGTGTCAATTGAAACAAACGATTCAATATTTTTTTCGGATAAGTGTCTTTTTTCAATTCGATAACGATTCGAACGCCTTCTTTCGACGATTCGTCTCGTAAATCCTTGATGCCTTCCAATTTTTTGTCCTTGACCAAATCCGCGATTTTTTCCAAAAGAGTGGCTTTATTGACTTGAAACGGCATTTCGGTCACCAAGATTCGAAATTGACCGCTTTTTTCTTCGACGATTTCGGTCTTGGCGCGCATCACGATTTTGCCTCTGCCCGTGGCATAGGCCTGCTTGATTTCACTGCTGTCGAATATCAAACCGCCGGTCGGAAAATCCGGTCCGGGAATGAATTTAATAAGGTCTTCAACGTAAGCGTCGGGATTTTCAATCAAATACACCAAACCGTTGCATAATTCCGTTAAATTGTGAGGCGGAATATTGGTGGCCATGCCCACGGCAATGCCCATCATGCCGTTTAAAAGCAAATTCGGCAGCTTGGCCGGCAAAACCAAAGGTTCTTTTTGCGTGCCGTCGTAATTTGGCACGAATTCCACGGTTTCCTTATCAATATCAAACAGCAATTCTTCGGCCACCGCGTCCAATTTGGCTTCCGTGTACCTCATGGCCGCCGCGCGATCTCCATCCATTGAGCCGAAATTACCTTGGCCTTTGACCAACGTATATCTCATGGAAAAATACTGAGCCAGACGAACCATTGATTCGTACACGGCCACGTCGCCGTGCGGATGGTATTTACCCAGCACTTCGCCGACCACGGTCGCGGATTTTCTGAATTTGCCCGAGTATTTCAACCCCAACGTCCACATGGCGTATAAAATTCTTCGATGAACCGGTTTCAATCCGTCGCGCACATCCGGCAATGCTCTGGAAACGATGACTGACATCGCGTAATCCAAATAGCATTTTTGCATTTCTTCAACCAATGATTGAGGGATCAATTTGCCCGCGACAGGTTCGCTCTGGCCACCCTCGTCAACCGGTTTGATTTTCATGTCTTTCTTTGGCATAAATAAAAAAATTATTGCCTAACCGTTTTTTTATTATTGATTATTCGGCTCGAGCGGTTGCGGCAAACTTTTTATGTCCGACTCGCTCTCCAGTTTGTTTTTCAATTCATCGATCGCCTGCTGTTGACTCTGTTCCTTCTTTATATAATCCGTAAAAATTTGATAATCCGACACGTTGGTTTTTATCTGATCGAAATCTTCCTTGAATTTATCGGAAATGCTATCGATGCTTTTTTGATTGTCGCTCTCGCTCAATTTCACGGCGATATCGTTGAAACTGATACGCGTATTGATCAGCCAAACCGCCAAAAAAGCCAAGCTGAATATGGCCACGAAGAACCACAAAAACAATTCACGCTTGTTTTTTCGACTGATTTTTTTGGACGGGGTTTCTTCCTGATGTTCTATCAATCCTTGCATGATATTATTATCCAAGTCTTCCTCGGACACTGGCTCCTCCGGCGTTTCCCGCTCAACGCGATCCGAAGACTCGTCGATTATCGAGTCTGTTTTTTCTTGCTCGGCCTCTTCAAAATAATCCGCTCCATCGGCCGGCTGTCTTTTCTCTTCCGCATTCACGTGAATGTTTACTGGAATTTTACGCTCCCCCCTGTTCATATTATTTTTCCAAAATTATAATTTTGATCTCTTCTACCGGCAAAGCCTTTTTGGATAATTTTATCTTTTTCTCAGTCTCGGCCGCGCCGCCCATTTCTTTTCGAAAAGCGTTGACGCTGTCCAAATCATAATTCAAGTTTTCTTCGCGATAATGCATGGGAATAACGATTCTCGGGTCTATTTCGCGCACCACTTTGGCCGCGCCCGCCGCGTCCAGCGTATAAGTGCCGCCCACGGGAATAAACAATACATCAACATCTCCCAATTGATCCAATTGCTCTTCGGTCAGCTGGCATCCCAGATCTCCCAGATGCGCCACGGTCATGCCTTCGACGTCATATCTATAAATAATGTTTGATCCGCGCTTTGCGCCCTCTTCATTGTCATGCCAAGAATTAAAACCGGTGATGAATACCTTTTTTATTTCATATTCTCCCGGCTGAGTGATGACAAACGGGATATTTTCGAGATTTCCGGAAACAGCCGCGCTGTTTGAATGATCTTTATGATCGTGGCTGACCGTGACGATATCCGCCGACATTTTCGGCACCCGAAGTCCGATACTTTTATCGTACGGGTCGGTGATAATCACCAATTCCTTACCCTCGAATTTGCAGGTCAATTTGAAGCAGGAATGCCCGAAAGATGAAATATTCATAAAATCTTTGAGTGAATTAACTGGGTTTAATTTATCATATTTTTTCAAGAAAGTAAATATTTGGAGTGAGCTTGTAGGTGGCTTTATGCTTTAATTTCACCTAATAAGCTAACAAGCTACAAGCTACCTCCTTTGCCTCAAAACAGCCCTTCTTGACACCCCCTAAAAATCTGCTAAACTATTACCATCTTATATTTGAAAGGAGACATTTACATGTCTATCGCAACAGAAGCCAGCGAATTCGACAATTTGCTGCAAGACAACAAAGCGTTCACCCAGATTCCCAGCGTCGGGGATTTGATTAAAGGAGTGGTTATAAATTCGTCTCACAAGGAAGTCCTGGTGGACGTAGCCGGCCTGACCACGGGCGTTATTCGAGGCCGAGAATTATACGGCGGATTCGAAACCTTAAGCGAGCTTCAGCCGGGCACTGAGATCGAGGCCACGGTCATGGAACTCGAAAACGAACATGGCCAGATGGAGCTTTCACTGCGCCATGCCGGTTTTCAAAAAGCTTGGGAAACATTGAAAGAATTCATGCGCGAAGGCAAGATAGTGCCCGTGAAAATCACGGACGCCAATAAAGGCGGTTTGCTCGCCACATTGAATCACGTTTCCGGGTTTTTGCCCGTTTCGCAATTGGCGCCGGAACATTATCCGAGAATTCAAGGCGGAGATAAAACGAAAATTCTGGAAAAACTGAAAACTTACGTGGGTTCAAAATTCGAAGTTAAAGTTTTAACCGTTGACGAGAAGCAAGAGAAACTGATCGTTTCGGAAAAAGCGGCTTGGGAAGAAACCCAAAAAGACACTTTGGCCAAATACAAAGTCGGCGACGTGGTGGAAGGAAAAATCACGGCGGTCACCGATTTCGGAGCCTTTGTGGAATTCGGCGAAAACCTCGAGGGTTTGGTGCATATTTCCGAATTAGCTTGGCAGAGAATCGATGATCCCAAGGAATTGTTTAAGGTGGGTCAACCGATCAAAGCCGAAATCATCAATATCGACCGCTCGAAAATCTTCTTGTCCATAAAGAAATTGCAAGAAGATCCTTGGGACGGTATCGAAGACAAATTCAAAGTCGGCGATGTCGTGGAAGGCACGGTCTTAAAGACCAATCCTTTCGGACTTTTCGTGGAACTCGCCGAAGACATTCACGGCTTGGCGCACATTTCCGAATTGACTGACAAGCAAATTTCCGATCCTTCCGAAATCGCCAAACCGGGCGACAAGCTGAAATTCAAAATAATCTCGCTCGAACCCAAAGATCATCGACTGGGATTGAGCTTGAGAAACGACAGGCCTGAAAAAAAGGAGCCTGAAGAAAAAAAGCCGGAAGAAGAAGATAAAAAAGAATAGACCAATATTGATAATAGATAAAGGATCCCGCATTAGAAAACGCGGGGTTCTTTTTTTGTCTTTCGCAATGAAAAAATTCGGGAATTCTCACTCTTTACAAAAATTGGCTATTATGATAAGCTTCAAACAGAATTAATAAGCCAAATGATAGAATCGTCGAAAAATCGAAAGTATTGGCGCAACAAATTATTCCCTAAAATTAGCTTAAATTACCAACTCAAATGATATTCGCAAAGCTAAAAAAGCGACTCTCAAACAACCTGTTCTCAGTCTAGAGATCGAAGGGAATTTTTACAATCCAAACTCTTGATTTTTCCGCCGGTCGGAAAAATATGCTTTATATTATTATCGGTGTAACCGCTATCTGCCTTGGCTTTTTGAGCGGTTATTTTATTAGAAAGGCCATTGCCGCCAATCAAGCCAGGGGCGCGGAAGCAAAGGCCGAAAACATGCTCAAAGAGGCCAAGACCAAGCAACAAGAAATCTTGTACACGGCCAGGGAAAAGGCCATTCAAATCATCGACGAAGCCAAAAAAGAAGAAAACAACCGCAGAAAAGAATTGAAAGAACTGCAAAACAGATTGGAAACCAGGGAAAATTTGTTCGACAAAAAACTTTTGGACCTGGAAGCCCAAACCACCAAATTGCAGGACAAGGCCAAAGAAATCGACGCGGCCAAAGAAAAAATTAAAAAAATCCAGGCCGATCAAATCGAAAAACTCGAAAAGATCGCCAACATGAACAAAGAGCAGGCGCAAAAAGTTCTGCTCGCCAATGTGGAAAGAGAAGTCAGCGACGCTCTGTCCAGCCGCATTAAAAAACTGGACGAGGAAGCCTCGCTGGAATTGGATCGCCAAGCAAAAAAGATGCTGGCCAATGTGATTCAGCGTTGCGCCGCCAGTCAAGCCGTGGAAATCACCACGTCAACGGTCTCTCTGCCTTCTGACGAAATGAAAGGCAGAATCATCGGCCGAGAAGGCAGAAACATCAGAACCTTCGAGCAATTGACCGGCGTGGAAATCGTGGTTGATGACACGCCCGAAGTGATCACCGTTTCGTCTTTCAGTCCGATCAGACGCGAGGTGGCGAAGCGAGCTCTGGAAAAACTGATCATTGATGGACGCATTCATCCGGCGAAAATCGAAGAAGGCATTGCAGAAGCCAAAAGAGAATTGGCGCTGGAAATAAAAAAAGCGGGCGAAGAAGCTTGCTATCAAGTTGGCATTGCCGGCCTCGACCCGAAACTGGTCCAGATAATCGGCCGATTGAAATACAGAACGAGTTACGGACAAAACGTCCTGCAGCACTCCATGGAAGTGGCTCACCTGTCCTCGCTTTTGGCGGAACAGCTGGGCGCTGACGTGACCGTGGCCAAAAAAGCGGGCTTCTTGCATGACATCGGCAAAGCCGTGGATCATGAAATCCAAGGCACTCACCCCGAGATCGGCAGAGACATTGCCAAAAAATTCAATCTGCCCGAGGAAATAATCATTCCGATTCTGACTCATCACGAAGATAAACCTACCACCTTGGAAGCGATTATCGTCAAAGCGGCCGACGCCATCAGCGGCGCCAGACCCGGAGCCAGAAAAGACACTTATGAAAATTATTTGCAGAGATTGGAAGAGCTGGAAAACATTGCCACCAAATTGGAAGGCGTGGAAAAAGCTTATGCCATTCAGGCCGGCCGAGAAATTCGAGTTTTCGTCCAGCCGGAAGTGATCAATGACATTGACGCTCACAAAATCGCTCAGCAAATAGCGAAGAACATTGAAGACGAGCTTAAATATCCGGGTGAAATCAAAGTCACTGTGATTAGAGAAAACAGAGTGATTGAGTACGCGCGATAAACGTCATGGAGCATGGAACATGAATCATGGATCATGAAACAATTAGCTTCAATAAAAAACCGCCACACCTGTCTGTCATTCCCGCGAAAGCCTGCCGGCAGGCAGGCGGGAATCTCAAAGCAGTGGCGGTTTTTTTTGAGTGCGATGAGGACGTTAATCATTGTCCTTTTTTAATCGCGTCATCACTTTTGTAAATAAATCACACGGGATGGACTTCCCAAACTTTGGCGGACAAACGCAATTAAATGTTCCTGCTCTCTCATAATTTTCCGACTTGAACCAAATATCTCTCAACGATTCGCTCCAAATATCACCCAATAAAGTTCTATCATCGCCCGGGCATCTCAAAACCTTGCCTGTTAATGTCACATACATGCCGCAAGCGACCTGATTGCATGGATGACCGCCGGCATAAGGAGCAATGCCCTCATCCTCAAGCTGCTTCATTGTAATTATACCTTTTTCAAGATTGAATTTATAAATTTTTACGTACAATTCAATCAATTCTTCTGGGGAGGGGGTAATTTTATGCCACTCAAATTCTTTGGCACACCTGCCGCTTATCATTGTCGGACAAACAATAACATACATATTTCTAATTCTGCCCCATTTGTATATTTCAAAAATTTCCTCGTAATTATCATTGGTGATCGGGTTCGCGGCCAGACAAAGTTTTGTTGGGTTGTGTTTATTAAAACCCGCCTTAGCTAAAAGTTCTAAAGCGCGATTTCTTTTCAAAGTATAACCCTTGATATTACCTATCATTTTATCTTGAATTTCTGTATCAAAGGAATTAAAACCCAATAAAATGCTGGCGTTTACTTTCTTCAATTCTTCAACTAATTCTTCACCGGTGGAAATGCCATATTGAGAATACCATTTTTTAACCTCATTATCGTCGCCAATAACATGCCCTTTTGTAAAAATAAGCGGGATAATATCCAATTTTTTTAGTTCTCTCAAAAATTCCAAAAATCTTTTTTCTTGAAAAGGTTCACCGGCCCCGAGAAATTTAACAGATTTCAACCCTAATTTTTTGCCCTCTTTGACAATATTCACTATGTTGTCGTAATCAATTATCTTGTTTTTGCCAAAATCAACATTATTGTTTTTTCTAAAACAATGTGGGCAATTAAGATTACAAAAACTTCCAAAATCAATATCTAATGTTAAAAGCTTTCCAAAATTATCTTTCATTTCATTTTGGGAAAAAGCCCAGCCGTTAACATCATTAACAAAATTTTGAGGGAATTTATTTTCGTAAATTGTGGAAACATTTGGTTCTATTCTCATATTATTGCACCTAACTAACTTCTATAGCCACCTCAATTCATTCTACGAACAAAACCCCTCCCAGTCAACCTCACCTCAAGCAAAAAGCCATCACCTGTCTGTCATTCCCGAGAAATTCTGCCGGCAGGCAGCGGTGACGGTTTTTTTATATAAAATTTTTATTCAGCAATATATTCCTTCGCGTGTCTTAAAATTTTATTGACCACGAAAACAATACCCATGAAAAACAAAGTGAAAATAAGAAAATTTGATATAAACCAGGGGAGAGAAAAAGAGTCTACGGCTAATTTCACCGCCGTGACCGGATGGAGTATTCCATCCCAAACATTAAATCTGGTATATAATCCGAAAACGCTGGCGAATGAAGCGTAAGCGCACAGGGCAAGAATGCATAGCTGTTTTTTGATTGATTTTGAGTAAAGAGATGAAGCGACTTGAACAACGGAAAAAACGAAAATCATCACTCCGCCAAAAGCATATATAAAAGTGGGGATTAACGACCATGCTCGCTCAAGGCACATCTCGGTATAAAAAATATTTTCAGGCAATCTGCATAATTCCGCCACATGCCTTATTTCCGATATTGAATAAATCGTATAAGGGATGAATATTGTCCATAAAATCAAAAAAATAATTTTGGGCAAATTAAGTTTTTTTTGTTTGGCAATCAGAAAGCCCAGCAATAAAGGGAAGGCGATAATAAAAAAACGCAATAAGGTGACGCGAACGGAGATGGGAAAGGCCGCGTCCGAATATAAATTTCGCTCATGCAAAAAAAGAGACGAAAGCAATCCCGCAAGAGAAAAAATTAAAACTTTTCTTTTTGAAATATCCATATTTTTATTTGATTACGCATTGCTTTTCAGAATACGAATTTTTTGGGAAAGAATTTATCCTTTTCATTTTAAGAAATCTGCGATATTCCCGGAACGTTGGCGCTCGAAAGATACGACAATACTCCGTTCTTCTTTCTTTCACTAGCGTCTCTTCCCGTTCTCCTATAAATGATTTTATTTTTTCAGGCAACAATCGTTCCATTTCAACCACCTGCTTTATTTTTATTGTTCTGAGATTTTCAAATTCATCACATTCAATTTTTTTGTCCGCCAAAACGAAAAAATTGTCGAATTGAGAAGAGCGCCGAACAATGCTTACGCCAACTCTATCCTTGTCCCCGATCGCAAAGGCCCAAAACCCGCCCGAATCCCCCAAATATTCCGGAGGCGAACCCCAGACGATTTGAAAAATCGGTCCTTTAAATTTTCGATAAAAATGATGCGACAATCTAAACGCATCCAAAAGAATCACCAAATCCGTTTCAGCCAAATTTTTAATTAACTCGTCTTCCGAAAAGCGCCGCTTAACTTCAATTCCCTTCCATGAAGGGACCGAACCGCGATAATTAAGCCATAATGATTTGCCGATGAAATTTTCGTATTTCCTTTGCAGTCGTAAATACATTGCAAGAGCGACATTCCCAATCAAAACCATAATTCCCCTATCGGAAATACGCTTCATTATCCATGGTATCCAATCCTTAACGGGTATTTTATATTTAAAAAAATTTGTATCGGAAAAATTATTTTGTATTGCTTTGCAAAGAGCCGCGTCAGTCGCTTTTTTCCCCGCGATAATTCCGATTTTAATTGAATTATTTTTCATATTATCCCTTTGGCTGTTATAATTCATCCTACAAACAAAACCCCTCCCAGTCAACCGCTTGGCGATAAATCACAACTCAAAAAGCGCCCCTTTCGGAACGCTTTTTTCATATCTACCTTATTAGTAACCATTTGTAACATTCGTACAAAATTCGTAATTCGTAACCCTTACGCCCAAAGCTTGATAATCAACCCCACAATCAGCAACGCCACAATATTCAAAACTTTAATCATCGGATTAATGGCCGGGCCCGCTGTGTCCTTGTAAGGATCGCCCACTGTATCGCCGGTCACCGCCGCTTGGTGCGCCAGAGAACCTTTGCCGCCGAAATGTCCTGACTCAATGTATTTTTTGGCATTGTCCCAAGCGCCGCCGCCGGTGGTCATGGAAATGGCCACGAAAAGTCCGGTGATAATGCTGCCGACAAGCAGTCCGCCCAAAGCGTGCGGTCCCAAGATAAAGCCGACCAAAATCGGCACGAGCAATGGAATCAACGCCGGTAAAATCATTTGCTTTAACGCCGATTTAGTCACGATATCAACGCAGGTTGAATAATCGGGTTTGGCTTCTCCGCTCATGATGCCTTTTATTTCCCTGAATTGTCTTCTGACTTCTTCAACCACCTTGCCCGCGGTCTTGCCCACCGCGCTCATGGCCAAGGCGCCGAAATAATACGGCAATAAGCCGCCGATAAATAAGCCGACCAAAACTTTCGGGTCGCTCAATAAAAATTGAAAATTCGTACCGGTGCCTTCGGAAAGAGCGTGAGTGAAATCCGCGAATAAAACCAGCGCGGCCAAACCGGCCGAACCGATGGCATAACCTTTGGTCACCGCTTTCGTGGTATTGCCCACCGAGTCCAAGGCGTCAGTTGTTTTTCTCACGTCTTCGGGCAATTCCGCCATTTCCGCGATGCCGCCCGCATTATCGGTAATCGGTCCGTAAGCGTCAATGGCCACCACAATGCCGGTCATGGAAAGCATGGCCATGGCCGCGATCGCCACGCCATAGATGCCGGCCAATTGATAAGCGCCGAGCACGGCCGCGGCAATAACCAGAATCGGCCAGACAGTCGATTTCATGGATACGGCCAAGCCGGCGATAATATTGGTGCCATGTCCGGTCTTTGAAGCCTTGGCGATTGATTTGACCGGAGAGTATTTTTGAGAAGTGTAATAATCGGTAATAACCACCAGCGCGCCCGTGACCGCCAAACCGATCAGCGAACATAAAAATAAATTAATGATTGAAAATTCGGTATTGTCTCCCATCAGCCAAGAAGTTATCGGATAAAACATAATGCCCGCCAAAAGTCCGGAGACAAAAAGTCCTTTATAGAGAGCGCCCATGATATTTTTCTTTGAACCCAGTTTGATGAAAAAAGTGCCGATGATCGAAGCGATGATCGCGGCCGCTCCCAGAGCCAGCGGGTAAAGCACGCCATTATCAAAACCTCGGAAAGTCAGCGCGCCGAGCAGCATCGCCGCCACTGAGGTCACCGCGTATGTTTCAAACAAATCAGCGGCCATGCCAGCGCAATCGCCGACATTGTCGCCGACATTGTCCGCGATGACAGCCGGATTTCTCGGATCGTCTTCGGGAATGCCGGCTTCGACTTTGCCCACCAAATCCGCGCCCACGTCAGCGGCCTTGGTGTAAATGCCGCCGCCCAGTCTGGCGAAAACGGAAATCAAACTGCCGCCGAAGCCCAAGCCGATCAAGGCCTTAACGTCGCCGGTCAGCGCGTAGAATCCGGCCACGCCCAAAAGTCCGAGGCCCACGACCAATAGTCCGGTCACAGCTCCGCCTTGGACAGCCACATTAAGCGCTTTGGCCAACCCTTGTTTGGCCGCCTCAGCCGTCCTGACATTGGCTCTAACGGAAATATTCATACCGATGTAGCCGGCCAATCCGGATAAAATCGCGCCGATTAAAAATCCCAGCGCGGTCTTCCAGCCCAGGGCGAGCCACAGCACTACCGCTACTATGGCCGCGATAATGGTGATGGTGCGGTATTGTCTGTTCAAATAAGCGGACGCGCCTTCCTGGATGGCCTTGGCGATCTCCTGCATTTTATCCGAACCAGGACTCTTCTTTAATATTGACCCGATCAGGATGAGTCCGTAAATGATTGCCACGAGCGAGGCAATTAACGCCAAAATAATGGTGATATCCATATTTTCAAAATTTTTATCCGCGATTTTGTTCGAAGCGAAAAACGCGTCGATTTATCAATCGCAAAACGTTGAATAGTTAATTATTTTTTCGTCTTCATTTTATCTTCCCTCGCCTTTTTCTTAGCCACGCGCTTTGAAGCCAATTCCGCCTTGGTTCTGATGGCTTGCTTGCCTTTGTAATAACCGCAGGCCTCGCAGATTTGATGAGGCAAAACAGGCTGCTCGCAATTGGAGCATTTGGCTCCTTGCAAGCTGCTCATCTTCTTATGAGCTCTGCCCATTCTGGCTTTCGAATGCGTTCTTCGATGTTTTGGTACTCCCATATTTTTTCACGTGTCATGTATCACATATCATGTATCAATTCGCCTTGATCAATGATTCATGATCCATGATTCATGTTTCATGATAATTAGTTCTTACTCATTCTAACTGATTTATTGAAATTTTTCAAGTAATTTGCCGACTTTGGGCATATTGACTAGATGTTTTGATATTGCTATAATAACAACGTCATTTTGTGATTTTTGAACCGAACACTGAAAATTTATCATACACGCCGCCATCGTCTAGTGGTTAGGACACCAGGTTTTCATCCTGGTAACCGGGGTTCGATTCCCCGTGGCGGTACCAGCCTAATATTAAATATCAAAAATAAAATATAAAAAAATTGGAGTCCCTTGGGGACTTTTTTTATTTAGTAAAAATTTGTCCATTCCCCAAAATTTTTATATACTTATAATATGCAAATATTCGACTACAAACAAAACAAACTGATCGAGGTCGAGAAAGTGGAAAAATCCGATAATGAATGGAAAAAAATCTTGACACCCGAGCAATTTGCCATCACCAGACAAAAAGAAACAGAAGCGCCGTTTTCCTGCTCGACCGAAAAGCATAAAGCCGGCCTGTATAAATGCGTTTGCTGCGGCGCGGATTTATTTTTAATCGACACCAAGTTCGAATCGGGCACGGGCTGGCCAAGCTTTTTCGAACCGATTGACGAGCATAACGTCGCTTATGAAAAAGACAACAGCCTGGATTATAAAAGAACCGAAGTCAAATGCGCCAGATGCGAAGCGCACCTTGGCCATGTGTTTGACGATGGCCCGCCACCGACCGGCAAAAGATATTGTATTAATTCAGTTGCCTTGAAATTTACGTAAAAAAAATAAAAACATGAAAATCAATCAAAATGCTCCTCAACTAACAAAAAGCGAAAGTTCAAGGCGCAATATTAAAATCGGCCTTTTATTAATTCTAATTCCTATTATTATTTTCGTTTTAACAAGTTGGATAAGATCATTAGATTATTATAAAAAACTAGAAAACTGTATCAGTTACCCTGAACGAACTGCGGAACAAAAATTACAATTTCCTCCAGAAGTCAGCTATTGCAAATATGACAACCCAATTTTTTATTTTAGTATTGAATATTTACAGACTTTCTCATTAGCCGCTGGAGTTATTTTAGTTCCATTTGGCATTAGATATCTATTTAAAAAAGATAAAAACAATGTAATCAAAACATAGAATTCTCGTCAACATAGATGAACATAAAAAATAACTATAAATCTATGGTAAAGAAACTATTCTTATGCCTGGCAATTGTCTGCGCAATTACTTTAATCGCCCCGGCAAACGTTTTAGCCGGCGAAGGCTGCTACCAAGACCCGATTTACGAAAGAAATGAAAACGGGCGGGTGGACACTTCCGCGTTTGTCAGAAACAACGCTTGCATGGAAGGCACGACCATTTTAACCACGGCCACGGCCGGCTCGGTGATAAAAATCATCGGCGAAACGGACGGCTGGTACAAAGTTCAATTGGCTGACGGAACAGTCGGCTGGGTGGGAGCAAGACTGATGTCAAAAACCACGGCGGCTCTCACACAGACTCAGACTCAGACTCAGACTCAAACCAAAACCCAATCCGGCTACGGCGTTCCTAATCTGGCCAAGTATCGCGGTTATATTTTCTTGCAGGTGCAAAGCCGCGGCGAAGCTTATTATTACTATCCGGTTAATAACAAAGGCTACTACCTTGGCCGGGCGGAAGACGCGTTCAAAATAATGCGCGAGCTCGGGCTGGGCGCCACGCATGACTTTATCGAAAACACCTCATACTTCCCCGATCACGTGGTTGGCAGAATACTTTTGGATGTTGAAAAAAACGGCGAAGCTTATTACATCTACCCCAAAGACAGAAAAAAATATTATTTGGGCAGACCGGCTGATGCTTACAATATAATGAGAGAATTGGGACTCGGCATTACTGACAGCGATCTGAGCTATTTGACCAAGGCGGAATAAATTGAACAAACAAAAAATCACCACCTCATTGTCATCCTCGCGGAAGCCTGCCTGCCGGCAGGCAGGCAGGGATCTCATAAAAGCAGTGGCGATTTTTTATTTACTTAAAAAAATTAATTTAGATATTGTTTGGCCTGCCTGACACGGCTATTTCATTTGATCCATGATTCATGTTTCATGCTCCATGACTTAAACGCGTTCCACGTATTCTCCGGTTTCCGTGTTCACTCTGATAATGTCTCCTTCTTTAATGAACAACGGAGCTTGCATTTGCGCGCCGGTTTCCAAAGTGATTTGTTTGGTCGCGCCTTGAGAACTGTCTCCTTTAATGCCGGGAGCCGCTTCAGTCACTTTCAATTCCACTTTTTTCGGCAATTCCACGGACACCGGCTTGCCGTTGAATTTCAACAAATCAACGTCTCGGCCTTCAATCAAAAAGCTGGTCATATTGCCGAGCGCCGAAGCCTCCAAAGAAAATTGTTCAAAAGATTCATTGTCCATGAAATAGCATTCATTGCCCTCGGTATACAAATAATTGGCGGTGACGCGATCCAGATTCGCCGACTCGATTTTATCGCCGGGCTTGAAACTGTATTCAATCACCTTGCCGTTGATCAAATTTTTCATTTTCGTCTGCATCACCGGTTTTCGCTGTTGGCAACGCATAAAATTGGCGGAAACAACCACGTAGGGTTCGCCTTCGTAATCGATTGTCGTGCCGACTTTAATGCCGTGCAATGAATCTATTGATGACATAATTCGATGCTAATGACGCGAAACAACACGAATGATGCGAACACTGGCGCTTTCCTTCGCGTCATTCTCATGTTCGTTGCTATATTCGCGTCGCTTATTTAACCACAAACGGCAGCAAGGCCATGATTCTGGCTCGCTTGACCGCCTGCGCCACTTTGCGTTGATGTTTGGCGCAAAGTCCGCTGCGCCTTTGCGGCGCGATCTTGCCATAAGAAGAAATGAATTTTTGCAGCATTTGGCCTTCCTTATAGTCGACCTCTTGCATGGTATTCACGCAAAAATAGCAAGCCTTGTCTTTTTTAACGGTATTTTTTCTGATCATAATTATTGGTTACGAGATGTACGAGATTCGCATACAGGATAGTACAATATCATAATAATGGTACAAATTAGAAAACGTTCATAACAAATCCGTGCTGAAAATAATTCGTAACCATTTGTAATATTCCTGCCTGCCGGCAGGCAGGTGTACGAAATTCGTAAATTTGTAACGATTAAAAAGGAATATTTTCAATTTTTATCTCATCGTTTGATTCATCGCTCGATGCGGCCGGAGCCGGTGAATTGTCCGGAGCGATATTTTCTTCGGCGCCGCGCGCCGCGCCTCCCGCGGAAGCTCCTTGGCGGTCAAGCATGATCATGTTTTCAGCGATTATTTCCGTCCGATATCTTCGCACTCCGTCTTGTCCTTCCCAATCTCTGGTTTGCAATCTGCCCTCGATATACACTTTGCCGCCTTTCTTTAAATATTGCGCGCAAATATCCGCCAATTTTCTCCAGGCGACCACATTATGATATTCAACTTTTTCCTGACGCTGACCGTTCGAGTCATTCCAAATCAAATTGGTGGCCACGGAAAACGAAGCGACGTTCAATCCTTGCGGCGTGCTTCGAACTTCCGGATCTCTGGTCAAATTGCCGATGATCATGGCTTTGTTTAAATTCATATTATCGATGCTAATATACGAATAATGCGAATGATGCGAATATTTGCTTAATTAGCATAATTCGCATGTAATTCGCGTCATTCGCATCGCATTATTTTATTTAAACTCCGGAAATATCGTCTTTTAATATCTCATCCAATTTTTTATCCAAATCCTCCAAACTTAATTTGTCTTTTTTGGATTCTTTCGGACTTTCTTTGACTTCCGCATGAACTTCTTCGACTTTCTTTTGAATGTCTTGCTCCTTTTCCTTTTTCTCCGATTGAGCGATGCGCTCTTTTTTGCTGTTTTGCGCCATGATCTCTTCGGCCGTCATCTTCTTTTTAGTCACGATCATGTGCCTTAAAACTTCCGGCGTCAACGCTAAAACTTCATGCATTTTTTGCACGTCCGATGTTTTCGCGTCGAATTCGATGATCACGTAAGTGCCTTGATGGACTTGCGCGATAGGGTACGCCAATCTTTGCTTGCTGAAAATTACGTTCTTGGTGATTTCTCCTCCGTTGTCTTTGACGATTGCGGTCGCTTTTTCCATTATTTTGTCCTGTTCTTCGCCGACGAATTTTACGGGAATAATGTAAAGCAACTCATAGTGCTGTTCAATCATAATGAAATCTGGTCCGGTTTTGCAATAAACCGAGAGGTTTATTGATGGTTCAAAAATGACAAAATCGGTTTCGATTAATATTTTACTTTGCTTAGCTTAACATAAAGACTATTTTTTAGCAAGACACCGAAATCGCTTGCCAAAGAACGCGCTTTGTGATAATTTAAAAATAGGCTGGTTTATGAATAAACTGGCTTTTTTTATTAAATTAACAAAAAAGCGATAAATCAGGAAATTTAAAGCTTTTTTCAAAAAATATGCTTACAGAAGATGCTCGAATCGCCATTAAACAAATCTGCGCGGAAAAAAACATTTCCGAGGAATCGGTGATTGAAACCATCGAATCCGCTTTGGCCGCGGCTTTCAGAAAAGATTATGGCGAAAAAAATCAAAACATTCAGGTGGAATTGAATTTGGAAACCGGCAAATTCAAGGTTTTTGATGTTAAGGAAGTGGTTGATGATCTGACCGAAGAAGAACTCGAAACCATTGAAAACATAAGAAAGGAACGAGAAGATTTGCGGGAACAAGGGGTAAAATCGGAAGACATGCCCGAGCATGAAGATATTCGCAGATTCAATCCGAAAACCGAAATAGAATTGAAAGACGCCAAAGCCCTTAAAAAAACGGCCAAGGTCGGCGCCATCTTAAAAACCAAACTTGAATTGCCCGGAGATTTCGGCCGCATGGCCGCGCAAACGGCGAAACAAGTGATCATTCAACGATTACGCGAAGCGGAAAGAAATGTTTTATATCAGCAATTCAAAGAAAAAGAAGGCGAATTGCTTAACGGCATGGTGCAAAAAAGAGAAGGTCGAAATATAGTAATCGACATCGACCACGCGACCACGATCATGCCGCAAGAAGAACAAATCCGCTCGGAAAGATACAAAATCGGTGATCGCTTAAAAGTTTACGTCGTGTCCGTTTCCTTGACGACCAAGGGACCGGAAATTATCGTTTCCAGAAAAAACGACAATCTGGTGAAAAAATTATTCAAGGTGGAAATCCCTGAAATAGCCAGCGACGTCATTGAAATTAAGGCCATCGCCCGCGAAGCCGGCTCCAGATCAAAAGTGGCGGTCCATACCGAGAGCGACAACATTGACCCGATCGGCTCCTGCGTCGGCCAAAAGGGCGCGCGAATTCAAACGATCATCAGCGAGCTTAACGGAGAAAAAATAGACATTATCAAATACGACGAAAATCCGGCCAAATATATAACCAATGCTTTGCTGCCGGCTCAAGTCTCATCGATCAGCTTGGATGAAGAAGCGAAAATCGCCACCGTGACCGTGCCTCAAGACCAATTGTCTCTGACCATCGGCCGCGAAGGACAGAACGTCAGACTGGCTTCGAAATTAACTGGTTGGAAAATCAATATTAAAGAAGAAGAAACAGGCAAAGAAATTTCCGCTGACGCCAAAGGCGCGGAAAAAACAAAAAAGACCTCGATAGATGATGAGGTCGGCGACGCGAAAGAACCTGAAGCCGAGGTCGAAGAAACTCCGGCCGAAAAGGAAGAACATAAAAAATAAAAATAAATTATGATTCAATTATTCAACACCGTATTATATCAGCCCTTATATAATCTTTTGATTTGGCTGTATAACGTCATCCCCGGTCAAGACATCGGCTTGGCCATCATAGCTTTAACCATAATCATCAAAGTGATTTTGTTGCCGCTTTCCGCTCGAGCCTTGAAATCTCAAAAAGAAATGCAAAAGTTGCAACCCAAACTGGCTGAGCTCAAAAGCAAATACGGAGCTGATAAGCAAAAAATGACCGAGGAAACGATGAAGCTTTATAAGGAACAGAAAGTTAATCCGCTGTCATCGTGTTTGCCGCTGATTATTCAATTACCTTTTTTGCTCGCGGTTTATCAAGTTTTTCGCAACGGTTTGTCCAATAACGGTTTTGATTTGTTATATCCGTTCGTGCAAAACCCGGGACAGGTCAATTCCATGTTTTTCGGCATCCTGGACTTGTCTCTGCCGAGCGTCTATCTGGCTGCCGCGGCGGCCATCGCTCAATATTTTCAAGCCAGAATGCTGCCGATCACGCCGCAGCCCAAAAAAGTGGACGCCGGCTCCAAAGACGAGTCCATGCTGGCCGGCATGAACAAATCCATGAAATATTTCATGCCCGCCATCACCTTTTTCATAGGTTTGCAATTACCCGGAGGCCTCGCCTTATACTGGCTGGTCACCACGGTGCTGACCGCGCTTCAGCAATACATGATTTTTAAAAGCGCCAAAACAGAAACCGTTTAATCGAGATCCCAAATTCATATATGAAAGACTTGTCGAGAGAAGAAAAGGCCATCTTGGCCACGATCGTCTATTTTGACATTTTTTCATATCCGCTGACCGCTTTTGAAGTTTATAAATATTTGCTTTCGCCGCAAGGCGATCCGCTCGACGCCGAATTGTTTCAAATCAAACGATTGCTTGAAACCTCGGCGACTCTTCAAAAAAAAATACAAACCCGACAGGGTTTTTATTTTTTGCGCGGCAAAGAAAATTCGGTCTCTCTCAGGAAAACCAGATACAAAATAGCGGAAAAAAAATTCAAGAAAGCGCGAAAGCTTTTCTTTCTGTTATCAAAAATTCCGTTTATTCAAATGATCTGCGTCTGCAATACACTGGCATACAGCAATTCGCGCGAAGAAAGCGATATTGACTTGGCGATATTTTGCCGACCGAAAACATTATGGCTAACCAGGCTCTTGGCCGTCTCGGCCATGGAACTGCTCGGTCAAAGACCGACCGATGACGATTTCAAAAACAAAATCTGCATGAGTTTTTTTCTGTCCGAAGACAGCCTCTCACTCGAAAAATACCAATCGGAAAAAACGGACATCCATTTTATTTACTGGCAAGCGCAGTTTTATCCGATTTTCATCAGGAAAAACATCTGCTTTACTTTTCATAATCGTTGGGTGAAGAAATATTTGCCGAACCACCTGGCTTCGCCGATAAGCGACAGGAGAACCATCAAAACAACCGCCGAAAACAAAATCCGCTCCACTCTAAAAACGTCCCGCCATCGCTCGGCCATGGAAGCTGTCGCGAAAAAATACCAACTTAATATTTTACCTCCGAAATTGAAAGCCGCGGCCGATGAACCGACCACGGACGTAATTTTGCAAGACGACATCATCAAAATGCACTCAAACGATCGGAGGCTGGAATACAATCGTAAATTCAAACTCAGATACGAATCGATTTTAAAATATTATGAAGAAACTGCAAAAAATAATTGAATGGCTTTTTTACGCTTTTATTTTCCTGCTGCCTTGGCAGACGCGCTGGATTTTCGAACCGGGCGTTTGGCGCGGAGAATATTTAGAATATCAAACTCGGTCATTGTACGCCACGCAAATTCTTCTTTTCATTCTCATCGCCGCGTCATTGATTTATTTTTTCAAAAATGGCGGGTTAAATAAAATATCAAAAAAAATCAAGATCAAAAAAACCCTCATTGCCACTGTCATTGTCACGTTGGCCTTGGCAACCAATATTTATTTTTCTCAAAATCAAAGCTATTCATTTTATAAATTAACGATTTTAGGCTCGACTTTGGCTTTTTCTCTGCTCATAATTTATCTTCCCTTTAATAAAAAGAAATTTTGCTGGGCCGTTATCTCAGCCGGACTGATTCAAGGGGCATTGGCCATCAACCAGTTTTTCAATCAAACCGTTTCGGCCAATAAATGGCTGGGCATGGCCGCGCAGAATCCGCAGACGCTCGGCGTATCAGTGGTGGAAACTTCAGCGGGCCGTACGCTTCGAGCTTTCGGCGCGCTGCCTCATCCCAATATTTTAGCCGGATTTTTAGTCATTGTTTTACTGTTTGTCGTCTGGCAATATTTCGAAGAATCAGTAAAAAACAAAAAAAATATTTTACTGGCGTCCTTTATCACCATTTTCACGGCCTTGCTCGTTACCTTTTCCAGAGCGGCCTGGCTGGCCTTCGCGATATCTCTGATTTTCGCCCTGGTCATGCTGGCTAGAAAAAATGAATCATGGCTAAAGCATAAAACGTCAATCAATAAAATCACGGTCGCCCTGCTTTTCATCACCCTGGCTTTTTCCGTGGCCAAGTCGGATCTTGTAATGACCAGATTGAAAATCGACCAACGTTTGGAAATAAAATCGGTCAACGAAAGAATTTCCGGATATAACGACTCCTGGGAAATTTTCAAATCAAGCACTTGGTTCGGCGCCGGCCTCGGCGACTATACGGTTTCTTTGTCGAAAATTCACCCGGACTGGCGAGCTTTCGAACTTCAACCCGTTCATAACTCGTTGTTATTGGCGATCATCGAGCTGGGCGCCATAACTTTCGCCACGATTATCATATTAATCGCTCTGCCAATGAAAAAAACTTTTTCAAAAATAAAAAAACGCTTGGAGGAAACGGACATCGTTTTTCCTCTGGCCATGATTATCGCTCTGGGTGTTATCGGGCTTTTCGACCATTTCCTTTGGAGCTTATATTTCGGTAATTTACTGCTCGTTTTTTCAACTTTGCTCATAAAAGACACCTCTCAAGAAAAAGACACCCTTTAATTTAACTCAAAAAGCTTTAAAATAAAGACTTTTTTTATTTTCCGCGATATTTCAAGCTATTGACATTGGTGCTGATAAAGTTATAAGATTAAATAATCTTTTTTAACTGCTCCTAGATGTGCCGGATCCGCGTACGAGATAGTACAAAATACTAAATCTTGTAATCTCGTAATATCTTGTATATAAATCTTGTACATCTTGTAGCTTCAAAATATGTTGAAACCATTATCAGACAAACTCGTCATCAAACCGATCACCAAGGAAGAAACTGCTTCCGGCATCATCATTCCCGAAACGGTTGATAAAGAAAAGCCGGAAAAAGGAGAAGTGATTTCCGTGGGTCCGGGCAGATTACTCGATAACGGGCAGCGCGTGGCCATGGAAGTGAAAGTCGGCGATAAAGTGCTGTTTACCAAATACAGTCCTCAAGAAATAAAGGTTGACGGTCAGGAATTGCTTGTCTTGTCCGAATCGGACATTCTGGCTGTCATTGAATAAGTATTTGTCCAATTTGTAAATTCGTAACCATTGGTAACTAAATTTAATCATAATTATTCGTAACCACTATGGCTAAGCAAATCATATTCGACGAACAAGCGAGGCAAGCTTTGAAAAGAGGGGTCGATAAGCTGGCCAACGCGGTCAAAGTTACTTTGGGTCCTCAAGGCAGAAATGTCGTTTTGGACAAAGGTTTCGGATCTCCGATGATTTCCAATGACGGCGTGACCATTGCCAAAGAAATAGAATTAAAAGACAGGCTGGAAAACATGGGAGCGGAATTGGTGAAAGAAGTGGCCACCAAAACCAATGACGTGGCCGGCGACGGCACCACCACCGCCACTTTGCTGGCGCAAGCGATTATCACCGAAGGACTGAAGAACGTGGCCGCGGGCGCCAATCCCATGGAAATAAAAAAAGGCATTGATAAAGGCGTTAACGCCGTGGTCGCGGAATTGAAAAATATTTCAAAACCCGTGGGCGGACAATCGGAAATAGAACAAGTCGCTTCCATCTCGGCCAATGACCCGGAAATCGGCAAATTGATCGCCGAGGCCATGCACGAAGTGGGAAATGAAGGCGTTATCACCGTGGAAGAGTCGCAAAGCTTTGGCATTGAAAAAGGAGAACCCGTCATAGGCATGCAGTTCGACAACGGCTATATTTCTCCTTACATGATCACCAATCCGGAAAGAATGGAAAGCTCTTATGAAGACGCGTATATTTTAATCACGGATAAAAAAATCTCGAACGTGGAAGATATTGTGCCGATTTTGGAAAAATTGGCGCAGCAAGGCAAAAAAGAATTGGTCATCATCGCCGAAGACGTCACGGATCAAGCCATGGCCACGTTGGTTTTAAACACCATCAGCAAAAACTTCAAGTCATTGGCCATTAAAGCTCCGGGCTTTGGCGATAGAAGAAAAGAAATGCTCGCGGATATCGCCATTTTAACGGGCGGCAAAGTCATTTCCGAAGAAGTCGGATTGAAACTCGAAAGCATTGAAATCGAAATGCTCGGCCGAGCCAGAAAAGTCACCTCCGACAAGGAAACAACCACCATTGTCGAAGGACAAGGCGACAAAGCCCTGATCGAGCAACGAGTCAATTTGATCAAAAAACAAATCGAATCAACAACTTCTGAATTCGATAAAGAAAAACTGCAGGAAAGATTGGCCAAGCTGTCCGGCGGCGTCGCCGTTCTCAAAGTCGGCGCGGCCACTGAAACCGAACTCAAAGAAAAGAAGCTTCGAATCGAAGACGCCCTGGCGGCCACCAAAGCGGCCGTGGCCGAAGGCATTGTGCCCGGCGGCGGCGTGGCTTTGCTCCGCTGCAAAAAAGCCTTGGAAAACATGAGTTCGCAAGGAGATCAAAAAATCGGTTTAAACATTTTGAATAAAGCGCTGGAAGCTCCGATTAAACAAATCGCCGAGAACGCGGGCAAAGACGGCGCGGTCATCGTTGAAGAAGTCAAAAAGCGATCCGGCAATGAAGGCTATAACGCGGCCAAGGACATTTTCGAAGACTTGGTGGTCGCGGGCATCATTGATCCGACAAAAGTGACCCGCTTCGCTCTGCAAAACGCGGCGTCGATCGCTTCCATGATTTTAACCACCGAAGCCATTGTGGCCGACGAGCCTGACAGCGGAGAAGACAAGCACGGCCACGGCATGCCCGGTATGGGAGGCATGGGCATGGGCGGCATGATGTAATAAAAGTTAAATCAAAATATCAAAAACGGCCTTTGGGCCGTTTTTGTATTTCTGTGGACAACCGCTTGACAGTTTTTTAAATTACCTATACCATAGGTATAGGTAATAAATAATAATCGAATAAACTATGACCCCTCAAAAAGAAAAAGCTTTGATTAACTTCAAAAAAGCCAAAACTCACATTCAAAAAATCATCGACATGATAGAAAATGACAAATACTGCGTTGATATCATGCAACAAAACTTGGCCGTGATCGGACTTTTAAAATCCGCCCATCAGCTTTTGATGGAAGGCCACTTGGGATCGTGTTTCAAAGACGCCATGGCCGCCAAAAACACTTCAAAACAACAATCCATGATCACTGAAATCTTGCGCGTCAGCAAACTTTTAAATAAATAATTATGGAAAATTCACTTCGAATAAAAATCAAAGGCATGCATTGCTCGAGCTGCGCCATAAAAATAGAAACTGAATTAAAAAGTCTGGACGGTGTCAAAGAAGTGAGTGTGGACTTTTCAAAAAATTTCGCGCAGATAAAATTCGATGATTCTAAAATATCAAAAAGCTCCATTATAGAAAACATTGAAAAATTGGATTATCGAGCGCAAGAAGTTCTCATTGACAACGCCAAAGACGACTCGAGTAAAAAAATAAAAAAGCTGGCGTGGCCGCTGGCGCTGATTGTCGGACTTTTTCTGGCTTATCTGCTTATTTCAAAATTGGGGTTTTTCGAACTTTTGTCCCAACTGAACGAACCGCGCGTCAGTTACTGGCTCATTTTTGTCATCGGGCTTTTGGCCGGATTTCACTGCGTGGGCATGTGCGGCGGATTGGTGGTCACTTACAGCGCGGCCATGAACAAAGACGGCCGAGATCAGAAGACCAAGAGACTGGGACATTTAAGCTATAATATCGGCCGCCTGATTTCCTATTCGGTTATCGGCGGAATTTTGGGCGGTGTTGGTTCGTTTTTTGGCATCAATCCCACTTTTACGGGCATTGTCACCATTATCGCCGGACTATTGATGGTTGTCATGGGAATTTCGCTTTTTACCAATTTCAAAATTTTACAAAAAATTCAACTGCGAACGCCCGGGTTCATTGCCAAATATCTTTTCAGCCAAAAAAAATCCGAAAAACCCAAAGGGCCGTTTGTCATCGGACTTGTTAACGGCTTCATGCCTTGCGGGCCGCTCCAAGCCATGCAAATTTACGCCTTGGCTTCCGGCAGTTTTTGGCGCGGCGCCTTGTCCTTGGCGCTATTTGCGGCCGGCACCATTCCCATCATGTTCATTTTCGGAAATTTGATTTCAAAAATCAAAGGCTCTCAAATCGCCAAACTGATGAAATATTCCGGGTTGGTGGTTATAATGTTGGGAGTGATGATGTTCAATCGCGGCCTGACCAATTTCGGCGCGGGCTTTGGCGGGATTTTCCAACACAACTCCTCAAAAACCGAATATCTGGTGACCGGGGACGTCAAGGAATATCAAACCGTAAACATGGATCTGACCTACAGCGGATATTCACCCAATGTCTTGTATATCAAAAAAAATATCCCGGTCCGCTGGGTCATCAATGTAAAGCAAATCAGCGGATGCACAAATGAAATTCTCATGCCGGATTATAACATCAGAAAAAAACTGGCTTTGGGAGAAAACGTGATTGAATTTACGCCCCAAAAAACCGGAGAAATCAAATTCAGTTGCTCAATGCAAATGGTCTGGGGCAAATTCATTATCACCGATCAAGATTCGACGAAAATCGATCAAAACTTATATCAAAAAAATGTAACCCCTGCCGGTGACTCCTGTTCGGCTGAAAGTGAAAGCTGCAACAGCCTCATCGGCGCTCAATAATCATATGAATAATCATCAAAGGATTTCTTTTTCAATCTCCGGCATGCATTGTCAAAGCTGCGCGATCAACATTGAACAATCATTAAAGAAGGTCGACGGTATTCATGATGCCTCCGTTAACTATGCCACGGAAAAAGCGACCGTTGGATTTGACCCGGAAAAAATAAACGTGGAAAAAATAAAAAACGAAATCAAGAAACAAGGCTATCTGGCCAGAGAATCGGAATACTTAAAAGCCGGGCATGAACACGAACATGGCGGCAAAAAACTAAAAATAAGATTTTTATGGTCGCTGATCTTATCATTGCCCATCATAATTTTTTCAATGGGGCCAATGATCGGTTTGCCTATTTTCAAATTGCCGTCAAACGCAAATTTCTTGATTCAATTCGCGCTTTCTTCGGCCGTGATTTTAATAAATTTTTCAATCTGGAAATTCGGCGCGAAAAATTTATTCAAATTAAAGCCCAACATGGATTCGCTCATATTCCTCGGCACTGCCGCCGCTTATTTTTACAGCGTCACCGCCTTGGCGCTGAAATTTTTGGCTATCGGCAACCTGCCGTTTCATTTATATTTTGAAAGCTCCGTTTTCATTCTGACATTCATCACTCTCGGCGAGTATCTGGAGACAAAAACCAAAGGCAAAGCCGGCGAAGCGGTCAAAAGCTTGATCGGATTGACCGCCAAAGAAGCCACTTTGATTAAAGCCGGACAAGAACAAAAAGTATTGATCGAGCAAATCCAAAAAGGCGACATTATGTTGGTTAAACCGGGCGAAAAAATTCCCACGGACGGCTTGATCATTGAAGGCCGATCCAGCGTGGATGAAAAAGCCATTACCGGCGAGAGTATTCCGGTAGGAAAGAATGAGGGGGACTCCGTAATAGGCGCCACCATCAATGTTTCCGGCTTATTGAAAATAAAAGCCACCAAAGTCGGCAATGAAACCATGTTGGCGCAAATAATCAAAATAGTCGAAGACGCGCTTTCTTCCAAAGCGCCGATTCAGCTTTTGGCCGACAAAGTCTCGCTTTATTTCGTGCCGACCGTTTTGGGCATCGCTTTACTGTCTTTTCTCTCTTGGATGATTTTCAGAAATGATTTGATTTTGTCTCTGACGACCTTTATTTCCGTGCTGATCATCGCTTGCCCGTGCGCGCTGGGGCTGGCCACGCCGACCGCGGTCATGATGGGCTCGGGCTTGGCTTCAAAGCGCGGAATTTTAATCAAAACATCGAAAGCTCTGGAAATCGCCAGAAAAATAAACACGGTTGTCTTTGATAAAACCGGCACCCTGACTCGAGGAGAACCCAAAGTGGTTGATATAGCGCCATTGATCGGCGATGAGAATGAATTATTGACGCTCGCCGCCTCAGTAGAAAAAAATTCCACTCACCCGCTGGCTCAAGCTGTGACGCGCGCGGCCAAAGAAAAAAATTTAACGCTGAATCAATTTTCAGAATTTAATGAAATTGCAGGCAAAGGCGTTCTCGCGACCGTGAACGATAAAAAAATACTGATTGGCACTCGTAATTTAATGAAAGAAAACGAAATTGATATTTCAGGAGCGAATGAAAAAATGAAACGACTGGAAAATGATGGACGGACCGCGATCTTGATCTCCGAAAATAAATCGATAATCGGAATTATCGCCATCGCCGACACGGTCAAACCCGAAGCCAAAGAAGCGATTGAGAATTTGAAAAAAAGAAAAATAAAAATCGCCATGATAACGGGCGATAATCGGCAAGTCGCGGAGGCGATCGCCAAGCAACTGGGCATTGATGAAGTTTTGGCGGAAATTCTGCCTCAAGACAAGGCGGCCGAGGTTAAGAAACTGCAATCAGCGGGCAATATAGTGGCCATGGTTGGTGACGGCATCAATGACGCGCCCGCGCTGGCGCAAGCGGATCTTGGCATTGCCATCGGCTCCGGCACTGACGTGGCGCTCGAAACCGGAGAAATCGTTTTGGTCAAAAATGACTTGAATGACGTGGTCAATGCGATTGATATCAGCAAATACACTTTGAGAAAAATAAAGCAAAATTTGTTTTGGGCGTTTTTCTACAACGCGATCGGCATTCCCATCGCCGCCGGAATTTTATTTCCCCTGACCGGCTGGCTGCTCAATCCGGCCATTGCCGCGCTGGCCATGGCTTTTTCCTCGGTGAGCGTGGTGACAAATTCTTTATCAATGAAATTTTATCGCAAATAACGTGACAAGTTCAAAATAAAAACGGCCTTTCGGCCGTTTTTTTTATAGCGTATTATTCCAAGCTCATTTGTAACTATTCGTAATAAAAACATTTAAACTAAAACCAAGCTTGGCCGCTGTGATGCGATTATTCGTAACTATACGTTGAAGCGAAACACGCACACATCTCCATCCTTAACTTCATACACCTTGCCTTCCAGCCTAAGCAAACCCTTTTCTTTGGCCGCGGCTTCCGAACCGGCATCAAGCAATTCTTGCCAATTGATGACTTCGGCCGCGATAAAGCCTCTTTCAAAATCAGTATGAATTTTCCCGGCCGCTTGCGGAGCCAATGTCCCTTTCGTAATGGTCCAAGCTCTGGTTTCATCCGGCCCGGTGGTAAGAAAAGTGATCAAATTCAATAATTCATAAGCGGCCACGATAATTTTATCAAGGCCGGTATTCGCCTCGCCGATTTCCTTAAGATATAAATCAACTTCTTCCGACGGCATGTCAGCCAAATCCGCTTCGAGCTGAGCGCAAATTTTAATGACCGTTTCATCTTTGAATTCAGGAATTTCAATATCTTTTTTCAAATCATCTTCATCGACGTTGAGCACTATCAAATACGGCTTGGCCGTCAATAAATCAAGGTGGCTGATACTCTCGGCCTCTTTTTCGGATAAGCCCTGTTTATTGATCGGTATTCCTTCCTCCAAAGCCATTTTTATTTTTTGCAATGTCTCGAGAGTCGCCCGCTCGTCTTTTCCCTGATTTTGTTTGGTGCTTTTCAAGCTTTTTTCAACCGTGCGGATGTGCTTGTCTATGGTGGCCAAATCCGCAAAAACCAATTCAATCTTAATCACTTCAAAATCCGAAACCGGATCGACTTTGCCTTCGACATGGATGATGTCGCCTTTTGTAAAATGCCTGACCACATGGCAAATGGCGTCAGCCTCTCTGATATTGGCCAAAAACTGGTTGCCCAGTCCCTCGCCCTTATGCGCGCCCTTGACCAAGCCGGCAATATCGACAAAATTAATGGTGGTCGCGATTGTTTTTTCCGATTTTGAAAATATCGTCAATTTATCCAAACGCTCGTCCGGCACTTTGACGCAACCCACGTTGGGCTCGATCGTGCAAAAAGGATAATTGGCAATGTCGATTTGTTTTTTTGTTAAGGCTTTAAACAAAGTAGATTTGCCGACGTTTGGCAAACCTACAATACCTATGGAGAAAGACATTTTTTTATTATTAGTGTCTTAATTACGGAGTCGGAACTTCCACTTTCGGAGAAACCTTGATTTTGCCGATCATCGCTTCGAAATCAGTCAAAAAATCAAAGTATTTGGCGTTGAACAAATCATTGACGCGATACACCGCTTTATAATCGCCGTTGTCTGATAAAATCATTACCGTGGGAATAACGATGTCATTCGCCTGCTCTATGAAATACACCAATTTACCGCCTTCAAAATCCTGCTTGTCCAAAACGTCTTTTCCTTCAAATGATTTAACCTTGTCTTCCAGCGACATTTCCTGACCGAAATTGTAGGGAATTATTTGCAGACTTCTGATAAAAGAAGATTGACCGATAGGCTCGAATACCATTTCCCGCATCGCTTCGGCCTTGGCCGCGCCTTCAGCGGGCTTGGAACTTTCGGGATCGGCCGTCTGCGACATTTGCCAAGTCTTCGGATAGACCAGTTCCATTTTCCATTCCTCATCTTTATATAACTGCCAATCTTTGGTTTCCACTGAATCAGGCAGTTTTCTCTTGCTGATCGATTCGGCGAACAAATACTCATTGCTCTTTCTGGCGCTCTCTTCCAAGTCTTGCGTCTTAACATTCAAATCACTGACTTTTTGCTCCAAAGTATTGATGGTGTTTTTTAAAACCCTGGTCTGGCCTTCGATCGCTTTCTTTTCCTCACTGGCTTTGCTGATTGAATTTTGAGCATACACAAATAATCCGACAACAGCGATAAACAGTATGCCGGCCGCCACCCAACCCGGTATGGAAGAATTTTTTCTGGATTCTTTTTTCGCGACTACGACCGGTTTTTCCGCGGACTTCGAAGCGCTTTCGGCCGCTACCGCTTTGACTTCTTTTTTCTTAGGCATATTTTCTCGTTATTTCTAATAACCGAGGTTTTATAGTCTCTATATTTTAATTTGTTCTCCAATAATTGTCAAATTCGCAAAAAACGGCTATCATGATAGCAAGAGTTCATCTTTTCCTCACAAAAAATAAATATTAATCTGCCAAAAATATGGCCAATGGAGCTCAATCAATTGAAGATTTGCTCAAGGATCCGTCAGTATTGGGATCATCGTCATCAGCTTCCCAAAAGGACGATGGTACAGACGAGGCGCAAGCCAAATTTCAACAAAAAATGAAAACCATCCGCGGCAAGGAAAAAAAAGAAGAAGTGGAAAAACAAGCCATGTCAGCAGGCATCCAGTTCATTGATTTAATGAATTTTCCGATCAGCACGGAAGCTCTGTCCATTATTCCCGAAGAACAAGCGCTGGAACGGCAAGCGCTCGTGTTTTTGGAAATCGGCAATGAGATCAGACTGGCTTCACCCCGTCCGCAAGATGAAAAAGTCAAAGAAATGTCTTTTCAAATAGCTGAAAGGCGAAAAGCCAACGTTGAAATATATCAATCCACTCAAGAAGGCTTTGACGCGGCCATGGAAATGTACAAACGCATTCCAAAGATCAAACCCTCCGCCAAGGGAGTGGAAATATCAGCTGAAGAATTAAACAAATTTTCAAAAGGCTTTACGGATTTCACTCAATTGCAAAAAGTTATTGAACAAACCAATGCCACGGAAATGGTCGCCTTGATCGTGGCCGCCGCCCTGCAAGCCGGCACTTCGGATATTCACGTCGAAGCCGAAGAAAAGCAAATCAAAGTCAGATACCGCCTTGATGGTATATTGCATGATGTCGCCTTACTGAAAAAGGAAGATTGGCCGAAAGTCATTTCCAGATTGAAACTCTTGGCCAAAGTAAAACTCAATATTACCAATCAACCTCAAGACGGGCGGTTTCGCATTGATACCGAAGATGAAAAAATAGATGTTCGCGCTTCATTTTTGCCCGTGCAATATGGTGAGAGCGTAGTGATGAGATTGCTCCGCACGAGCGCCACCAGTCTGAATTTTGATGATTTGGGCGTGCGAGGCCAGGCCTATGAAAAATTAAAAATCGAAGTGGCGCGTCCCAATGGTATGATTATCACCACCGGTCCGACCGGTTCGGGTAAAACCACCACGCTTTACGCAATTTTGAATAAACTGAATAAACAAGACGTAAAAATAGCCACCTTGGAAGATCCGATCGAATATCAATTGGAAGGAATCAACCAAAGTCAGGTGGATTCATCCAAGGGCTACAATTTTGCCAAGGGCTTAAGATCATTAATGAGGCAAGATCCTGACATTATCATGATCGGCGAAATCAGAGATTTGGAAACGTCGGATATCGCCATCAACGCGGCCTTAACCGGCCATCTACTTTTATCAACCATTCACACCAATAGCGCGGCCGGCGCCATTCCCAGGTTTTTGGCGCTCGGCTCCAAAGGATTTTTGCTGGCGCCGGCATTGAACGCCATTATCGGCCAACGCTTAACCAGAAAAATCTGCGAGGCCTGCAAAGAAGAATACGAGCCTGACGCAAAAACTCTGGATAAAGTTAAAAAAATATTGGAAGCTATACCCGACTCCAATCCGGAAAAGCCGAAGGATTTAAACAAATTGAAATTTTATCGAGGCAAGGGGTGCCCGGAGTGCAACAACATGAAATATAAAGGCAGGCTCGGCATTTATGAAATATTAATCATGAATCCCGATATCGAAAAATTGATTTTGGAAGAAAAAGCCTCCGAATATTCCATTCAAGAACTCGGCGTCAAACAAGGCATGATCACCATGGTTCAAGACGGCTTGCTCAAAGCCGCGGATGGAATCACTTCGATCGAAGAAGTGTTTAGAGTCAGCGATTAAAACAATTCAAATCAATAATAAAACCGCTCTGAGAGCGGTTTTATTATTGACATATTTTATGAAATAGGATAGAATAAATTTTCCCCCAACAAGGAGACCGCCCATGCAACCCAATCAGTCGCTTCGAGACTTCTTGTTGACAGAAGAAATGCGACTGCCTCTCATCAAGGTATTCACGGCATTTCTGACCACCCGAAAAAACAGCCTGCTCGGCAAACCCAACGAGAACGCCCAAAAAATCTACGAAGAGCGACTTGAAGCATTGCTGGCCGCGTGCAAGCGACAAAAATTTCCTTGCGAGTTGTCCGCGTTCAGCGCATTGGTAAGGGAACTTTGCTTCGAAGAACTGCGAAAAAAACTCTAATCAAGAAGGAGCACCTCCTTCTTTTTATAATTTCGCTTCGCTGCGAAAGTCCAATTCCCTCATCAAATCATAAGCCCAGCGAGACACCGAATATCGATCCTTCAAATTAACTGACAACGGCAAAAAAGTATTCTCGGTCAAATCGATTCTTTCAACCTCAATGTAATCTCTGTTCGCGTCCTCTTCTTGCGCAATGAATTCATCCAGCTTCGCTTCCGGCAATTTAGCGAAATGCTGATAAATATATCTGTTGGCAATAATCAATGAACTGATTAAAGCATTGTGCGCGGCGCTTCTTCTTTCGTCCGATGAGATTATCGCTTTCATATCCACTTGGCCGATGAATTTCACCTTCTTTTCCTGCGAAAGAACTATCTCAATGTATTTAATGGCCAATGAAAGAGCGTTATCCAATAATTCCTTGGCTCGTTTCTTTTGTTCCTTTAATTGTTTTTCAGCCTCTTTATCTCCTTCATCTTCACTCAGGTTAACCTTGTCTATTTCATCAATGACATTTTTTAATTTATCGTAATTTTGCGTTTCCTCTGTTTCCTTTTTACCGCTGGTTTCGACATATTCCAAAAATCTCAGCCATTTTTCGTATTCCTCTGATCCCGGCTCGTGCAAAACCCCTGTTTCCGGATCGAAGCCTCCTTCTTTTTGATTGTGCCAATAACTCAAATCAATATTTTGCGGTTTTTCTTTCATAATAATTTTTTTAATTTTTATCAATGGTTATAACTCGTTCATTTTCCTTAATTTCAATATTAATTTCAATCGCTCCGCGCATCAGCGTCTTTACTTTTTCTCCCCATTCGATAAATGACACCGTGTCGTCTCGATACAAACATTCATCCAGCCCGGACGCCTCGAATTCTTTCACGCAACCGAGCCTGTAAGCGTCAATATGACAAACGTTTTTAATTTTATTTCTGGACGCTTTGTAAATTTGCATCAATATAAAAGTCGGGCTGGTCACTTGCTCCTTAACTCCCAAAGCCTTGGCCGCGGCCTGAACGAAAAAAGTCTTGCCCGCGCCCAGATCTCCGGATAATAAAATCACTTCCCCGCCTTTCAAAGTTTTGGCGAAGTCCCCGGCAATTTTTTTGGTTTGAGCTTCGGTTTTAACGGCATAAATATTTTCCATATTTTTAAATCAATCTCCATCGTGGCTCCGCAACCAAATCAAACGGATCAACAAAATTTTTATTTTTATAATGAAAATACGCGGCCGCGCCGATCATGGCCGCGTTGTCAGTGGTGAATTCAAAAGGCGGAATAAAAACGCTCAAGCCCTTGATGTCTTGGCCGGCTCGCTTGAGCGTTGCTCTCAATTTTTTGTTGGCGGAAACGCCACCGCCCAAAATAAAACTTTTGGCTTTTAATTTTTCCGCGGCGCTCATTGATTTTTCCACCAAAACTTCAATCACCGCGTCTTGAAATTCCGCGGCCAAGTCAGCCTTGTCTTTTTTAGTCCAAGTTTTTCTGGATTTATACAAATAAAGAGCCGCTGTTTTCAAACCGGAAAAGCTAAAGTCAAAATCGCCGGAATCAATCATCGGCCTAGGCAGTTTGAATCGGCCGGTTTTTCCATTTTCCGCCAATTTGGAAATCAGCGGGCCTCCCGGATAACCAAGTCCCATGATTTTCGCGACCTTATCAAAGGCTTCTCCGGCCGCGTCGTCTCTGGTTTGGCCGATTGTTTCGTACCCGCCCCAGCTTTTTATATAAATCAAAGAAGTATGGCCGCCGGACGCGATCAAGCAAACCGCGGGCATGGCAACTTTTTTATTTTCAAAAAGACCGGCCGCGATATGGCCTTCCAAATGATTGACCGATATCAGCGGCTTTTGCCAGACATAAGCCAAAGCTTTGGCCGTTTCCACGCCCACTCGAAGAGACGGCGCCAAGCCCGGTCCCGACACCACGGCCAAAGCTTTCAATTCGGCAATTTTCGTTTTTGAGGAACTCAACGCTTCATCGATCACCGGAATTATTTTTCCAATATGAAGACGACCGGCGACTTCCGGAATAACGCCGCCGTATTTGGCGTGAGTTTTTATTTGAGATGAAACCGTATTGGACAAAGCCGCGAATTTGCCGTTTTTTATTTCAACGACTGAAGCCGCGGTCTCATCGCAGGAGGTTTCAATGGCTAATATCTTCATAAATTGGATTTACGAGATTACAGATTGGTGTACAGATTGTACGAGATCGGGTTAATCTGTATAATCTCGTATGCAAATCTCGTAATCTTGTAATCTCACTTATTAATTATTTTCGCATAATCCAAGCCAAAAGTAAATCACAAAAATAAAATCCGAGAGAAAGGTCCCTCGGATCTTGACGCCAGAGCCGGAGTCGGCCTTGGCGAATGATACTACTCCTTCGGAGGCAGCTTGCGCGCGGCCGGGACTACCTCATTGCCCCGGCGATAGCAGGGCTGCCAGCCCTGCTTCGACATTTTAATTTCCTCGATTTTTTCCTTGATCAAGGCCGACATCGCTGTCGCCCTGTTCGGGAACGGGAGCTCCTGTGTCAGCCACAAGAGCCACACCGTGGTTTGCGTATCGAAACGCATGGTGTGCTCGTGCAACTGCATCTGGCCGGCCTGTTGCATGGTCGGCGGCTCGTCTCCCTTCTGGTTCGACTTCCCAGTGCCGGAGACGACTCGAAGCTGCGGAGGCACACCCCCGCCTTTTCCTTTTTTTCCGCGCATGGCTTTCCTCCTTTTGACTGACGACGTTATGTCGACTGTTCATTATATCACAATTATTATATTTGTCAAGCATAAAGGCAAATTTGTATAAAACATTTAAAATCAAAAAACCGCCATATTTCAGACGGTTTTTTTATAATCAATTATTTGACTTCTTGTCCTTGTCCTTGTCCTTGTCCTTGTCCTTGCTCTTCTTCCCTTTTCCCATTAACCGCTTCCCAGATTCCCTTTCTGATCTGTTTCATCAGTTTTGGATTTTCTTTCAAATATTTCTTGGCCGTTTCCCTGCCCACGCCCAATTTTTCCTCGCCATGACTGTATGAATTACCGGATTTTGAAATGACATTATAAGTCAAACCGGTATCCAGCATATCACCTGACAAGGAAATGCCTTCATTGTACATGATGTCAAACTCAGTGGTTCGAAAAGGCGCGGCCACTTTATTTTTCACGACTTTTACTTTAACTCTATTGCCGATGATTTGTTCGCCCTGCTTGATTTGAGCTGAACGCCGAACTTCGATTCTAACCGAAGAATAAAATTTCAAAGCGTTGCCTCCGGTGGTAGTTTCGGGATTGCCGAAAAACACGCCGATTTTGTGCCTGATTTGATTGATGAAAATCACGATCGTTTTACTTTTGGAAATAATACCCGCCAATTTTCTCAAGGCTTGGCTCATCAATCTGGCTTGCAATCCCATGTGATGATCGCCCATGTCGCCTTCTATTTCCGCCTTTGGCGTCAAAGCGGCCACGGAATCCACGACAATAATGTCTATCGCGTTGGAACGAACCAATGTCTCCACGATTTCCAGCGCCTGCTCGCCCGTATCGGGTTGAGAAATAAGCATTTCATTGATATTGATGCCTATTTTTTTCGCGTAATCCGGATCGAGCGCGTGCTCGGCGTCCACAAATGCCGCGATACCCCCGATTTTTTGAACTTCGGCGATTATATGCTGGGACAAGGTTGTTTTGCCAGACATTTCAGGGCCAAACACCTCAATGATTCTCCCTCTGGGCACGCCTCCCACTCCCAAGGCTATGTCTAGGGATAAACATCCGGTTGAAACGGTTTCCACGTTCATGGATTTCGCTTCTCCCAAAAGCATGATTGAACCGTCTCCGAATTTTTCTTTAATCTGACTGATCGCTTGCTCGGCCGCCTGATTTTTTTCTTTTATTTCCGTGTCCTTCATATGAATTTAAAAAAATCTTAAGCATGGAAAAGATTTTTATTTATTACAAGAAACAACCCTCCTGATTTATTTTTGAGACACACTGCCGGTTTCCTCCAATATAATTTGCAAATATTGCACGTTTTCCTTACTGTGCTTTTTCCTTGCTGTTATTTTAATGACATTTAAACCTTTTTGCAAATCTACCTTATTTGAAAACCGTCCATCATGGTCGCTGATGATTTCCTGACCGTTCATGGTTAAAAAAGCTTCCTTCTCGGACTCTCCCTTTATCCATAATTGACGCGAAACGGTTATCAAACTGTCTTGCGGCTCCATGATCACCAAATGCGGGGGCGTAAAAATTCTATTGACGCTCCAACCGATGTATATCAACAAGGCCGCCACGACCACAACGGAGAAAGAGTATTTCAAAAAAACCGGAGAAAGAAAAAAATTCACAACCTTTCTTACTTTTCCTATTTTTTTATCCCTAATCTCTTTGCATTGTTTTTTTGTTTTGTAATATAAAATTTTTTCCTGAACGTAAGTTTCAATCGCCGTTTCCGGATTCAGATCCAAAAAAACAGCGTATTTTTTTAAAAAATTACATGTATAAATATCCGCCGGCAATTTTTCATAATTATCGCTTTCAAGCGCGATTAAATATTTCAAATTAATGGCTGTCTCTTTGGAGATCGATTCCAAACTCAATCCGTAATTCAAACGATGCTCCTGCAATTTCTCGCCCAGAGTTTTAATAGCGTTGATCTTTTTGTTGTTGAAACTGACCATCATAGAACACTTTGAAACATTAGACTATTCTTCATTTTCTTCATCATCTTCCGTCGGCGCCGCTTCATGAGCGTCTCCTTGGGACATTTTGTCGAGTGACATCAATACTTCGCGCGGCCGAGCTCCGTCAGCCGGGCCGACCACGCCATTGTCTTCCAGCAAATCAATCAAACGAGCCGCTCTGGCATAACCCACGCGTAGCCGGCGTTGAAGCAAGGAGGCGGAGGCTTTGCCCGCGCGAGCGACTATTTCCACGGCGTCATCATATAATTCATCGCTATCACCATCGTCATTATTATAATCAAAACTGGTATGAACTCCTTTGTTTTTTTCCGTAACGGACTCGTTATATTCCGGGTCGCCGCTGGCTTCTTTAAGAAAATCAACCACTCTCTTTATTTCGTCATCTCCGACAAAGGCTCCTTGGATCCTGCGCGGCTTGCTCAGCTCCGCGGTTTGAAAAAGCATGTCGCCTTTGCCCAGCAACTTCTCGGCTCCGGACGAATCAAGTATGGTTCGAGAATCGGTCTGCGAAGCCACGCTAAAAGCGATTCTGGCAGGAATATTGGCTTTGATCAAACCGGTAATGACATCGACCGACGGCCTTTGCGTGGCCACGATCAAATGAATGCCGATGGCTCTGGCCATTTGCGTCAACCTGATGATTGACGATTCGATTTCCGACGAGGCGGAAATCATCAAATCCGCCAATTCATCTATCACAATAAGCAAATACGGCAATTTTTCTTCCGGGTTGCTTTGGTTATAACCTTCGATATTTCGCTTATTGCTCTTGGCGAGCATCTCATATCTTCTATCCATTTCCGAAATGGCCCAACGCAGTGAATTCACGGTCTTGGTGACATCCGTTATAACCGGGGATAATAAATGAGGGATGCCGTTATATACGGGGAACTCCACTCTCTTGGGATCGACCAAGATCATGCGCAAATCATCCGGATTATTTTGATAAAGCAAACTGATAATCATGGTGTTCAAACAAACGCTTTTGCCCGAGCCGGTCGCGCCGGCCACCAGCAAATGAGGCATTTTTTCCAAAGGATAAACCCAAGTCTTGCCCGAAACGTCTTTGCCCAAAGTCAGGGCCAAATTGGATTTTCTCGTTTTAAATTCCGGAGCTTCCAGTAATTCACGCAAACATACGGTGGCCGCTTGCTTATTGGGGACTTCAATACCCACCAGCGACTTGCCAGGTATCGGAGCCTCGATTCTCAGCGGATGGGCGGCCAGCGCCAAAGCCAAATCATTATTCAAAGCGGTAATGCGTGATAATTTCACTCCTTCCGCCGGCTTGAACGTGTACTGAGTAACGGTCGGTCCGATGCTTACTCCTTCCATTTGCACGTCAATACCGAAATTCTCCAAAGTTTTTTGTATTTTTTCCATGCCGACCTTAGTGTCGCCGCTGGTCGGCTTGCTCGTTTTTTTATTCAATAATGTCAGGGGCAAATCAATCTTAATTCCTTTGTTGGGAAATTGAACGGCGGTTTCCTCGGACTCGTTTAATTCCTTTGCCACCTTCTTTTCATCCTGTTCTTCATTTTCAATAGAAGACTCCTGCGTCGCTTTTTCAACCGTCTCCGTTTCCGATTCTTCTTCAGATGATTCATCTTCTTTTCGAGCGAATAACACTCCGAACGGGCGCTTTAAAAACGCCAATCGAGAATTTCCGAAAACAAGATTTTTTATGGAAGTATTGAACATTAAAAGCAAGCTGATCAAAAGCAATGCCAATAAAATTACAATCGTCGCGATTTTTCCCATCACAAATTGCAACGGGTAACTTAAAACCAATCCCAGGAATCCGCCGCCAAGGCCGCTGGCCGACATTTCGAGCGCCTCACTCGCGGCATAGGAAATATGTAAAAGCGCGTTAAAGCTCAAAACAAAAAATAAAAAGCCAACATATTTGGCTTTGGTTATTTGATATCGCTCATCTCGAAACAGAAGATAAGCGTAGATGATCATTAAAATGGGAAAGGCGTATTTGGTCCAACCGATGAATATGCTTAAAGCGGAATCAATAAAAATCCCTATTCTGCCCGCCATTTGCAACAGGCTCAAAAAGGAAAGCACGCCAACGGCGAATATAAAAACCACCACTATCCCCTTTTTTGCCTCGGGGCTAAGTTCTTTTTCGCGAACGGGCTCTTCTTTTATTTTTTTTCTTTTTCTTCTGGCCATGGGAAATATTTTATCGTCTTTTGTATTCTAACACATTTTGTTTAACTGATAAAGATTAAAAAAACCTTCAAGCGAGTAGATAAGCTGGACCTCCTAAAAGATATGAGGAGAGAGAAATTGATACCTATCTACTCACTTGAAAGTTTTTGAAAGAATAACGCCTTTTCCATGTATTACCGACTAAAGGCGGGCTCTTGGTTAACAAAAAGATATAGAGGTAATTGTGGTCCAAGGCCAATATTGATAAATTCTGCCCTCCACTCTCTCCCCTATATCTTTTTATTAACCACGCGAAATGATATTGATTATATATCATAGCATATATATCACAACCTGTCAACGGAGCCCAGAAACCGTCTTTACCGATCTGTCCCATATTCAACAGCATTTCAGCCAAATATTAGCGATTGTTAGTAAATTGTGGATAATTTGTGCTAAAATAAGACACTTCCACACAACCAGAACTTTGACTGATTGACAATAATTTTTTAAAATGTAATAATCACAAGTTGAAAACGCTATTGAATATTTATCCGCAATTTTCATCGCCCAGCAAAGCTATCGGGCGCCGGCAATCTGTAGCAACAATTAGACCTAAACCAAGCCTGTCCTAATAGAATTAATTATTCGCAATTTCTAGGCAAAGGCAAGTTAATTAGAAGCAACGATTTGTAACAAAACAGTTAAACCTAAACCTAGCTTGTCCTAAATAGAATTAACTATTTGTAATTTATGAATTTGATACCAACAGTCATTGAAAAAACCAATTTCGGCGAAAGAGCTTATGATATTTATTCAAGATTGCTCAAAGAACGCATAATTTTTTTGGGTTCAACCATTGACGATAATGTAGCCAACACCGTAATCGCTCAATTATTGTTCCTGGAAAGCGAAGATCCCAAAAAAGATATCAAATTATATATCAATAGTCCCGGCGGTTCTGTCACTGCCGGCATGGCGATTTATGACACCATGCAGTACATAAAACCCGATGTATCCACTATTTGCATCGGCCTGGCCGCCAGCATGGGGGCCGTGCTTTTGGCTGCCGGAGCCAAAGACAAAAGATTTTCTCTGCCCAATTCCGAAATACTGATTCATCAAGTCATGGGCGGCGCCGAGGGCCAAGCTTCCGACATTAAAATCAGAGCGGAACGGATATTAAAAATCAAAGATCGTCTAAACGAGATTTTATCGAAGCACACGGGGCAACCCGTAGCAACGGTTGAAAAAGACTCTGATAGAGACAATTTTATGAGCCCGCAAGAAGCGAAAGATTACGGATTAATCGATAAGATATTCTAGCCATTGACAATCCTTTTCAAATAGGCTATACTATTATGTCGGCCCAAAAGCGTCCTCAAACGGACAGACACGACAAGCATGGGGTTTTTATTTATGGTCAAATCAGGCTTCGGCTAGATTCGACCAGGATAAAAATTTCTTGTCTGTCCGTTTGAGGACGTTTTAAATATAAAACGCGCCTTATGGCGCGTCTTTTTTTATCAATTAATTTTCAGGGGTCACCGGGGCATCACTGGAACTTTCTTCTACCGGAGCTTCGCTGGGCCCGACCAAGCACACCGCCTGCCATGGCCGATAAGTACTGGACCAAGTTTCATTGATTGCGTCCCCCGAAGCAGGGGTGATGATTCTGTAGAAAACCGCGTCCGCTCCATTGTGCGCCCGCTCCGTGCATTTTCTCACTCCGGGAGCCAGATCCGGGGATTCGATTTCCTTGGTCGGACCGGGATAGGTAATATTAAAAATTTTAGGCTCAGTGACTTCCACTGTTCTGCCATCGAACGTGCCCCAAAATTCATAGGTCAAAGTATCTCCGGAAATTGCGGTTTGAATTAAAATATACTGTCCCGTGTCATTGATGAATTTCAGATCAGGACTGGGATCGTAAATGGTGGCGTCTGTTCCGGCCGGCTCGTAATATGAAACTCTGTATGAATGCGGTTTTCTTTCCGTAACCGGCAAACCGGTGTCAATCGCCGCGCGAAACATAGTTGTGGCCACTTGGCACAAACCGCCGCCAAATTCCGGCACGGTCTTATTGCCTCGAATCACCAGCTCGGGCAAATAACCGGTGCTGCCGTCGATTCTGCCGAGATTTTTCACCAAAGAAAATTCTTCGCCCGGCTTTATCAATATTCCATGCAATGAATTCGAACCGATTTTAATGTTATATCTTCTGTTTGCCGGACTGCCGCTGAAATTGGATGTGCCCGATCCGATCAATTCTCTGATGCCCATGTCCGCGATGTTTTCCGTATTCACATCAGGCAATTTTTCTTCAACCGCCAATTTTATTTCATTTTCTCCGGACTTGAAAAACAGATTGATTAATCCATCGAATGTTTGATCAATATTTATCTCTCTGCCGTTTTTGCTCAATTGAAACTCGGTCACTTTGCCGTCCGCCAATTCAAATCTGGCGTTCTTTGGCGCGATATTAATTTCCTTGATTATGGGCTGAAGAAATTCCTCAAATTTCGTTTTATCGAAAGTCAAAATCACTTCGTTTTTATCAGCTTTGTCCAAGGCCAACCAAGAGACGTAATCATACCAGGACGCCGTCCATTTTTGATCTTCAAAAACAAAGTTTATCTCGTCATTGTCCGCCACCAACTCCGTTGTTTTTTGCGCAATGCCGCCGGCATCGGCCGCTTTGATGGCCGGAGATTGCTTTTCCAGTTTCATCGAAATGTCGCTATTGTCCAATCTCGTTATTTTATCCGCCAGCATGTCCGCGTACTTTTCGTAATCAAAACCCACGCCTTCTTTTTCGGGAATTATTTTCACTTCCATTTCTTTATTGACTTTCGACTTCACGGACACCTCGATTTCAGCCGATCTGGCATTGTCCTCGAATTCTCCGAAAGCCTCTTTGAGCTGATCGATTAAATAATCGCGGTTCAAAGAAAACGACAAGTCTATCCTTTTCCCGAAAATCAAACCGAACAATTGATCCTTCAAATCAATCAACACATTGCCCGAACGTCCGACTCCAAAGGCGTCCTGCGCCGTTTTTTCAAAATCAGGCGCGGCCATTTGCGCCTCCACGCCCAAAAGCACCTCATAGTCGTTTAATGTTTTTTCTCGTTTATCGCCGTAAACAAAAACAAAGCCCTGATCGTACTTATCATTGAATTCCTTGCTCATCGCCAGTTTGGCCAAATCAATGGTGGCTTTGGATAATTCCGTTTCACCGACCCACACTCTATCATATATCTTGCCCTCATGGGATTTTTGATAAGTAAAAACGAACGCAAAAGCCAAGGCGCCAAACAAAAAAACGCCGGCCGCCACGAAAAACAACCGACCCGGATTTTTAAAATTCTTTTTTTCTTTCTCTTCCTTTGCCATGACAATTAATTATCCGAAATTATTTCGTTCAATATTTTTTTAGCCAATTCGCTTTTGTCCTCGGCTTCTTTTTCATCAACTGAAAAATCAAGCCAAAACACTTGCCCTTCCTTTAATTTTTCTTCAAACAAATCACTGTCGATTATCAATTGTTTTTTTGTGTCCGTTAAAAAAACAGCTTTGCCCTCCTCGATTCTATCAAGATAAATTTTCACTTTCATAAATTTCATTATTCTTCGTCCAAAACTTTAAGTTTGATTTTTCGCTCGGGATTGGCTTTGGGCAACACTATTTTCAAAACGCCGTTTTTTATGGTCGCGCCTATTTCATCCGCCTTTATTTCCACGGGCAAAATTATCGAGCGCGAAAATTTTCCCCAATAGCATTCTTTATAAAAATAATCATGTTCTCCGATTTCCTCATTCGTTTTTCGCTCTCCGCGAATGGTGAGTATATCATTATGAAGCGAAATATCAAGCTTGTCCGAATCAAGACCGCCAATCGCGGCCAGAATGACGATTTCATTGTCTTTCTGATAAACGTCTATGGCCAATTGTCCGTCTTCTTCCCTTTGCAAATCTTCAGCTCCTTTTTCGGAGGAATACAAATTCTCCGGCCATTCATGTTCGACCGAATTTTTTTTGTAATTTTTCAAAAACACATTCTGATTTTCCGCCAAAAAATTTTCAAGAAAATCAAACGGTTGATTGTTTTTATCCGACATATGCAACTTAATTATAAAACAAAAATCTTCCCTCGGCAAGAATTTTGTTATTATTTTCGCCTCGGCAAGTTCAAATTCAAACTCCGACAAAAGCTGTCGGCATATTCTTCACTTATGACGCCTTTAGCGCGTCCTTCAAAGCTTTGCCCGCCTTGAATTTTGCCACCTTGGTAGGAGGAATATTAATCTTTTCCGAGGTATTCTGAGGATTGACGCCCACTCGACCCTTTCTGGTGCGAGACGAGAAGGTGCCAAAGCCGGTCAAAACCACTTCACCGTCTTGCTTTAACATGGCGACCGTCGTGGAGACAAAGCATTCCAGCATGTCCTCGGCCTGTTTTTTTGTCACGCCGCATTTCTCGGCGATTTTGGTTGCTAATTCCGCTTTGTTCATATTTTTTTAAGTTACAAGATTACGAGATTTACATACAAGATCATACAGATTGGAAATTATCTCGTATAATCTGTACACAAATCTGTAATCTTGTATATTCATTTAATTTCAATTTCTTCGTATAATTTTTTAATTTTCCTGGCAACGCCATCCTCTTTTATTTCCAGATAAATCGCGTTAACCTCGACAATGCCTTTTTCCGGCAATTCGTGAGCTGCGGGTAATTGTGTGATCATCTTCTTTATAAGCGGTTCGAATTTCAAACCCAAGCTCGAATCCTTGGCTCCGACCATGCCGACTTGAGTGACATAAGCCATGCCCTTGTCCGAAAGCTGATAATCACAAGTCCCGACATGGGTATGCGTGCCGAGCAGCGCGCTTACCTGCCCGTCCAAATAATGGCCCATGCATTTGATTTCCGCTGTGGCCTCTACATGGAAATCGACAATTATAATCTTAACATCAGCCGGCTTTTCTTTCAAAATTTCATCGAAAGTCAAAAACGGCGAATCAAAATATTCCTTAAAAAAAACTTGGCCGATAATATTGACGATCATAATTTTTTTCTTGCCGATCGTCAAAACGCGATAGCCATCGCCGGGCACCATGTCCGGATAATTGGCCGGCCGGATAATCGGCGCGGCCGGGTCCGCGAAAATATCATAGACTTCTTTTTTATCCCAGACATGGTTGCCTGAGGTGAAAAAATCAATGCCTCCTCGTTGCATTTCATTCAAAATAGAAACCGTAACGCCTTTGCCATGAGCCAAATTCTCGGCATTGGCCACGATCAAGTCGGGCTTATATTGTTTTTTCCATTTGGCAATGGCTTTCAAGGCCGCTTGCCGGCCGATTTTCCCCACGATATCTCCGATAAAAATCACTTTTAGCATATTTAAAGATAAAAATTAAGAGGTTAGGTTAATATATCGCCACCTAATAAACTACAAGCTATATTCAACTATATCTTATTTTAGCAGAAAAAAACAGTGGCGACAACAGATCGTGTTGTTAATTCACCTGACTCTCCCGGCGACCGGATTTTTTATGTTATAATCAAATAAGGGGCTCTATTCCCGTATCATGAATCCCCTGGTTAGGTGGCTACCTAAAAAGCTACCAGCTACCACCTTTTAAACTTTTTATTAGTTACCAATTATGGCATTAACCTACATCTTCTTTATCGCCGGATTCTTATTCCTGATCAAAGGAGCGGATTTTCTGGTGGATGGCGCGGCTTCAATCGCCAAAAAATTTAAAATCTCCACGCTGGTCATCGGTCTGACAGTGGTTTCTTTCGGCACTTCAGCTCCTGAGTTGGTGGTCAATATCATTTCCAGCATTCGAGGCAGCGGCGATCTGGCCGTGGGAAACATCATTGGCAGCAATATTGCCAATATTTTGTTAATTTTGGGAGTATCAGCGCTTATTTGCGCGCTCAGCGTAAAACGTGGCACGATTTGGAAAGAAATTCCTTTCAGTTTGATGGCCATATTGGTGGTATTTGTTTTGGTAAATGATTCCTTTTTCGATAAAACGTCCGTCTCCATGCTTTCCAGAATCGATGGGATTATCTTATTGGCGTTTTTCGCTTTGTTTTTATATTACACTTTCAGCATCGCCAAAGTTCATGATGGAGAAAAAGATTCAGACATTAAAACTCATGGCATGCTGCTGTCCGCCATCATGATCGCTTTGGGCTTGGCCGGACTGACATTCGGCGGCAAATGGATAGTGGATGGCGCGATTATGATCGCCAATCAACTGGGCATCGGCGAAGCTGTCATCGGCCTGACCGTCGTGGCCATCGGCACTTCCTTGCCGGAGCTGGCCACGTCCGCGATCGCCGCCTATAAAAAACAATCCGATATCGCCATCGGCAATGTGGTCGGCTCCAATATTTTCAATCTTTTTTGGATTTTGGGACTGAGCGCAGTTATCAGACCGCTTTCTTTCACTACCGCTCTAAACCGAGATATCATCGTCTGTATTTTCGCCACCTTTCTTCTTTTTATTTTCATGTTCGTGGGCAAAAAGCATAAATTGGAAAAATGGCAGGGCGCCGTATTCGTGGGCTTATACATCGCTTATCTGGTCGTGTTAGTATTTTCTACCGTCTGAACGGCCAAGACTTGATGAACATTCATTTATATGATAATCTGAATAAACGATTATTTTTTATTGATTACAAATTTACAAATCCGTACACCTGCCTGCCGGTCTTCGACTCCCGTTCGGCCACGAGCTCACGGCCGAGTGGCGAGGTCGCTCCCTTCGAGGGCCTGAGCGGCCCCTCAGGGCCGTCGAAGGCAGACTCGAGGAGCAGGCAGGAATGCTACAAATAAGTTACGAATAAAAGATATTTTGATATTTGTAATAATTTGCAACCATTTGTAATATTTGTATTTATTCATAATTTGTAACCCTATGAATATCACAAAAAAAGAACTACCGAAAAAAGTCATTGAATTAACCATTGAATTGTCCGTTGAAGAAATAAAGCCGTACTTGGAAAAAGCGGCCGAACGGCTGTCAGCGGAAAAACCGATCAAAGGCTTTCGGCCGGGCAAAGCTCCGTTTGAAACTTGCGTTCGCCAATTCGGCGAAATGGCGCTTTTGCAAAACGCTTCGACCGACATGATTTCCGACACTTATTATCAAACATTGGAAAAAGAAAAACTGGAGACGATCGATCAACCGAAATTGGACATTGTAAAAATGGCTCCGGGAAATTCTTTTATTTACAAAGCGACCGCGTCTTTATTGCCCAAAATTGAAATTTGCGAGTACATCAAAATCAAGGTAAAAAAACTTCCTGAAATTACAATCGAAGACGCTAAAATAGAACAGGTCATCAATGATTTGCGAAAAATGCGAGCCAAGGAAATGTTGGTTGACCGAGCCGCTCAACAAAAGGACAGGGTCGAAATAAATTTCGACACTTTTGTCGACAAAGTGCCGATCGACGGCGGACAAGCGAAAAAATATCCAATAGTTATCGGCGACAACAAAATGATTCCGGGCTTTGAAGAGCAAGTGGTCGGTCTGAAAAAAGATGACACCAAGGAATTCGAACTTTCATTTCCCAAAGATTATCATCAAAAATCAATCGCGGGCAAAAAAGCGAAGTTCAAAGTGAAAGTACTCGCCGTGTATCAAATAGATCTGCCCGAATTAAATGATGATTTCTCGAAAGCGCTGGGGTTAAAAGACGTTGAAGGCTTGAAAAATCAAATACGGATCAATTTAACCGAGGAACAAAAGCAAAAAAACGTACAAAAGCAAGAACTTGAGATCATCGAGCAATTAATCGAAAAATCAACGTTCGAAGAAATACCGGACGCGCTGGTCAATGATGAAACTCATAAAATGGTTCATGAACTCGAGGATAATATCGGGCGGCAAGGTTTGAATTTTGAGGATTATTTGAAGCATCTTAATAAAACCGAAGGCGATCTGATGCTCGATTTCACCGCTGACGCTCTAAAAAGAGTGAAAACGGCCCTGGCCATCAGGGAAATATCCCGTAAAGAAAAAATCGAAGCGACGGACCAAGAAATTGAAGACGAGCAAGACAAAACTTTGGCTTCATATAAATTGCGACCCGAATATCAAGGACAGCTCGCGCAATTGGAAAAAAGCGTCAAATCGGAAAACGCCAAAAGATATTTCGGCAATTTGATCGCCAATAGAAAAGTAATCCAATTTTTAAAAGATAATATTACTGTTTCTTAATCAAATAAGCTCATCTCCCCTCCCCCCTTGTCCCCCCTCCCTCGGGGCGGGGGGCAGGTGGTGCGGCTGCGCGCGGCTTGGGCTCGTCGTCATCCCGATTCGTCGGGACTCTTCCTCGCCCGCTTCGCTCTCACAGAAAAGTGGCTCTCTTGAGCCGCTTTTGTTATAATGTTCATGAAGCATGTATCATGAAACACGCAACAAAAGAACATGAGACAGAAAACAGAGAAACAAGGCCGACGCTGTTGTCATCTCGACCCCTCGACCTTGCTCGGGGCAGGCCGAAGCGGAGAGATTTTTTCCTAATTAACCATCGTTGTCATCTCGACCGAAGCGGAGAGATCTTTTCCTAATTAACCATCGTTGTCATCTCGACCGAAGCGGAGAGATCTTTTCCTAATTCTTCCGAATAGATTTCTCCATCCCCAATTTCTCCGCCAAAGGCGGATCCGCCTCGGGCGGATAATTTCCGGTTTCAAATTTCCATTCCCCAATTTCAAGTTTCTAGTTTCTAATCTCTATGCTTATCGGTTCCCATGTATCCATTGCCGGCGGCATTCAAAACGCCCCGATAAACGCGGCCAAAATAGGTTGCGAATGTTTTCAGTTTTTTTCGCGATCGCCGCGTGGCGGAGGGAAAAAAGATTTGGCCGAAATGGAAATCGAGGAATTCAAAAAAAATTGCGAGCAAAACAAATTGTCGGATTATTACATTCACGCGCCGTATTATATCAACCTGGCGTCATTGAATAATAAAATAAAACACGGCTCCATCAATGCCTGCCGGGAAGAATTGGAACGGGGCTCGCTTTTGGGAGCCAAATATATGATGACGCATCTTGGCAGCGCGGGCGAGCGCGAAGAAACTGATGCGCTAAACGAGACGGTCAAAAGCATTGATAGAATTCTGGACGGCTATGGCGGCAAAACGGAATTTTTAATGGAAATCGCAGCCGGCTCCGGCAAAATTCTCGGCGATGATTTCAAAGAAATAGCCTATATTTTACAAAATATAAAATCAAAAAACGTCGGCGTCTGCTTTGATACGGCTCATGCTTTCGCTTCCGGGTATGATTTAAGGATAAAGGAAGCGGTCAATGAAACCTTAAAAAAATTCGATGAGCAAATCGGCCTCGATAAACTGAAACTCATTCACGCCAATGACAGTTTGGCCGAATTCAACTCGCACAAAGATCGCCATCAGCACATCGGCCAAGGCGAAATCGGACCGGAAGGATTTTCCGCGCTGATAAACCACCCCAAACTGCAAAACGTGAATTTCATCATTGAAACTCCCAAGGAGGACGACAGATCCGACTTACACAACATTGAAATGCTGAAAAAAATGAGAAGCAATCATAAATGAAATATGCCAAAGATTGAACAACCAAACAGATTGGGAGAAGAAGAAGTCAGTCGAATTTTAGAAGCCGGCGCGCCGGAAGAAGTCGAACGACTGAGGCAACGATTCAACATTGCTCGGGAGAAAATGGAGCTTTTCCAAAAATTTGCCCAACTAAGAAAACAAATTATTGACCAATCGGAAAAAGCCGTTGGGGGAAGGAAAAAAACAAATTCTGAAATGACCGCTGAGGAAAAAGAATTGGGAATTTATATCGAATTCATCGAACCTCAAATTTTGGATGCAATCAGGACTCTGCGCGCCAAAGGCTACAGGACTTGGGAATCCGGATTTAAAAATGAAGATTCTCAGAACATCTCCTTCGATAAAGCGCCGATTGAAAATTATATTCCTTCGCAGGAACTGCTTGATTGGCTACATTCGAAAAACGTGGAAATTAAAATTTCGCCCGAAGAAATATCTCTCCGCTTTGAAAAATATTACAACACAGCTGAATTACGCGAAATCTGGAATCGAGTCGCTCAAGATCTTCCTGCTTTGGCGGATAAACCGATCGAATAAATTCCAAATAGCGAATCACAAATATAAATCAATAGCCAAATTTCAATGATTATGTCGAAAATCGCCATCATCTCAGACTCGCATGATAATCTGCCCAATATTAAAAAGTTTCTTGATTATTGCAAAGGGGAAAAAATTAAATTTATAATGCACTGCGGCGACATCGCTTCGTTGGAAACTTGGAATTATTTTCAAGATAATTTCAAGGGAGAAATTCACGCGGTCAAAGGCAACGCGGACCAAATCAAACTTGATAGAAAAAAAACTTTTGAAATCGATAAAATAAAAATAGGCATGGCTCATCGAATCGACACGGCCCAGCGATTGGTTTTGAAAGATCTCGACATGCACTATGCCTTTTACGGCCATTCGCACAAGCCGTGGATCGAAAAGATGTATTACACCTTTATCGTTAATCCCGGTAACCTGTCCGGCATGTTCTACAAGGCGACTTTCGCGGTGCTGGACACTGAAACAAACAACTTGGAATTAAAAATTTTGGAAAACGTATGAATCACAAATCAATGGCCCTTCAAACGATAAAAACGGCGGGAAATGAATTATTAAAACTTTACAATTCCCACAAATTTACGGCCAAATACAAATCAAAACATCAATTGGTCACCTCCGCCGACTTGGTCGCCAACAAAATCATCGCGCAAGCCATCAAAAAACATTTTCCCAATCATGCTATCTTGTCCGAAGAAACCGGCAGATCGAAAAATAAATCCGATTACCTTTGGATAATTGACCCGCTCGACGGCACCACCAACTTTTTCATGCACAATCCCCTATTCGCGGTTTCAATCGCTTTGGCGCATCAGGGGAAAATTATTTTGGGCGTTGTCTACGCGCCGGCGGTCAACGAACTTTATGTCGCCGAACCGGGCAAAGGAGCATTTTTGAACAATAAAAAATTAAAAGTTTCCAATAGAAATAAAATTTCCAACGCGCTGTTAACTTATTGCCATGGCACGGGCGTCAATTCATGGAAAAAAGCCATTAAAATTTACAGCTATTATAAACTGCGAGCTTCCTTCATCAGACAGCTCGGCTCCGCCTCCCTTGAGCTTTGCTATGTCGCTTCTGGCAGAACTGATTCAATCTTGATTCCGGGCGCGCATCCATGGGATGTGGCCGCCGGAGTATTAATCTTGCGCGAAGCCGGAGGAAAAGTTACGGATTTTGCGGGCAAAGAATGGAATGTAAAAAGCAAAGACATGGTCGCGTCAAATAAAAGAATCCATCAAGCGATTTTGAAGGATTTGAAGAAAATAAAATAAGTTTGACAATAAAAAGCCATCGTTCTAAAATACTACTATAAAAAACAAACAATATGACGTTAACCAATGAAGACCTACAAAAAATAGCCGTGGAAATGGGCAAAGTAATAGAAGATAATGTCAATCCGCAATTTGAAGAAATACGATCCGAAATCGGCAGTATGAAATCCGAGATCGGCAGCATGAAATCAGAGATCGGCGGCATTAGATCGCAAATGGTCACGAAAGACTACCTCGACGATAAACTTGCTGATTTGCGTGGCGATCTTACAATACTGATGAGAAAAGAAGACACGAAATTGATAGAACTGATTAAGGTCTTGAAAAATAAAAATGTGCTTGAAGAAACTGAGGCAAAAAAAATTCTTGAAATGGAGCCTTTTCCAAAATCAAGTCTGTAATTTAAAAAATTTATAATAAAAAAACTGCTCGTCTGAGTCAGTTTTTTTGATTAAAGTGTTGAAAGTACCGCTTCTGACGTTATCTTTTTAATTTCAGCCTGGTAATCCTCCCGCAATTTATCTAATGCCCTATAATATTCGTCCCAAGTCGCATCCTCTTCTCCCGCGTTTAATTCGGCGTTTGACAATCTCACTTCCAAATCTTTTGATAACTGTTCTTTCTTTGCATTAGTCTCCTGGTCCAAAGTCGCAGCCTTCGAGTCGAATCCTTTTATGATTTCCATATACCTATTTTTTATTTTTTCTGTTTCCTCAACCAAATATTGATCAAATAATTTAAAAAATTCCTCGGTTGCTCCTTGGGTATTTAAATAATCGAACAACGTTTGCTTTTTATCATTGGCAATAAACGAGGATTGAATCAGTTGTTGCAAATTCTCATTGTCATTCATAATTTTGCCGTTAATTTTCTGACGCCGGCAACTCCAGTTTTTATTCCCTTAAAAATAAATTTAGCGCCTGACCAAACGGATTTCCCCATGAACTCAGCTGAGTCACTGCATAACTTAAAAAAATTTTTAAAACTCGGATTAAGACCCGCATGCAAGACAGATTTTGCCCACTTTACCGGATTTTTCCACAGCAAATCGGTAAGCTCTTTTTTTGCCGTCTCCTTAAAGCCTTTCATTTCATTTTCAAACGCAATGTCTCGGCCAAATTTTTTTTCGTGCTTATTTAATCTTTCTTTATTTTTAATAATTTTACCCAGATACGCACCCAGCTCCGGATTATCTTCAACTAATTTTTGGAGCGACTCAGGGCCACCGGTCCCTGCAACAAATGCGTCTATGGCCGCGTTAATCTCCATATTTTTCGCCGCGACATCACGCAATACGTTGCTATCCGGCACCTCGCCCTTAAATCGTCGGCTATATCCAGATCTCGCGCCATTTAAATCCTTCCCCGATGGACTTTTGGGAAAATCATTAAAATTCTCAGGATTATTAGCTTCCATCTCAAACTGATTCATCATTTCGGGCCCGAAAATTTCACCTGCCGATTCTACAAATTTACGAAAAACAGCAGAGTTTCTGTCTATTGTCCCAGTCAACATCATCTCCTGCTTAAGCTGCTCCAGCGTTTCATGAAAAATCTCTTTTTGTGCCTCTTCCTCTGTTACTCCTTTTTCGTTCTTCAACCTCTCCGTTTCCTTATTGAATTTTGATCCCTCGTCCAACCCAACCACTCGGGCACCCATGTTTTTGAGTCTTTCTAAAATTGCCATATCTTGTTTTTAGTAATTTCACTTTTTTATTATAACATGACGGGGGCTCATAATCAAACAAGATTATCAATCAATTTCCCCAAACAAAGCCTCTTACCAAAGCGCCTGTTTTATTTGAATGTCGCGACTTGATGCAAATCAATTCCTTTTTCAACCGCCGCACCGCCGTTTATTTCCAAAATATATTTAGCTTTTTTCAAGGGTTTTATCGATTCGCATGTTGGTGTTTGACATGGCTGGGCGTTGGAGAAAATGGAAACGATTTTCAAATTCTCATCGAGCCAAATCATATCAAGCGGAATTAAGGTGTTTTTCATCCAAAGCGAATATATATCTTCTTCATCGAAAACAAAAAACATGCCTTGATTCGATTCCAGCTTTTCACGAAACATCAGTCCCCTCTCTTGCGCTTCCCCGCTGTCAGCCACTTCGACATTAAAACAAGTTTGGTCAAAACAAACATTTGAGACCTGGGCATTTTTAGAACATCCCGCCAGAGTCAAAATCAAAAAAAAGATTGAACAAAATTTTTTCATAAAGCCATATCGGCTTATTTAAATTTCCAGCTTCCAAGCCTATACCTATCCTCTATCGCGCGTATGTTATGTGTTATGTGTTATGTGTTCTATGTTCCATGATCCATGACAATCCCTATTGCCCGCTTCTTATTACCATTATAAGATACATATGGGGAATTAACAAAAAAAATATGCTAATGGAAATCAACAAAGAAGCTCCGGAATATCGAAAAATAAAACACGCCGCGGAAACTTTAAAAAAAGGCGGGGTAATCGTCTATCCGACCGACACCATTTACGGCCTTGGCGCTGACGCTTTTAACAAAGAAGCCATTAAAAAAATATATAAAATCAAACAAAAAGATCCGAATACCGGACTTAGTTTTATTGTTTCCGATCTAAAGGACATTTCAAAATACGCCATTTTAAGCGACGCGGCATTCAAAATAATAAAAATGCTGACTCCCGGACCCTATACTTTTATTTTGAAAGCGACAAAATTGGTGCCGGCTCGCATAATGCCCAAGAGAAAAACCATTGGCATTAGAATACCAAACAGTGAAATTTCGCTAAATATCGCAAAAATGCTGGGCAATCCATTGATTTCAACCAGTATCAATATTTCAGGTGAGCCATATTTCACCAATCCCGTTGAGATTGAAAAAAAATTCGGCGATGAAATAGATCTGATTTTGGACGCCGGCATTATAGCCGATGAACCATCAACGGTTATTGATTTGACCGAAGAAGTTCCTCAAATAATAAGGCAAGGCAAAGGCGATACCTCCAAAATATTATGATCATAAAAGTAAAAGTGATAACCAGAGCAAAAGAAGAAGAGCTTATTCCCCTATCTGACACTGAATTCAAGGCTAAATTAACGATAATCCCTGAAAAGGGTAAGGCAAACGAAAGGCTTGTCGCGCTTTTGGCAAAACATTTTGACGTATCAAAAAATCAAATCTTCATAAAATCAGGCAAAACCACTTCAAATAAGCTAATTTCAATAAATATTTAGCATCAAGTTTTGTTTAATTTTAGATAAAAACAACTCGCAAGCGTCGCAAAAGATAAGACAATGTTTCACGTGAAACATTTTTCGAAGTGAAACAATAAATAAAACGAATTTAAAAAAATAGCAGTTCAAGATTAAAAAGAATTTGGAAACAAACATTCCCATCCATCAAAAAAAATGTTTCACCTGAAACATTTTTTAAATTCTCGATTTGTAATTACATACTCACAACCAAGACAGGGGATTCTGCATTGCTCAAATTCAATCATTTTTACGACAAAAGTTCACACCATTGTAGACAATAAGGACTCTTGTTGCGAATTATTCCCAAATGAACACGCTGACCACATTTATTTAATAACAATCTTCTTCGGCATAGCCTCAAAGGACATCCTCTACTATCGCGAATATGGCGGTGCCATCCCTGCCTGCTCCTCGAGTCTGCCTTCGACGGCCCTGAGGGGCCACTCAGGCCCTCGAACGAAGGGAGTGACCTCGCCACTTGGCCGTGAGCTCATGGCCGAACGGGAGTCGAAGACGGCAGGCGAAGCGCGTGCGTAAATATAGCGACTAACTTTTTGAATTTAAGCCCTTCTTCGCTAAAGCTTCAAAGGGCATCCTTCGATAGCGCGAAGGATGGCCTGCCAGCCGAAGCCTTGGCGAAGGATGGTGCACCCGGCAGGGATTGAACCTGCGACCTAGACGTTAGGAGTGTCTCGCTCTATCCAACTGAGCTACGGGTGCGTTTTCATGAATCATGGAACACGGAACATGAATCACGTATCAAATTCGAAAATGTTTCACGTGAAACATTTTATACCATTTTTTAACAAAAACACCAAGTTATGCTCGCGCTTATTTCAATTTTTTGCTAAAAATAAATAAATACGTGGGTCGCAAAAGATATAACAACAAAAACTATCTCTTTATTCATTATATCAATAATCGAAAAATTTTTCAAATACTTGCAAAATACAACTGAACACATATTATATAAAGTAAAACAAAGGAGGCGCGCTTCATGAAACTCTCCGACGTGATCGAGAGCCTACAAAAGATGTACGGAGGAAACGGCAACGGGGATGTGGACATTACCCGACTGCAATCCCACATCAAAAGATATCTCAAAGACCCAGAATCATTGGATTGGTCAATATCATCAAGTGATGAGAATTTCTTTGTTCTTACCGCCAAGAAACTGCGCCATAGCAGAGCTATTTGCAAGCTATTAGTCAATGTTTCCAGAGCGAAACGACTCGACGACAGAACAACTAATTCCATGAAGCCCTTTATCGGCGTTTCCGTGTACAGTTTGCCGACCATGGACAAGGAAAACAAGACAAGAAAAGGACAATATCATCGTAAAAGTGGATTTTAACAAAATCCGCTTTTTAAATATTGACCCCCGGGCGTGAATTTGCTATAATAGCGACAGATTTATGTCCGCGTAGCTCAATGGATAGAGCAACAGCCTTCTAAGCTGTAGGTTGCTGGTTCGAGCCCAGCCGCGGACGCCATGGTGGCTATAGTTTAACGGTAGAACAGCGGGTTGTGGTCCCGCTAGCCTGGGTTCAACTCCCAGTAGCCACCCCAGAGAAATCACAAAAACAGCCAAAAAGCACCATTAATATGGCGTTTTTTGTTTTAAATGATCAAGCTATTGCTTTTTTTTTGATTATGTGATATCATGTAAGAGCAAAAAGTTTCCCCTTACCAAGTAGAAACCCGTCGAATTTCTGCGAAAGGCGGCTTTTGCAGATTTATTCACTTTTAAATTTACTATGACAGGAACAATCAAAAGATTGACTGACAAAGGATTCGGTTTCATCGCTTCCGATGAAAGTCCCGACAAGGACGTTTTCTTTCATTCATCCGCTCTCGTTGGAGTCGGATTCAATGATCTTCGAGAAGGCGACGCCGTGACCTTTGAAGTAGAGGATTCAGAAAAAGGTCCTCGAGCGGTCAACGTTTCAAAAGCTTAATAAAAGTTTTTACAATAAGTTCCGGCCGATTCGGCCGGACTTTTGTTTTTGCTTGTCAAATCAAAAAAATAAGGGTATGATATACAAATCAAGAAATAACAATCAAATATGGGACAAAACAGTGCGGCCAAGGCCAGAACAACTCATGCCAAAAAGAAAACCAAGCTCGGCAAGCATCTGGCCAAGCACACCAGAAGGCTTAGAAAATAACGCATTCAACGCGTTATTTTCAGTTTAAACGACTTGAAATAATTGAAATTATCCGCTATTCTGTTATACTTTAAGCATAATTTATGAAAACGCTGCTTAAATCAAAAATCTTTCTAATTGGCGGAGATATCGCCCTGTTTTTTATTGCCTTTTTGATCAGCATTTGGGTGCGCCAAGGCGTTGTTTTCGAATATGAATATTTCATGGAAAATCTGATCAAATTCGGATTTTTGTTAATCATCTGGCTGGCCGTATTTTACACCTTTGATTTATATCATTTGAATAAATTCCAGGGCCGTCTTGATTATTTCAAAAAACAAGTGGCGGCCATAGTTGTTCTGACCGTTTTCAGCACTTTATTCTTTTATTGGGTTCCGATAAAAGCGCAAGTAACTCCGAAAACCATCTTATTGATATTCGCCGTCTCATTCTTAATTTTATGGTTGCTTTTCCGCTGGGTAATTTTTCATTTGCTTTCCAAAACAGGGGAGACTTATCTGATTATCGGCGGCAGTTCACGAGCTCGCCAATTATTCAAGGATCTTTGCGCGCCGAGCGCGCAGAAAAAAAAGATTTTCATTTATTCCGACACATTTTTAATGGATCAAGACTGCGATTTCGCCAAAGTCATTGAACCGCCCGTTGAAAATCTGATCGAAGCGATAAACACCCATCACATCGACAAAATAATCATTGACGCGGAATTCCCGCAAACGCACGATATTATCAATCAACTGTTTTCCCATATATCCAAAATAAACAGTGAGTTTTATGAACTGAACGACTTTGTCGAAAAATTTCATCGGACCATTTCATTGGAGACATTGGATAAAAAATGGTTCATTTATAATCTCAAACCCAGTCAAAAAATATATTTGGCCGGCAAAAGAGCGATTGATCTTTCCGTGGGCATTGTCGGCGCGGCTATTTTGACTCCTCTTTATTTAATCATCGGCGCGTCGATCAAGCTGGATTCAAAAGGTCCTGTCATTTACAAACAACAACGAATGGGGCAAAATAATAAAGTGTTTTACATTTACAAATTTCGCACAATGGAACACACAAACGAACAAACTCAGCTTTTGGCCAGCGCGAACGACAAACGAATAACTTCGATCGGAAAAATTTTGAGAAAGACTCATTTGGACGAATTCCCCCAATTCATCAATATTTTGAAAGGAGATATCAGCATCGTGGGCCCGAGACCGGAGCAACCTCAAATAGTCGAGGAACTCTCATTGCAAATCCCGTTTTACAATCAACGACATTTGATAAAACCGGGCGTGACCGGCTGGGCTCAAATAAATTACCCTTATTGCGCCACTCTCGAAGAACACCAGTATAAACTGCGCTACGATTTGTATTACCTAAAACACAAATCTTTCATTTTCGACATAAAAATTATAATCAAAACCTTAAATGACGTTTTGTTTTCAAAAGGAAGGTAATCGGAGCCTATGAAAACCGAAAATAAAATAGTTCTTTGCGATTGGGCGATAAATATTGTCTTCGCCCTGACCGTTTTTATCGTGCCGCTGTTTTTTTCCACCAAATTATACAACAGTTTTCGATTGCCAAAAAACACGCTGTTCATGGTTTTGGCGGTCGCCGCGATATTTTTTTCGCTGATGCGCGTTTTGGAAAAAAAATCATTTGATTGGCGCCGACACAAACTCATTTTGATTTTAACCGGCGTTTTTTTTATTCTCAATCTTCTGTCATGGCTTTTCAGCGCTCAGCCCTTTGTCAGTTTTTGGGGAGAATATTTCAGAGCGGAAGGCTTTCTGTTATGGATACTCATTATCGGATTTTTTTTGGCGGCTCTGTTCAATGATTGGACCAAAGGCAAAAGGAAGACCCTGGCGCTGATCATCGTTTTTTCCGCCATTTGCCTGTCCGGCTACGGGATTATGCAAAGATACGGCTTGATCGCCAATCACTGGACCGCTGACGTGGAAGCCAGAATAATCTCCTCCATGGGCAACCCGCTCAATTTCAGCGCGTACATAATTTTGCTCTTCCCTTTTTTCTATTATTGCTTCGTGAATTTTAAAAACACCTTTTTAAGAATTCTCATTATCTGCGGGCTGGTTCTTTCCGCCGTTTCCTTATATCTTTCCGGATCGAGAAGTTCATGGATCGCCTTTTTGTTCGCCAACTTCGCCATTTTCACTTTTTATTTTTACAAACGACATAAAAAAATATTCGCGGCGCTGCTGCTCACCGGCATAGCGGCCATCTCGATATTCACTTTCATGGGGATCAAATATTTCGACAGATTCGAACAACCCGGCCTAAAAAGGATTTTCAGCGTTTTTGACCCGGCGGATGAATCAAACCAGCAAAGACTCTTGTTTTGGCGCGGCTCCTTTGACGCTTTCTTGGAACGCCCGATTTTCGGCTGGGGTCAAGACTCCTTGGGCTACGCTTTTGACAAAAATTACCCGCCGGCCCTGTCCGATTTATCGGAAACACACATTGATCGGGCGCACAACTGGCATTTGGATGTTTTGGTCATGAATGGCGCGCCTACCTGGCTGCTTTTAATGTTCGTTTTGATTTTCGCTTTTGCAAAGTCAATCAAATTGTCGAAAAATGAGCAAACCGAAAAATCTTGGCTGGGTTTGACGTTCATTTATTTGATGGCCGCCTGCCTGCTCCAATTCTTTTTCATGTTTGCCTTGATTTCTCCGGTAATTTTGATTTGCTTGAGTCTGGCCATGGTTTTTAACGCCTCATTTTCTCCGAGCGCCCAAGGCGCTCCAATAACCTCGAGTCTTTTGGAAAAACTTAAAAAAAACTCCAATCTGTATTTTGTTTTGGGTCTGGGCTCTGTCGCCTTAGTGTTCTTTGTGATCTTAAAACCTATCCTGGCCAACAAAGAACTCAGCGCCGGTTTGTTTTCCCAAAAAGACATGTCCAGGCATTTTCAATTGGCGACTGAAATTTTTCCTCACCCGTTTTACAGACAGCAATACGGCGCGCTGTATGTCAACGCCATTGAAAGCGCCCAAAAAAGAGGCGACCTTGAATCCATGAATAAATACGCCGGGCCAGCCAAAATTATTTTTCCTGCCTTAATCGATGAATATCCGTATTATTATCAAAACTATCTTTTACTGGCCAAAACCCTCTCGCTGACCAAAGACCAAGACGCCGCGAGGGTCGAGTATGAACTGGCCATTGAAAACTTTCCGGCCAGGCAAGATATTTATTGGCAATACGCGGAATATCTTTTCAAACAAAACGAAAATGACGCCGCGATTTCAGTCTTGGAACAAGCAATCGCGATTGACGAAGAAGTCGGCATGCCTTACCTGAAGCTGTCGCTGGCTTATTTGGCTCTCGGCGAAAAGGAAAAAGCCGCCGCGTATGAAGCAACCGCCCGGTCAAAAGGACTGCGAGAAAAATTTTTCAAAAAAGAAGAAAATAAAATAAATAATTCAACGAGCTCGAGCGAGAGTGCGAGCCCTGACATGCAATATGAGCAAAATTAAAAGCCCCAATCCTTGGCAAATCATTTTGGACAGTTTACTAATCGGCATTTTAATAATCGTGCCGCTGATTTACAGCTCGAAACTCTATAACAGCTTCAGATTGCTGAAAACCACGACTTTCATCGCCTTGGTTTGTTTGGTGCTGATTGCCGCGGCGATTGTTTTCGCGGAAAAGAAATATCTCCTTTGGAAAAATTACAAATGGCCGCTTATTTTGCTCGGCGGATTTTTGTTGGTCAAAATAATCGCTTGTATTTTCAGCGCCAACCCCTTTACCAGCTTCTGGGGCAACTATTCCAAATTGGAAGGCGTTTTCACTTGGCTTTTCTATATTTTGTATTTTTTTATACTATGTTTCAACGCCATTAAAAGCAATAAACGCAACATCTATTTATTCACGATAATTGCCGCAACTTTTATTCAATGCGTCGTCGGACTGTTGCAATATGCCGGCAAAATCGGCTCGAGCTGGAGCGCCTCGGTCAATTTGCGGCCCATCGGCACCTTGGGCAACACCATTCACCTCAGCGCCTTAATGATGTTTACCATTCCGCTGAGTCTGTGGGGCGTTTTCAAATTCAAAAACATCTTGCTTAAAATGTTTTCACTGGCCACCTTGGTTTTGCAACTGTTCACTTTGCTTTTCACCAATTCGCGAAGCTCCTGGGCGGCCATGTTCATTTCTTGTCTGGCAATCGGTTTGCTTTATTTTATAAAAATCAGCCGCAATAAAAAAAAGCTGACGATTTTTTTGCTGTCAGCCATTGTGCTTGTCGGATCATTCGTATATTTGGCGATTTATCATCCGGACGCGACAGGCAACCCTTATGTCAAAAGAGCCTTAAGCGTTTTCAATACCGAGGATTTGTCCAACAAACAACGGCTGTACTTTTGGCAAGGCTCCTGGGACGCGTTTTTGGCCCGACCGCTGACAGGCTGGGGAGACGATAACTTGTCACTGGCTTTTGATCGGAATTATCCTCCGAAACTGACGGATTTGCCTGAAACGAAGATAGATCGAGCTCACAATGTGTTTTTGGATATTTTGGTCGCGAACGGCATTTTCGCCCTGCTTTTCTTGGTCGCGTTTTTGTCTTATATTTTCTATTTATCGTGTAAACTGTTTTCAAGCGAAAGCAAAGAAAAAGCATGGCTGGGCGCCATCGGCATGTATACGGTCATCGGTTTTATCGCTCAATATTTTTTCATGTACCCGGTTATTTCGACTTATATCCTTATTTTCTTCATCTTCAGCCAAGTGGTGTCCGCGGCTCTCGTCAAAAATTCCTTGAGCGAGGTGGAAGAAAAAAAATTGTCGACTTCAAAAAAATTGCTTTTGGCCGGCGCGCCGCTGATTATTTTTCTTTTGGTTTTGATACTGGTTCTCATTCCGAGAATCAGAGCGAATATGGCCTTTACTCGGGCGCAAAAAACGGAAAACGGTCTTTTTTACAGAGAGGAGGCGCATCGACTCTGGCCGTCAGCGCAATTCACCTCCAGTTTGGTGGCCGCGGATATTAGAAATACCATTCGTTTCGCGAAAGAAAATCTGGAAGTGGCTCAAAATTCGTTGAATTCGGCTTACACTTTGTTGCATGATGACTTGAAAAAACATCCCGACAATTATCTCAGTTACATCAGTTTGGGCAGTATTCATAATCTCTTCGGAGAATTCGGCAAAGCGGATTTTTATTTCGGCAAGGCGATAGAACTCGCGCCGACGCGCCATGAACTGTACTGGGCATGGGCGGAAAACGTTCTCGGCAGATTAAAATCCGGACAAGATGAAACCTACAAGGATCAAATAATTAAAATAATGAAAAAAGCGACGGAAATAGATCCCAATGTCGCTTTGCCATATTATAAATTGTCTTTGGTCTATGATCGTCTGGGCATGCCACAAGAAGCTGATGAATATTATCGATTGGCCATGGAAAAGGGCTTATTGCCCCGATATATCGTTAAGCCCGTCGGAGACGCGACAAGCGAGGCGAACGACTACTTCTCCTCATCGGACGCCGCTAACAATGAAGACAGATAAATCTTTTTCGTTTGATCCAAAAAGCCAGTGAGGTTAAATGATTCTTTGACCTTCTTAATGCCATTTCCCACCAACTGCGCGACAAAAACTTCGTCTTTCAATAATATTAGCATCTTTTCCGCCAACTGCCGCGAGTCGGCGCTGTCAAAAAGCAGGCCGGTGCTTTCGTCGCCGATGATTTCAGGGATTCCTCCGACCCTGCTGGCCACCACCGGCACCTTTGCCAACAAGGCTTCCAAAATCGTGTATGGGAAGCCTTCTTTTTTTGACGGCAAGACAAACAAATCAAAAGCCTTTAAATACAGCCAAGCGTTTTTTATAAATCCGGGTAAAATTACTTTTTCAGATAAATCATTCTCGCGAACGTATTTTTTTATTTCCCGACGAAGCGGACCGTCGCCTATTAAAATCAACCGACATTTCGAAACCTCTTTTGAAACCTCCTTGAAAACCGATAAAAACGAGAGCAGGTTTTTTTCAGCATAAAAATTGGCAATGCAACCTATAATTTTAAGATTAATCTCCTTTTCAGCCGGCAACAGCGCGGCCAGCGCCCGCTCTTTGGGCAAAAATAATTCTTCAAGCGCGACGTCAATGCCATTATGTATCACAAATAATTTTTCGGATTCGCAAATTTTGTTTTCGAGCCACAGCGAACGGTCATGGTTGGAGACCAAAATAATGGAATCCTTGTGTTTTGAAGTCGTTTTCTCGATTATTTTAAATAACCAACGATAAAAAATATTGAATGCCGCGGTAAAAACCGAGCCGTGCACAGTGTAAACCACTTTTGTTTTGGGGAAAGATCGAGCGGCCAAACCTCCCAAAAACCCGGCCTTGCTGCTGTTGACGTGCAAAATATCCGGCCGTTCCTCTTTAATCAATTTTTTTATTTCAAAATAGGATCTGATGTCTGACAAAAATAAAATATCTCTTTTCAGATATTTCAACGGAATCACTTTTATTTTTTTTCTTGCCAGTTCTTTGATCAGCCCGCCATCACCGCCGCAGGCGACAGCCACCTCAAATTCTTTATTCATACCGACAGCCAAATCATAAACATAACGTTGCGCGCCGCCCCAAGTTGATTGAGTTATTAAGTATAGTATTTTCATATTTGGAATAATAAGTGATCAGTAACTAGAAAAAAGTAATGGGTAAATTGAAACTGGGATTGGAGAAGAAAATTGCCTCATTGTTACACTGTTACGAATTACAAGATTTTATGAAGCTTTCAGGTTATTTGTTACGCCTGCCTGCCGGTCTTCGACTCGGAGCATGCTATCTCGTCGCTAAGACTCGAGGAGCAGGCATGCTTCATGATACGTGATATGTGATACGTGCTCCATGATTCATGTTTCATGTTATGTGTTGTGTGTTACATGATACGTGATTCATGACTTCTTCCGACGACTCCTGCCATGAAACGCCTTATGCACGTCATGCAACTGCTGATTGGTAATGTGCGTGTAAATCTGCGTAGTGGTGATGGAAGAATGCCCCAGCATGGATTGAACGCTTCTAATATCGGCCCCATTCATCAATAAATCCGTGGCATAGCTGTGCCGCATGGTATGCGGAGTGACTTTTTTGGTCAACCCCGCGGCTTTCGAATAACGCTCCACCAATCGCTGGATGCTTCTCGGCGTCAAACCGGCGTCGTTCACGGTTTTTCGTCCCTTGGCCGCTCGATCATGTGAAATAAAAAGAAAAGGATTGGAATCCTTTCTCATTTTCAAATATTCCGACAGCCAGTGGCGAGATTGATTCGATAAAAAAACTATGCGCGGCTTGTCGCCTTTGCCGCGAACCGTGAATTCGTCTTTTTTCAAATTAATGGAATCTATTTTCAAATTGGCCAATTCGGACACGCGCAAGCCCGTGCTGAAAAATGTTTCCAAAATGGCTTTGTCGCGTTTTTTAATAATCCCCGGGTTTTTGGAAGTCAAAGGTGCTTCCAGCAATCTTTCCAAATCCGAGCCGTCCAGGAATTCCACGGAACGCTCCGGCACTCTGGCCAAATCTATTTTTTCAGCGGCCAAGGCCTTGATGTCTCTTTTTGCCAAATACTTCAACCAGGCGCGCACCGCGATCAAATGATAATTTTGCGTATTCGATTTCAAAAACTCTTTTTTGTTGCTTTGAAGACGATTAAGCCACAGTCGATATTGCCTGACATCATCCAGGGTAATGCCGCCGGGAACTTTTATGTTTTTTCCGGACAAATACCCCGCAAAGCGAGATAAATAAAAATGATAATTATTCACGGTTCTAAGCGAACGATTATAAGTGACTTCGAGATCTTCCAAAAACTCTTGGATAAGTTTTTCTATTTCCGTTTTATTTGACATATGAATATACGAGATTACCGATAAACATACAAGATTATACAGATTAACTCTCTCACTCCTATCTCGTATCATCTGTATTCAAATCTGTAATCTCGTAATAGTATTTTACGACACCAAATCAATTTATGCAATGAGATTTCGCTCCCTTTCCCCTTCTTGCGCGGTTTGCCGATATGTGTTAGAGTTATTTAAAGAAGTTTTTATTATTATTAACGCGGTACGGGGGATGAGGGCAGTCAACCAAGGTAGCGTCCCGTCTCCGGTATTGGCAAAAGTATGTTAACTGCGCAAAAAAAACAACGAATCATCAACAAGTACAAAACCCATGAGAAAGACACCGGCTCGTCCGAGGTGCAAATAGCCATTTTAACGGAGGAAATCGTGGAATTGACCAAACATCTTCGAGCGCATAAACACGATCATTCATCCAGACGCGGTTTATTGAAAAAACTGGGAGAAAGAAGACGGTTGCTGAGATATTTGGAAAGCGACAATCCGACCAGTTTCAATAAATTGACCAGGGAATTAAACATCAAAATATCAAAACGAATCACTCAATCGGATGAGGATATTGAAGCCGAGGCTGCGGCCATGAAGGCTGAAGAAAAATAAAATAATCCAAGCAACCTTTGGTTGCTTTTCTTTTGTATGATCAAACACAAAGATCAAAGAATCGGCGTTTTCGTCGATGTTCAAAACATGTATTATTCGGCGAAAAATTTATACGGCAAAAAAGTGAATTTCGAGGAAATTCTAAGATCCGCGATCGCGGGCAGAAAATTAATCCGCTCTCTCGCTTATGTCATCAAAGCTCAAACCAAAGAAGAACAAGCTTTTTTCGATGCCTTGTCAAAACAAGGGTTTGAAGTAACCATGAAAGATCTGCAGGTCTTCCCGGGCGGAATGAAAAAAGGGGATTGGGACGTGGGCATTGCCGTGGATACCATTAAACTGGCTGATAAACTGGATGTGGTAGTGCTGGTGACAGGTGACGGGGATTTCCGGCCGCTGGTGACTTATTTACAGGAAAACAAAGGCTGTCTGGTGGAAATAATCGCTTTCGGAGAAACAACCTCCAACAAACTGGTGGAGGTCTCCGATGATTTCACGGATTTGAGCAAGAACAAACCCAGATATTTATTAAGAAAATAAGAATTAATCGTTTCTGGTCGCAAGACAAGTAGATTTTCACAAGGGTCGATGATCAAAAATCATTGATTCTTGAAATCTAAAGTCTGGCGACCAGAACTCATTATTATGTTGTTTTTCAACAAGAAAAATGAAGACGGCAAGGACGATGGCGTCCACCGCTTTGAAACCGAATTCGGCGGCAAACAATTGATTGTCGAAGTCGGCAAACTGGCGCTTCAAGCGAATGCCAGCTGCACCGTTCAGTACGGAGATACCGTGGTCTTGGCCACGGCCACCATGGGCAAGGAACCCAGAGATGGCATTGATTATTTCCCGCTGATGGTCGATTACGAAGAAAAATTTTACGCGGCCGGAAAAATCAAAGGATCAAGATATATCAAACGAGAAGGACGTCCGTCGGACGAAGCGGTTTTAAATGGCCGCATGATTGATCGCGCGCTCAGACCGCTTTTCGACAAAACGATTAAAAACGACGTGCAAATAATCATCACCGTGCTGTCCACGGACGGAGAAAACGACCCGGATGTCGTTTCACTGATCGCCGCGTCGATCGCCGTTCATATCTCGGACATTCCTTGGGCGGGCCCCGTGGCCGGCATTCGCATCGGCCAAATTGATGGCGAATGGCTGATCAACGGCTCTCATGAAGCGCGAGGAAAATCGATTCTCGACTTGGTCGTGGGCACCACCATGGATAAAGTCATCATGGTCGACGCCGAATCAAGGGAAGCCGGTGAGGACATGGTTTATCAAGCTTTTGAATTCGCGGTTAAGCATACCAAAAAATTAATTTCTTTTATCGATGAAATCAGAGATGCTGTGGGCAAAGAAAAACAATCATTGACTATCATGAGCGAAGAGGATGAACTGACCGAAGACGAAAAACTTTCTGAAGAAAGTTTTCAACAATTGGTCGAAGAGTCGAAAGAATTCTTGCGCTCTCAGCTCGATTCCTATGTTTTCAATATCCCCAAAGGCAGTAAACGCGAAAGAAAAGAAATGATGGGCAAACTTCAAGACGTCTTGGAGGCTCATTTGATCGAAAAACAAGTTGGCAAGGAAAAAAGAAATAAACTCATTAAAAATACGTTCTTTTCTTTTATCGAAGAAGAAATCTCAAGAGCCATTCTGGAAAAAAACATCAGGGTGGACGGTCGCGGCGCTGACGACATCAGACATCTCGACGGCGAGGTAGGTCTCTTGAAAAGAACTCACGGCAGCGGCCTTTTTACTCGCGGCGAAACGCAAGTGCTGTCCATCGTGACTCTGGGCGCTCCCGGAGATGAACAAACGTTCGAGGGCATGGAGGAAAGCGGCAAGAAAAATTTCATGCATCATTATAACTTCCCTCCATTTTCCGTGGGAGAAGCCGGGCCGATGAGAGGACCGGGACGAAGAGACATCGGACACGGATCAATCGCCGAGCGGGCCATAAAAAATTTATTGCCGGAAAAAGAAAAATTCCCTTATACGATTCGCGTGGTCTCGGAAGTGCTCAGTTCCAACGGCTCAAGCTCCATGGCCGCTACCTGCGGTTCAACATTAGCACTGATGGACGCGGGAGTTCCTCTTGAAAAACCGGTTGCCGGTATTGCCATGGGGCTGGCTTCCGACGATCAAGGCCGCTTCAAGGTAATAACCGATTTGCAAGACCTCGAAGACGGCGATGGCGGCATGGATTTCAAGATCGCCGGCACGAGAGACGGCATTACCTGCATTCAAATGGACACGAAAACACACGGACTAACGCTCGATATAGTCAAAGAAACTTTATCGAAGTCAAAGGATGCCCGTCATAAAATTTTGGATGTAATCGAGGAAACGATCAAGGAACCACGACAAGAACTCTCCTCTTACGCGCCCAGAATATTGACCATGCAAATCAATCCGGATAAAATCAGGGATGTCATCGGACCCGGCGGCAAAATCATCAATGAAATCATTGACGCGACGGGCGTTAGCATCGATATCGAACAGGACGGTATGGTCTTTATCACTTCGGAATCGGCGGAAGGAATGGATCGCGCCCAAAAATGGATTGAAGATTTGACCAAAGAAGCCAAAATCGGAGATATTTACGAAGGTAAAGTCTCAAGATTATTTGAATTTGGAGCTATGGTGGAAATTTTCGCCAACCAAGAAGGGCTGGTTCATATCTCGGAAATAGCGCCTTACCGAGTTAATAAGGTGACTGACAAACTGAAAGTCGGCCAAGTCGTCAAAGTTAAAGTGGTCAGCATTGACGAACAAGGCCGAGTTAATTTATCAATAAAAGCATTACTTCCAAAAGAAGACAACCAAGAGCATGCCCAGCCTAGATCTCATAAATAAAAAATCAAATAAACCCGGAAAAATTCCTCCGGCAGCGGTTTTAATCGCCCTGCTCGGAGGAATTTTTCTTTTTCTGGGGTCCTTTTTTCATTATTATCATCGAGATCAAATCGACAATGTGATTTCCGAACAAATTTCCTTTTATTCTCATTGGCGCTCGCAAAAACTGGATATGGACAATGATGTTATAAAAAAAGGCCTCGCGCTGGTCTCCGGCTTGGGCTTTGATGATGTAACCGAAAAAATAACCAATTCAAAGGAATTTGCCATTTTTAATCTCGATGGGCAATGGATATTCGCCTTTGTTCCAAAAAAACAAAGCGCCGATGTTTTTAACGCGCAATACGTTTATAAGAATATTGTTTTTGAAAGTCTCCAAAATCAGGCCGGTATAAGTGAATTGATTGATGAAGAAGAATCCTTGGCCGCTTCCGACTTTTATAGACACGCAAAATATACGGACACATCCTTAATTAACGTTTTTATTCCATCTTTTAAGAATCTGGACTTCTTACCCGCCGAACTGACCGAAGAAAACCTACCCGTTAATTTTTTCGGGAAAGCTCAACCGGAAGCTGATGAGCTTAAAATGACCGCAAAAGATTCAGAGTCTTTGGAAAATTGCGACAATAATCTAGTTTTAAGCGATTCAAAGGAGATGAAATATTATATTAACAATTTATCCACGCAAAACTTTGCCTTAAAAAACCTCATATTTTTAAATAATCTCAACAATTGTATTGATTTAGCCGTGGACAAAAACGATAATTGGCTAATTATAGCAAAAAATGACGTACAAAAGCTATTACAAGACAATATTTCTTCTTATTTATCTGAAAAATACCCAAAAATCGTTGAGAGAATTCTGCCTGACAATACCATTGCCAAGCATATGCTGGCGTCAAACGACGATCTCTGGCAAAGAAGCGATGAGATGGGGATGCTCAATGCGGGCAATGATTTTGAAAGATTCTATATACGGGAAGTAAATACCGGATTTCTACTGTCAAACAATAGGGAGCTCATTGCCGAGCATTCCTCGGACTTGTCTTTCGCCGACACCTCAAAAAACCCAGAAAGCCAGATTGTAATTAATAATCCGGACATATTCCTATTTTCAAGCATATCAATCACCGAGTCGAACCAAAAAATAGACATAAGTATACACTAGTGTGAACTTTCGTGTGGATAACATGGGCTTTAGACACCACTTATCCACAGATGAAGCATTGTCGCAAATAAGAATCAATCGCGATAAACACACGTATTGGGGCTAATTTTAGCCTTTTTATAATAATTCAACGGATTAGACATTGACTCAAGAAAATGTTCTTGATATAATATATGCAGAGACAACGGATCACATTCCAAGCTCTCTACCAACACGTGAACACCTCCAGTGTTCACACCAGTTCTTTGCAAAATCGCACTCATTCTCTTACTCTACAGGAAAACTCCGAAACCTGCTTTGATTCCGAGCCCTTCTCGACCGGACTCGGCCATACGTCACAAAATAAAAACAAAAACGAAATTACCAAGGCGCGGCCTCAATAGGCAAGCGCCGCGAAGCGGGAACCGGACAGCGCGTCGAGCGCTAAATTGGCAAAACACGCCTTGTCTTCCGAATTGACTTCGGTCGAAACGGGAGTGGCGTAAATCTCCTTTGCCTCTGGGCGCATACAAGCCTTATATTTACCCAATTGGGCTGATCGCATGCGCCCTTTTAAATTTTAAAAAAATGTGTTATATTGCCAATACCTTATTTTTTAGGTAAACTAAACTCATAAATGAAACGTAATATGGATAACAAGGTTATTGAACAAATCAAACAAAATCTGGTGGAACAAAAAGCCAATCTGGAAAACGAATTGGCCAAATTCGCTCATCCGAGCAAAAACGACCCGACGGATTATCAGGCGGATTTTCCGGATTATGGCAATGACGAAACGGAAAACACCAATGAGGTCGCTACCTATGACGTAAATTTGTCACTCGAAGCGACTCTTGAAAAAGAATTGAGAGACGTCAATAAAGCTTTGGACCGAATCGAAAAAGGAACATACGGCACCTGCAAATATTGCAAACAAGAAATAGACGACAAAAGGCTTTTGGCCAGACCGACGTCGAGCGCCTGCATATCGTGTAAAACAAAACTCAAATCGTTATAGCTCGGATTCAGATGTCTTTCAACAAAACAAAATTATCTGTTTTCATCATACCCTTTGTCTTGTTACTGCTAGATCAACTGTCAAAGTATCTAGTTCTGTCAAAAATTCAAAGGGAATTTTTTTTAATCGATCTAAGTTATTTTAAATTCTCAATAAGTCTCGTTAAAAACGAAAACTTGGCGTTCAGTATCCCGTTGCCGCAGGTTTTGATTTTTCTGATAGTGGGAATACTGCTGGTCGCGATCGTCTTTTTCCTCATCCGAACGTTTCAAAAAGGACAAAGCCTGTCCGTATTGTCTTTATCTTTAATTTTTTGCGGAGCGACATCCAATTTAATAGACAGGATCATTCACGGGGCGGTCATCGATTTTTTTTCGATTCAACTGGCTAATTGGAGTTTCGCCGTGTTCAATCTCGCCGATACTTTTATCGTCTGCGGCGCGCTGATCCTGATATTCAAAGAATCTTTCGCGGTTAGAGAAATCAAAAAATAACTTTACGTATTATTTCTTTTTGCTATTATAAAAGTAGGCTATAAAAAAATCGAGAAATATTAAGCTATGATAAAAAGAATAATCATATTGACTATACTCGTTTCGGCCTTGATGATTTCGCGTCCGGTGACCGCGCAAAATCCGGCGCCCGCCGAATCGATTGATATGTACGTTTTCGTTTTGCAAGGCTGCCCTCACTGCGCCGTAGTGGAAAGCAAGCTGGACGAATGGAAAGAAACGAGTCATCCCAAAATCAACGCGCGCATTCTGGATTTGGCCAAGTCGGGCAATGCCAATATTTTTAATGATTTCAGATTGACCTACTCCTCGCAGAGCACGGCCGTGCCCACATTATTCATCGGAGATAAAGTCATTGTCGGAGAAAAAGTCGAAGAAATAGAAAAAGCGATATCAAACTGCGAACAAAATTATTGTCCCGATCCCAATCAATTGGTGCAAGACTATTTAAAAAGGCACGAACCGGCCTCGAGCGACGCGGCGGCAAACGACATTCAAAAAAATCAAATGATCGCCTTGATCGTGGCCGGGATTCTGGTGATAGGCGTTGTCATTTTATTCATTGTTTTACAAAATAGAAAAAAAATAAAATAATTATGTTTGACTCATTGACGATTTCGACAGTGCTCGGCGCCGCGGCCATTGACTCCATCAATCCGTGCGCCATTGCCGTACTGGTTTTTTTGTTAACCTTTTTAAGCGTTTTAAAAAAACCGAAACAAATGCTGTCCGTCGGGTTGGTTTATATTTTCTTCGTTTATCTAACTTATTTTCTGGCCGGCATCGGCTTGATGGCCGCGCTGGGTCTCGCTTCCAATACTCTCACCATTACCATCTATCGTTTGTCAGCCGTGTTATTGATATTTTTGGGCCTGATCAACATCAAAGATTTTTTCTGGTATGGCAAAGGCTTGTCTTTAAGCATTCCGGAGAGCAAAAAACCGTTAATAGAAAAATATGTTAGAAAAGCGAGTTTGCCCGCGGCGATTGTGCTGGGCGTTTTGGTTTCCGCGTTCGAGCTTCCTTGCACCGGAGGAGTATATATCGCCATCTTGTCTCTTTTGGCCGTAAATGCTTCCTATTTGAACGGGGTGCTTTACCTGTTGCTCTATAATTTGATTTTCGTTTTGCCGCTGATAATAATCTTGATGCTCGTCTATTTCGGTTATTCCTCTAAAAAGCTGGAAGAACTGCGCAAGAAAAGCCGCTCTTGGCTGAGATTGATCATCGGCCTGGCCATGCTGGTTTTCGGCATCATGATTTTAACGGGAATTATTTAATTATAAATAAAAAAAACGGCCAGGGCGGCTGTTTTTTATTTGAATTATTTATTTTCCCATGATACCCTGCGAATGAACCAATGCCAAAGGAGGCGGGCAATGAGAGTTTTTCTCCACCGCGATTACGAAAGCGAAGGAGTCGGGGAACTCGAAGTCGGTGATATCAGGATAACATCCAAAATGGATGGGGAAGGGCGCAAGGCGGCCGCGGGCAGGCATACCAACTACGGCTACAGCGGCTATGTCATCATCATGATCTGGGACGGCAACATGTGGGCAAAGCTCAACAATCGCCTGCTTCCGGACTATTGTTTCCAGACCCAAAAAGAAGGGAACGCCATGATCAGACAACTGGCGGCCATGCTCGAGCAAAAAGCCGAGAAGGGAGATGTCCGATTTTCCTTTTGGTGGTACAAGTGGAAAAGATACGGCAAAATCAAGGGGCTCACAGACCCCGCAGGACAATAAAGTCCTCGACCAATTCGAGACTTTTTTTATTTGCGGTTATCCGGCGCAGATGATAAATTGATACAATAATGTTACGTATTACAATATTCTATTTAGCTTTCAGGTTATTTGTTACGAATTACAAGATTCTCAGGCTTAAGGCTATAGGTGAATGTAATTTGTAATATTCGTCCGTAGGCCAAATGGAATCTTGTACTTCGTAACAATACAAATAAAGAGCTTTTTAGTGAATGTAATTCGTAACAATGATTCAAATAATAAACTATGTATTCTAGAATAAATTCCTGCGCCACGCTCGGACTTGAGTGCCAATTGGTTGAAGTCGAAACCGCCATTTCCAGCCAAGTGAGGAAATTCATCATTGTCGGACTGCCCGACGCGGCCGTGCAAGAAGCTCGCGAGCGGGTTTATTTGGCCATAAAAAATTCAGGATTGGAATTTCCCAAAAGAAAGGTGACGATCAATCTGGCGCCCGCTGATATAAAAAAGGAAGGCCCGTCTTTTGACTTGGCCATGGCCATCGGCATTCTGACCGCTGACGGCCAGCTAAAAAACGAACTAAGCGACAGCCTGTTCGCTGGCGAATTGTCGCTCGACGGCCAAATCAGGCACGTCAACGGCATTTTGCCCATCGCGCTTTTCGCCAAAGAGAACAATTACAAAAAACTATTCATCCCAGCGGCCAATGCCGGCGAGGCCGGCTTGATTTCCGGCATTGAAATCTATCCGGCGCAAGATTTGAATCAGCTTTTCGACCACTTTTCCGGAAAAAATCCGATCGCTCCGGCCGAGCCGCTGAAAAACATTTCCGCCGCCAATCTTGTTTTCGACAGCGACATGGTTCATGTCAAAGGCCAAGAACACGCCAAAAGAGCTTTGGAAATAGCGGCCGCCGGCGCCCATAACGTACTGATGAGCGGGCCGCCCGGCTCGGGCAAAACCTTGCTGGCCAAAACCATGCCATCCATATTGCCGCCCATGAGCGAAGCGGAAATTCTGGAAGTGACAAAAATGTATTCGGTGGCCGGCCTGCTGAAAAAAGACAATTTTCTTATTTCTTCCCGGCCTTTCCGGTCTCCGCACCACACCTCTTCCAGCGTGGCCTTGGTGGGCGGCGGAAAATTTCCCAAACCCGGAGAAATCAGCCTCTCTCACCGCGGCATTTTATTTTTGGACGAATTGCCCGAATTCCCCAGAAGCGTTTTGGAAAGCCTGCGGCAACCGCTCGAAGATGGCGTCATTTCAATCTCACGCGCGCAAGGCACCATCACTTATCCGGCGAATTTCACGCTCATCGCCAGCCAAAATCCCTGTCCCTGCGGCTACTACAACGATCCGGACAAACCCTGCTCATGCTCATCTTCGCAAATCATCAGGTATCAGAAAAAAATCTCCGGCCCGATCATTGATCGCATTGATATTCACCTTGACGTGCCCAGAATCAAATTTGAAAAACTACAATCCGATGACGGCTCTGAAAATTCCGAAAAAATAAGACAACGAGTGATCGCGGCCGTGGTCATCCAGCGCCAACGATTTGAAAATTCCCCGCTCAGATTCAATTCAGAAATGCGGCCGCAGGAAATAAAAAAATTCTGCGCCTTGGACAACGCCTCGCTGGAATTGTTGAAATCGGCCGTGCAAAAATTGCATTTGTCTCCCAGATCTTATCACCGCGTGTTAAAAATATCGCGAACCATCGCGGATCTGGAAAGCAAAACAAACATTGAAGCGAATCACGTGGCCGAAGCGTTGCAGTACAGACCTAAATCCTGAAGTCCCGAAGGGGCTGGATTAGCGTTACGAATTACAATATTTCATTTGGCTTCGAAGCGGTTGTTACGAATTACAAGATTCTATGGCATATAGCTATAAATGTAATTCCTGCCGGCAGGCAGGTAGGTAGGCGTAACAGATAACCTGAAAGCCAAATAGTCGATTGTAATTTGCAACAAATAACCTAAAAGCTAATTAGAATCTTGTAATTCGTAACAATGAAGCAATGAAACAAGGGAACAATATTTAACATTTAACGAAACCCAAATAAAAAACAAAGGCCATGGATAAGACCCTTATTTTTTTATAAGCATTATCTGATATAGCTCAACGGATTCATGGCCGAGCCGTTTATTCTGACTTCAAAGTGAAGGTGCGTTCCAGTGGACCAGCCGGTCGTGCCCATCATGCCCAGGGTCTGTCCTTTTTCGACATATTGTCCGTTGGAGACGAAAAATTTGCTCATGTGGGCGTAACGAGTCTGCACGCCGTTGCCGTGATCAATATAAATGACATTGCCGTAACCCGTGCCCCAGCCGCATTTGATGATTTTGCCGGCCTCGGCCGCGTAAATCGGAGAATTATAATCTCCATCAATGTCCAAGCCGTAATGTCGAAGACTGTAATATTGAGTAATTACGTGCCAAGACGTCGGCCAAACCATTTTCCCGGCCGGAATATCCGTCGCTCCGGGCGGGGGAGTGTTAATCAAATTTTTAATCGGCGCGATATTCACGTTCTTATTGCTGACATATTGCGGCGCGGAAATGATGGCCGGCTGAGTGCCGCCCGGCACGATCAGTTCATCTCCGATTTTAATATCCGACGCGTCAGCCAATTTGTTGAATTCAATAATCTTTTCAGCGTCGGTGTCATAGCGTTGCGCAATCTTGCCGATGGTTTCTCCGGATTTAACTATATGGACAACGCCGGAAACCGGCAAAATAGCCAAGACATCTCCCGGCTGAATCGTGCTTCTGGTCGTTAAATTATTCGCCCATAAAACGGTTTGCATGGAAATACCGAATTTTTCGGCGATAGTGCCCAAAGTATCGCCGTCTTGCACCGAGTAAGATATTTTGGAGCTTCTTTCCCGCTGAGCGATATTGGTTTCCGTGAAATTTGGTTTAACCAGCGCTGCGCCGCCCTGGGTTACGGTGGTCAAGCTGTCCGCGAGCTGATCTTCGGCCACGCTTTCCTGAGAATCGATGACAATGGTCTGTTTGTTTGAAACCATGGTTTTGTCCAAATAGCTGAAAACCTTGGCTTGGGCGCTCGCCTCGCTATCAACAACCTCTTCGATATATCCCAAAGTCGCTTCATTATACATGGCATAAATGGCGGTTTTCTCGCCGAAATTGTCATCTCTGATTTCCTTGGCGCTGATATTATTCACCACCACCACGAAAGACACGAAAACCACAACCACGTGAATAAAATATTTCTTGGAAAAAAATGAAAAGAATCTACTCTTGGCCGGCAAGTAAAAAACTTGCGTTCTCCTTTTAAAAAATAAATAAAGCTTGTATATCGGCAAGATTACAAACTTGAAAATGAATTTTCCGATGATAATAAACGGCTTGACGATATAAGAAAAAGCCTTCTTTATATATCTGCCCAGCACGCCCACCTCATCGCAAATCCTTAGCAATAGCTTAACCAAATATTGTTTGATTTTTAGCGCTGCTATATGGTTTTTCCCTTTCTTTATAAAATATAATTTATCACCATTTGCCTTATTTGTCAAAATCAACGCAGGTGATATGATGTTAGCATGGAGTATCGTTACGAATTACAATATTCCACTTGGCTTCCAATCGATTGTTACGAAGTACATTCCTCTATGGCTTTATGCTTTAGCAGATTGTAATTCGTAACAAATAACCTAAAAGCTAAATAGAATATTGTAATTCGTAACAATTAAAATATAAAACAAAGGCTATCTTAATAGCCGCAATATTTGTAACGTATGCAAAAAAACACCAACGCAAAAACTTCATTCGATTGGACAAATTCGCTTCGCGCCATCATCATCGGCGTCCTGACCGGTCTTGGAGTCTGGGGCATTTATCTGCTCAGCGTTTCCGAAAAATTCAGCTCATTGAGTGAACCGGCAGTGGGCAAATCGCTGGTTATGCTTTTGGAAATTTTGCTGTTCGCCGCTTTCTTCGTATATTTCCTGTTGTCGTACAAAAAAATAAAAAACAAAGGACTGGCCTGCGCGTCAATCGGGCTGTTCGCCGCTTTTCAAGCCGCGCTGTATTTCTTTTCTTTCGATCAAACTCCGCCTTTGTTGGTTTATCTGGCCATGAAGGCCGTTTTCTTCACCGCGCTGATCGGCTTGCTCCTGTCTTTTTGCGAAAAGTCTTGGAAAAAAATTCCGGAGGCCTTTTATCAATTCATCAATAAAGTTTTTGAAACGGTCGTTATCGCCGGCATCTTCGGCCTGGCCGCGCTTATCGTTATCGGACTTTTCAGTGGTTTGCTTTTTTTGATCAAATTCTCCGTGCCCGAAAAACTGATCGTCTTGATTATTTCAGTGGTGTATTCAACCATCGGCTTCTTCGCTTTTTCTCTCTGCTATGACTTGAAAAAAAGCGTTATTGATCAAGAGCCTTACACCAAAATATTAAAACTCTTTTCCAGAATATTCATGGTTATCTCGTTTGTGATGTCAGGCCTTTTGCTTCTTTACATAATCATTCTTTTGCCGAGCGGCTTTTCAGTGATTCTTAAAACCGGGCAAACCTCGGTGCTTTTCGCGGCGCTGGCCTCGTTCAACATCGTTGTTCTTTATTTCACCGGCATATTTTTAAAACACGAAGAAGCTGGCAAAAAAACGCATCGGGCGCTGTCGATTTCCTCGATCGCTTTGTTATTTGAAAGTTTAGTCATGCTGGCGGTCGGACTTTTTGCCATCGTTTCCCGCATCAATCAATACGGCATCACGCCAGACAGATTCCTCGTTTTGTTCAGCTTGGCGTTCTTGGCGCTTATGACTGTTTTATATTGCGTTTTCGCGATCTACCGTTTATCCGATTTAAAAACCAATCAATATCTGGAAGGTCTCAAGCTCAGCAATCTGATCGCCATTTTGGTCATGATTGTTTTGTCCTGCCTTTTTTCATTCGGCATTGATTTGAATGCGTTGTCCGTGAAAAGTCATTACAACAAAATAAAAGGGCAGGCCGAACTTGTGAATCATTTGGATAGATATTTCATTTCTTCTAAAATCTCCGACTCTCGCGAAGGAAAACATGTCGCCGATTTTTTGAAAGACGCTTACTCGGGCGCTTCGAATAAAAATAAATTGGATATTTTGTTGAGCGCGTTTCAAAGCTATCGTTATTACTATTATTCCACCGACCACACAACGGCCTGTGCGCAATTGTTAAAAGACATTAAAGAAACGGAAACCAATCCGGAAATAGCCGATTTTATCGATGTTATGATAGAAACCTTATCTACTATGACGTATGATTCGTTCCTACAAGGTTGCGCGGAAAAAGTCTCTTCAATCTTAAATGTCTCCTCCCGAGATGCCGCAAACTTTTGCGACCCGCAATCAATGCCTTATCTCAGCTATTAATCTTGCCAAAACGAACGAAACTTAGTAAAATGCAAGCAAGTTCATTTTTATAATTTCCATCAATCATTCAATTATGGCCAATAGACACTTAGCCAGAACCGTGGCGATGCAGGCGCTGTTCACCTGGGACTTTTTGGAAAAGGAAGATAAAAAAATCCCGGAGCTTATCAATTACACTTTCAAAGAATTCGCGCCCAACGCCAAGGATCGGGATTTTACGGAAAATATAGTCAATGGTGTCGCTAAAAATTTAAAAAAAATCGACAGGTACATCACCAAATACGCCCCGGAATGGCCGATTGATCAAATCACCCAAGTCGACCGCAATATTTTAAGAATCGGGGTTTACGAATTAATTTTCGACAAGGATGTGCCCTCGAAGGTGGCCATCAACGAAGCGATCGAAATCGCCAAAACATTCGGCGGAGAATCCTCGGGCAAATTCGTCAATGGCGTGCTGGGTTCGATTTATAGAGACATGGACAAGGTGCTGAAAACCGAAGACAAAGAACAACTTGAAGTAAAAACGGCCGCGAAAGAACCGGCCAAATAATTACGGGCTTATGGATCTCCCGCAGATTTTACCGCAAAAATAATGCGACGCCATCCGCGGACGATTTATGAGTCGGTAGCTTTATGAAAAAAGATTTCAGTAAATTGGAGAAAAAAATCAACGTTACTTTCGAAAATAAAAAATTATTGGCTCAGGCGCTGGTGCATCGATCGTATCTCAACGAGCATCCGAGTTTCGAATTGAATCACAACGAACGATTGGAATTTCTGGGCGACGCCGTGCTTGAATTGATCGTTACCGAATACTTATACAATAATTACGACAATCCCGAAGGCGACCTGACGAACTGGCGAGCCAGTCTGGTCAACAGTAAAATGCTGGCCAAGCTGGCCAAAGACACTGATCTGGACGACTTTTTATACCTGAGCCGCGGAGAATCAAAAGACACGGGCAAGGCCAGGCAGTATATTTTGGCCAATGCTTTCGAGGCGGTGATCGGCTCCATTTATCTGGATCAAGGCTGGGACGCGGCAAAAAATTTCATTTGCGAACATTTATTGCCGGAGCTGCCGTATATTTTAAAACATAAATTATACATGGATCCGAAAAGCAAATTACAGGAATCCTCTCAAGAAAAAGAAGGGGTCACGCCAACATACAAAGTTTTGGAAGAAAGCGGGCCGGATCACGCCAAAAAATTTGTAATCGGAGTCTTTTTGGGTAAAACACTGGTGGCCAAAGGCGGCGGATCCAGCAAGCAAGAAGCTCAGGAAGACGCGGCCACCAAGGCGATAAAGAAGAAAAAATGGAATTAATGCCGAAAAACTTAGGCAAAGCTGCTTAAGTTTTTATTGCCTCGGACTTGCCAAAAAACGAGTCGAATGTTAATCTATTGTCAACATTTTTAATGCAGTCGTAGCTTCCGCCTTCGCTCCTCGCTATGCTCGGAGCTTCGGCGGACAGGCAAGGTTTATTTCTAATGCAGTCGTAGCTCAACTGGATAGAGCACTTGGCTTCGGACCAAGGGGTTGAGGGTTCAAATCCTTCCGGCTGCACCAGTCTCGGGCGCATAGCTCAATGGTAGAGCAGTGGCCTCTTAAGCCATTGGTTGGAGGTTCGAGTCCTCCTGCGCCCACCATCAGTTTCCAATTCCCAAACCAAGGGCCCTTAGCTCAGTTGGCTAGAGCGCCTCCATGGCATGGAGGAGGCCAAGGGTTCGAATCCCTTAGGGTCCACCACAGGAGAAAACGACCACTCGATGGCTCGTTTTTTTGTTTGGCTGAGCCAAAATCCCGGGGTTCGACCCGCGGTGGCTCGGGCTCGGAGGAATCGCGGGCGGCGGCCAGAATGCGAAACGGTTTCTTGGCTTGGATTAGCACAATCCGGTCCCTGATGAAGAAGTTCGACCCGATGGCCCGCAGGATGGTCCGTTTGTCGTCCTTCAGTCCACTGCGATACAGATTTTCGGCCCTTGAGGCGAGGGCGAGCGCCTCCTTCGTGGGCTGCAGCCACGCGGGACCCGTGGTCGAGGGCGCGGCCAGGCGGGCCTTGAAACCGGCGACCTCGTCCAGCAGTCTGGCTCGCTCTAGTACGAATTCTTCGTCACCAATCATCTCGGACAATCGCAGCTGCGTCAGGTTCTCGAGTTTGCGTTGGGCCGCAGCGAGGCCCTTCTCGATCGACGACTGCGCCACCTGCTCGGTCGCTTGATCCTCTGCTGCGAGGCGCTCGAGGCGCTTGCAGGCCCAGTCCACAAACTGCCTCGGCACTGAGAGCCTTCCGAGGTAGTCGAGCACCTGCTCGTCGATGACCTTCTCGGGCACGTAGGGCTGGGGGCACACCCTGCTACCCAGCCGCTTTCGAGTGCACCGGTAGTACACGTACGTGGATCCGTAGCGGTTGGTGTGGCTCTCTCCGGTGAACATGCGGCCACACACCCCGCAGCGCAGTAGCCCGGCGTAGGTGTGCTCGTGGCGCTGAGATCTCGAGTTGGACCTGCCCGCCAACATCCTCTGGGCCAGGTCGAACTCATGTTGGCTGACCATCGCCTGGTGGGCACCGACGTAGACCTGGCCCGCACGCTGAACCACGCCGGCGTAAAACGGATTCGAGAGCAACCGGTAGAAGTACGACGGCGATAGCGGCCCGCTCGCGGTCCTCTTGGAACCTCGCGTTCGCAGACCCCAGTCGCTCGAGGCGACCCTCAGGATCTCTGCCGGCCGGTGGCCATCAACAAGCCGCTGCCAAATGCGCCGAACCAACTCGAACCGTTCCGGATCGGGGATCGTGTCGCCTGTGCAGGGGTCCTTGGTGTAGCCGAGGGGGACCTGCCCCGGGATCTGGCCGCGCTGGAGCTTGGCCCTGTTTCCGCGCTTGATGTTGTCAGACAAGTCGTCCACGTACTTCTTGGCCATCCCGAATTCGAGTTGCATCCAGAACTTGTCGTCGGCGGTGTTGCGGAAGGTCCGACCCGGAGTGACGATCTCCCCGATCTGGCGCTCCTCGACCGCCCAAATCACTGCCCCGCCATCAAGCGGGTTTCGGGCCAGCCGATCGAGTTTCCAACACAGCACCACGCTCCCCTCTGGATTACGAAGACGTTCTAGCATGTCGGTGAAAACCGGCCTCCCGGGAGTCTTGGCGGACTTCGACTCCGAAAACACCCGGGTGACCGGCAGTCCCAGCCGGACGGCCAGCTGCTCGAGCTCACTGACCTGCGAGTCGATGGACAGAACCTGTCGGTCCTCGGACTCCGACGATTTTCTAGCGTAAATATAGCAATGCTTCATAGGTGGCGAGCGTTCATTGTGGATCGTAGAGCTGGCCAGGCTATTTGGCAAGCTGCGAGTTATCCACAGTCGGGTCTGACTCCCTTGCCGCGGGGGCTGGCCGGAGAGCGACTCGACACAGCTCGACTAGAGAAAGGCCAACGTCCCAGGCCTCGTCGTGCGGCACCTCCTCGCCGTACTCGGCCCTGAGCAGCCCCTTGAGATCCTCGATGTCATCTTGTGTCAATGGCATGTAGTTGAACACCACAAGCGTATCGCGCCTGGGTTGGTCCGGGCAGGGGGTGGCGGAGACACCGAAAGCATGCAGCGGCAGGCGGTCCCGGTCGCACACGGCTCGTCCAAGAGTACTCAAGATAGAGAGCGAGAGAGATAGACATTCCTAGGTGTCTATCTCTCTCGCTCTAACATCTATCTTCACGTAGTATATATATTCTACACTTATGCCGTCGCGATGGTTGCGACCTTGTCTCATTCGCTCCGCGTGGCCGGTGCGACCGAGCGAGGCCGTTGCGAACGGAAGACCCGAGAGGTCGTGAAGACGGGCGTCAGTTCGATCCTGCAGCTACCGGGCCATCCATTTTGCACGGGCGCAGAGATCTCTGTGGTCTTCGTAGCAGCGAACTGGAAGGCTGTCAACGGCCCCGTTTGCGCTGAACCCACGCAGGCCGGCTTGAGGAATTCAGTGAGATGCCTGGTTGACAAGCATGCGCAATCTCCGTACAATTAGCATGAGTGAAACACAAATGCCGGCGGCCAAGACGACCGGCGGCCAAGCATGTAGTATGAACAACACCAGCAGAGGAGTACACCGCGTGCCCGCGGAAACGGACGGCCGGACATGTTCCCAACGCCAGGTGAGGCATGGCACAGGCCAATCGCTGACCTCGTTCCTCGAGGGTGCCGCTGTGGGTGCAAGCACGACCTCCCCGTCCGTCACGCCCCTACCACCGTTCAGACGTGCGCCCAAAGTCTGTCACGCCAACCTGATTGGAAAGGAGCGCCAGTTGGACACCGGAGCCATCGACCGCGCGAAGAGACTGGCAAGTTGCGTAGGTCTGAGGGCCCAGTTCATGATGCACGAGCAGTCTGGAAAGACGACCTCGCAGGCCTCTGCCGCCCTCGAAACCGCATCGGAAAACATCATCAAGACACTCGTCTTGCATGCTCCAAGGGAGGATGTATTCATCGCTTGCATAATACTAGGATCTGACCGACTGGACGTTCGCAGGGTCGCGGAACTGGTCGGCGTCAAGAAACTTCGATTCGCCACGCCCCAGCAGATCGAGTCGGTGACCCAGTTTCGTATTGGTGGAGTCCCGCCGGTGGCTGTATCGTCTTGTGATCGGAGGATCATTGATAGGAACGTTCTTCGGAGAGCGCTGGTCACCGGAGCCGGTGGCGATGAGTACTGTGGCATGAGATTCAGTCCAGGCGATCTTGCGGCGAGCATGTCATTGGAATTGGCAGACATTTCCGCGTAGTTGCGGACGAAGGGCAACCGTGCTCCAATTCTATCGTCGCCGCGACGTGGAGCGCGATCCTGAGTCGGCGCGACGACTATCAAGGATCCTCGGGTCCGACAACCTCAGTTTGCCGTTCGCTGTGATTGGGTCCGACTACGTGCAGGGCTACGACGGCGCAAGAATTGACGGTCTTCTTCGCTGTCGATGAGCGCTGTTCAATGGAAATGGGTCGGAATGGCGTTTCCGACCCATCTGTTCGATGACCCGAGAGTCATCTATTGCATCAAGCCGCATGAGTTTCTTGCGGGAAAACAAAAAGGCGGAACACGGATGATCGGTTCCGCCAGAACAACTTCGGAACTAGGACTGCTGAGAATCTCGCCTCTTGCCACGAGGCAGTCCACTCCAGTGCAGTATGCACATCGTCAAAAGTGAGCCTGTCTGTGCCAAGAGGACCTCCAGAAGAAACAGAATTCGTCCGCATCCACCACCACACGACTGGACTCCTTCTTGGCCGTTAGCCCACCCTTCCATCGTTAGATACCAAAATGCCATAAACGCTAGGAATAGCGTTACGCAGAGTAGCAAATGCTTTGCAAGACCCATAGCCATCCCCCTTCCCCTCTGATGTCTGCCTGCCGGAATTCGGTGGGCACGCAAGGGAGGGAAAGATGCGGCTGGATATGGTATCCTAGCACTAATAGGATCTGCTGTCAATACATACTGCGTCGTGGCCAATTACGAACTGGCAAGGAGTTTGGACAGAGCTGCTTCGGATGCTGAACTCTCGCCATGTGCTCGAGGTCATATTCTCGCACATCCTCGAGCAGTGCGGTCGTGGTACTCTGCAGGTACCCGGCCAGGATCGGCAGTATTGCGCGCTCCGGCGACGAAAAAAGTTCTAACTTCCTCTACTCGGCTCCACCATTCGACTCGTCCTCGAAATCTCGGACTCGCTCATGGTGTTCCACCACCAGACGAGTCGAATGTCCCGAGCGAAGTCGAGGGGCACTTAAAAAAATTTTACTTATCCCAATGAAGCACTTCATGTATATAGCGCGATGTAATGATAACTCCCTATATACCGGATCTCGCTTAAACATTCAAGCAAGAGAAAAAAGACACAATGAAGGCAAAGGCGCAAAATATACAAAATATAGAAGACCTGTAAAAATCATTTACTTTGAAGAATATAATACATTAAGAGAAGCTATGCAGCGAGAAAACCAAATAAAACGTTGGAGCAAAATTAAAAAAGAAAATTTGATCAAATATGGACATCCAACCAAATTTTAAACATGCTCCACAATAACAAAATAAAAACCTGGTCAGGATTTATTTACGCCCGCCTTTTATGCCGATAAGGACGGGGTGTTTTCGAAATTTACTCCCGCCTTATCGGGCGGTTTTTTTATTAATTAAAAATACCATATGATTCATCTCACCAAAAAATCATTCAAAAAACTGATTATAGCGTTGACCATCTATCTCACCTCGCTTTTTGCGGCCAATACTCTCGGTCTGAAAATGATGCCGTTCATTTTCGGCTCGCATCTGTCAGTGGCCGTGTTTTCCTTCCCGGTAGTATTTTTAATGACCGACGTCATCGGAGAAGTTTTCGGCAAGCGCCTTGCCAAATTCTTTGTATTAGCCGGATTCATCAGCGCGGCCTTGTTCATAGCCTACTCATTTATCTCACTGGCCATGCCTTGGTCAGCGGATGGGGAATGGGCGAGGCAAGGCTATAATCAAATTTTCGGACTGTCCATTCGCATGAGCGTCGCGTCGCTGACCGCCTTTTTAATAGCCGAATATCAAGACGTGCTGTCATTTTTCTTTTTCCGGGAAAAATTGGGAGTAAAGGCTTTTTGGTTGCGGTCTCTTTTATCCAACATTTGGTCGCAATTGCTGGACTCGACGATTTTCATGATTATCGCTTTCGCGGGCATATATCCGACTCGCACCCTGATCAGCATCATCATCACTTGGTGGCTGTACAAAGTGGCCATGGGCGCGCTTTACACGCCGCTGTCGTATCTTGGTATTTATCTGCTTAAAGAACGCGAGGAAGCCAAATCAGTCGAGTCTACCAAAATTTTATAATAAGAAAAGCGGACCCGATGTTGGATCCGCATACCGTTACTGGTAGTTTCTTTAAGACTTCTCCTCATCCCTAAAAAGACCTCCGAAATGCACGACGAGAAGACCTCCCAACGTCGCAAGTTCACCTGCGATGACGATCAGGAGAAACATGTAGCATCCGTATTCGCTGGGCCAGTCCATCTTATGCGGTGATAACATTTTCTCCACAAGAAGATACAGCAAGCCCGTGAAAAACGCTTGTAGAATAAAATACACAATTAAATACCATATCGCTTTCATCGCCATTCCTCCTTCTTGTTTTGTTAGCCGAGATTTTCTCGGTCTCGCTTTCAGTATAATAAAAGCGTCCTAATTGTCAATTAAAGTCTTTATTCAATCAAAAAGCGGACCCGATGTTGGATCCGCGTTGCCGAATGGCTCATGAGAGCTGTCGGCGGAAATGACCGTGAAATGTGTCAGCTGTTGCGTCCGAGGAGCCTCAGACCTTCCAGACCCATCTTCTCTCGCACTGCCCGGCCGAGCTGTGACACGCGCGGGCGGGACACTTCCATCTTTACAGCCACGTCCTTGTGATGAAGGCGCATAGCGTAGCGCCAGTACAGGTACATCCACTCCTTCGGCGTCAGCTTGAAATGACTGACAAGGAAGTGAACCGCCTCTAGTGTTGGCGCGCGCTCGGCAGCTTCCACCTTTGCGCTGACTTCCGCCCCAACTTGCGCATACAGCGCGTCGGCTTGCCTTGCCCTGCGCGCCATTCTCTTTCCCCAGACTCTGTACTCCTCCAACTCATCTGCGCTGAATCTCTCATCACTCATGGCAGGCCCCCTTTACTTGGTTGAAAACAGGTCAAAATCTGTGGAAAAACAACATTTAATTATATCATTTTCCATAAAAACTGTCAATGCCAGCTTATTTTAAAATAGCTCCGTTGTTTCTTCCTATTGCCTTTGGTATTTATAAATGATATTTTTAAATTGTTTGTTTTGTGTCATCACCCCAATTCGAGAGGGATTGAACAATGGAAACGCAATTCGACAACACAAGTGAGATTCTAGTAGGTATCAAGGAAGTGAAGGCGGGCCAGGACGCCCTCCGCAAGGAGGTGAAGCAGTGTCAGGATCACCTCGACGCCCGCGTGGGAACCCTTGCGGACGACCTGGAAAAGATGAAGCAGTGTCAGGATCACCTCGACGCCCGCGTGGGAACCCTTGCGGACGACCTGGGAAAGATGAAGCAGGGTCAGGATCACCTCGACGCCCGCGTGGGAACCCTTGCGGACGACCTGGGAAAGATGAAGCAGGGTCAGGACGCTCTGCGCGAAGAGGTGAGAAAGGGACAAGACGGCCTCCGCAAGGATCTCTCGAAACTTGACGGTCGGTTGGAGGATCTGCAAGACGATTTGCGTCGAGTTAGGAGCAGAGTGGCGACAATAGAGGACAGAACCCAACGCCATGGTTTCACGACATTTAAGGGGGGCCGGGTTCCACTGGTTCAGATCAGTCATCGCCGTTTAGTGAACGGTGGCATTGCCGGCCTGATTCCGGATCAAGACTTTTAACAAGGTGGCTCTTCACAAGGGTCATTTTTCAATTTCAGAAAAATTTTAAAATAAAAAAGCGGACCCGATGTTGGATCCGCGTTGCCGAATGGCTCATGAGAGCTTAGGCTACTGGGCCTTTTTGGTCGGTACTGACTGCTTGCGAGGCGAAGGTTTTGTCTTCGCCTTTTTTTTGTTTTCCAGGCGCACCTCGTACACGCTGGACATGATCAGATGAAGCGCGAGACTGCAACAGGGGCAATCCCTCATGTGCCTCGCGATGTCACGGAATTGCTTCGCGCCATCGCGCGTGGTCGAGAAAAATGCCGCAATTCGACGATCTCTGACCAGCGCAAATGCGATGATTTGCCCCAATTTCTCATCAGTGCAGCCAAGCTTTTCGCGAATGGCCGCAAATGCTTCCACAAAATCCGGGGCAGGGGCACTTGAAGCCGGTTTGCTTTTCTTCGGCATGTTCATCTTCCGTTTTCATCGAGCAGGATATCCGTTGCTTGCCGGCAGTTCATGGCTCTATCCTCCTTGTCGTGCTGAAGCACACTAACTGTCGACGTCTTCCTCGATATTTTCGAGCTTTTAGTATAGCATTTTTATAAAATCTGTCAATACGCAGCCTTTTACCGACTTTTCCTTATATTATTGTCATCCATATTGATAAATGATAACCTTGTGATAGAATTGTTTAATGAATATTGTATGAAAAAAACTAACATCTCGGTTATATTTAAAGTTGGTTCTCTTGCCTTATTGGCATTGCTTTTAGTCGCCTGTGGGAATGAGGAGGCCAAGAATCCGGCCGAGGTGATGCAAACTGACAAAGAATCGATATATCGCGAATGGCTGATGAATAGACTCTCAAAGGAAACGCAAGATCCACTCAATGTTCAAGTCAGCTTCTCACACTGGCTCACGCCAGGCGAATTTGAAAATCTTCTCTCGAAACAAGGCTCTCCTAAATGCGATTGGGTCATCCTGCTGCTTCCGACAGAGGCAGGTGGCATAGAGGGGTCGCGAATTCCTCTATCTGTTGACAATATGTCATGCGACGAGGCAACCCTTCGCCATATCCTTTCCGTCCATGCCGACGAAATGGAAAAGGATCTTGGCATGGCGGCGAACTCAGACTGGTTGGCAAATGACATTAGAGAAACAGCCAGCAATGGCGATATTCTCGTTTGGGCATTTCGCGGCGAGGGCGCACCAAAAGCAATAGCAACATGGTGGAATGCAAATTCCGATTCCGTCCGGTTCATTCAACCGATGGTAACCGAACTGGACAATATTCAAAAAGCGTTCGAGCCGTGGGAACCTGTAAGATAAATTTTCGGGCAATACTAAAATTGCGATAAAGGATAAAGCAAAATTATATATGAAAATGACGTTATCAAATACTCTCCGCGCGCCGGTTTCCTTGGCTTGCTGCTTGTTATTGATAATACTCGCCGCAGGATGCGACAAAAGCAAAATAAATCAGCCTCCAATGAATGCTCCGACCGCTAATCAGGAAAATAGCAGTGAAACGCAACAGCCATTATCCAATGCAAATAGTATTGATCAAGAAGGCAAGGGCGGAGCCGTCATCCAATTAAAATCATATGAGAACAAGGATCTCGGATTCTCATTTTCTTATCCATCGAATGCGTCGCTGATTGAGTTTGGCGAGAGCGAAAACTCACTATACTCAGTAAGTATCCTACAGCTGGAGGGGGAGCAAGTTACACTCGATGGGACCATCTCGGTCTTCGACAAAAATCTTACGAACGCCGGATGGCTATTGGGCAAACAGGAAATAACAACAGACCTTTCCTCCGAGCAAACTGAAAATATTGGCGGCGTACGCTACTATAAGTATGATTGCTCCGGAATGTTTCCCGCCATGTGCTATCTGTTGGAATCCGACAAATACTACTACGAAGCCGCTTTTCACAATGTCGACTATTCCATTGAGGAAGCCGCGCCATCACCTTATAGAGACATTCTTGCCAGTCTCCGCATAACGGGGAAGAACTAAAAATAAATTGATTTATGGGTGACCTCCTCGGGATGATCCCTGCGACTAATCAATTCCGCACTTCAATATGCAAAGACACGTCTTCAATCTCCGCGCAAAATCATTCGATCAGCTGCCTTGGGTGACAAATTCTAACTCATTGAGCCGCGTTTTTCAAACGGTGCGGGCATTTTGCGATTCGTGCGCGCGAGCCGGGCAACCTATGCGGCGATACATCGATGTCGGGACCGGCACAGGAGAAGTTATGCGTTACTTCACGGAACATTTCGATGAACAGCCGAATTCGCCGGCCGAAGCTATTGGTATCGACATATCAACTTAATTTTTATGGGACATAACTCATCCCAAATCATCCTCTATCAAACCGATGACGGAAAAACCAAGGTGGAGGTTAAAATGGAAAAAGAAACAGTGTGGCTATCGCAAAAGCAGATGGCCGAGCTTTTTGATTGCAGCATAGACAATATAGCCCTTCATCTAAAAAATATCTATCTGGATCGTGAATTAGAGGAAAAAGCAACATCCGAGGAATCCTCGGCAGTTCAACTTGAGGGTAATAGGCAAGTCAACCGCCCTATAAAGATTTATAACCTTGACGCGATTATTTCTGTAGGATATAGGATAAATTCGCTCCGCGGCACTCAATTCCGCATTTGGGCGACTCAACGCTTGCGGGAATATATTATAAAAGGCTACGCGCTGGACGATGAACGCCTAAAGCAGGGCGGTGGACGCGCGAGGTATTTTGAAGAACTCTTGCAACGAATCCGTGACATCCGCGCCAGCGAACGGAATTTTTATCAAAAAATCACAGATGTCTACGCCACCAGCATTGATTACCGCAAAGATGACGCGTTGACCAAAAAATTTTTCGCGACAGTGCAAAATAAAATACACTTTGCCGTCCATGGTAATACCGCCGCTGAATTAATAGCGCAACGCGCGAACGCCGAGAAACCGAATATGGGTTTAACAAATTTTAAGGGCAACTATCTCACGGTCGCCGATGCTCACGTGGCCAAAAACTATTTGAATGAACCTGAATTGAAACAGTTAAATTTAATCGTTTCGCTATATTTGGATTTCGCGGAACTGCAAGCCACCAACGACCGTGCCATGTCCATGGAAAACTGGATAAATAAACTGGATGACTTTTTAAAATTAAGCGAAAAAGAGATTTTAACCAACGCCGGAAAAATCAGCGCCGAAAAGGCTGAGCGGCTAGCCAACAAAGAATACGAAAAATATCACGCGGAGAAAAGCAAAAAAATAATCAGTGATTTTGATAAGGAAGCCAAACGTTTGGAAGAAGCGGTCGATCAGGATAAGTAATAAAATCGGCTTTCTAAATGATCCCAACGACTATGACTGCAAAGTTTTTTGCAAATCGCGGGTAGTCGATCCTCTTTGCCTGCATGAGGGCGCGTTAAAAAGGGTATCCGACCTTAATCCCGAATGGAAAGATGTCTTGGAACAAGAATCGAAACCCAAAGAATATTTTTTAAAATTTGACAGCTAGTCGGCTTTTCCTCGGCAGCCTCGCGGCTGCCGTTTTTTATTTTCTTGACTTGCCTGAAAATACTGATTACCATGCGTTTGAACCTAAGCAAGGAGTATTTGCCATGGGAAAGAGAGAGAGGACGCCGAGAAAACCGCGTCGGACAAAGTGCCCTCATTGTCAAAAACCTCTCGTCCATCATCAAGACCGATTTTGCCGCCAATGCGGCATGTCACTGCCCGCAATAAATGGCGATAGCGCGCCAAAATGCTCGGAATGCTACCGACCCATCGTCCATATTGAAGACTCGTTTTGTCGCCAATGCGGATCCAAATTGCGTCAAAGAATCAACTTGCCCGTGATTGAAAAAAGGCGACCGCGACAACTCTAATCCGCCCCACGCCGCGGATTTTTTTAATTTAAAATAAAACAGCGGACTCATTGAGATGAATCCGCCTGTCAACTTCCTCCTTTCCTTTGACAAACTGTAACCACACGACTAGTTCTCGAGATCCTCTTCGAAGCAGCCCTCGAACCCCTCGGCCTCCAATTACTCCTCCAGTGACTCACAGGCCGCCGCTTGGAGCTCAATGTCCTCGGCGTCCGCCTCAGCGAACCTCCGCCCTTCTTCGCTCAAAAACTCGCCCCAAAGCCTATGCGCCTTGTCAGTCCTAGCCTTGACCTTCTGTCCCCAGAAGCGGTACTCCTCGAGAGTCGGCTGAGGCTCGAAGCCTTCGTCCTCCAAGTAGGCCTCGAGGGACTCGAAAGCCTCTACCATGGCCGGCATGCTGATTGCGTCGGCCTCGGCCAGCAGACGCGCTAACTTCTTCTCTTCGGCGGAAAGCTCGACCGTGGGAACGTAGAGTTCCCCGATGTCCTCCTCGTCCTCGGGAATTTCCTCCCAGATATAAACCCCTTCCTCAACCCCGTCAGACATGAATGCCTCCTTTGGACGGCTAAACGCCAACCCTGGAATGCGTCATCTGCAGTTCTCTCCCTAGGCCTACGCAAGCCACGGAATATCATATATTAGCACGCCCTCATAACATTGTCAATAGGCAACAACCTCTTTTTTATCTAAAATTACACAAAACAGCATTGACAATCTTTTCCAAAAATGATATACTGTATTCAGGTAATCAAAAATATGCTTCCCGAAAACAAAAATCAAACGTATTGCCGTAATTATAGACTTCAACCGGATAAAAAACCGAATCTTTTAGTGAATTTGACTTTCGCTTTTTTAATCTTGGTTGTGACCAGCTGCGGACTGCGCCACATTGAAAACACGGTTTATAATAAAAACTCTAACCTGGATCTGCCCCAAAAATTAAACCCATTTCACGTCACCGTGGCCCTGGCTGCGACGCAGACCAATAGCAATGCTTCTCAATTTCTTGAGCAATCCCATGCGAGAGTGAAAATTGTGCCCAATAAGGGATTTACCTTTGAAGCCAAGTTCAAAAATACCGGAGACAATGTTTGGAAAAAAGGTCATGTTTATTTGAAATCAAAAACATCGGGATTGAAATTCAGACACGAATTCTGGCCGGACCCTTTTTTGCCGGGCGCCATGATGGAGGACAGTATCGCTCCGGGACAAGTGGCGACTTTTAGATTCGCGGTGCAAGCGCCGCCCGCCTTCGGAGATTATGACGGCACATTTGTGCTCGCTGACGATAATGTCATGATAAAAGGCGGAGATATTTCCATATCAATGTATGTCACGGATAATCCGGCTAATCCGGATCCGAGAGATTTTGCCGTGGAAAAACCCGCGCCCATAAATACACCCGCGCCGAGCGAAACCGCGGAATTGCCGACTGCCTCGCCAAATAATAGAACCGATTGTCCATATACATTAAGTTCTTCAACAAACGCGGATTCAAATTGCTTGCCTCAAATGGCTTCGACCGGCCCGCGCATCAGAGTGGGACTGTTTTACTCGGACAATGCCTTTGAAATAAAAAACACCAAAGCTTGGCAGCTTTTCGACTCAAACAACAATACAATCGCTTCTTTCGCTGCCAATGAAAAACTCAGCGCGACATTTGATCCTTCGACAAACAAATATTCATATATTAAATCAGACAAAAGCGTTTCCACTTCAAACTATTTGATTTTGAAAAATACCAACAACGGCATTTTTGAAATAACCAGTTTTGAAAACAGACCGGCCTGGAACACCGCCTTAAACGACAATACTTTCTCGGGCGACTTGGAAATCAGGCACAACGATTCAAAAGACAGAACATGGATTATCAATGAACTGCCCATGGAAGATTATTTGCGCGGCATTGCTGAAACAAGCAACGGCTCGCCGATCGAATATTTGAAAACAATGGCCGTGGCCGCCAGAACATACGCTTATTATCACTTCACCAAGGCCACCAAACACGCCGATGAATATTATCATGTGGACGCCACCTACGATCAGGTCTATCGAGGCTACAATGTTTCTTTGCGGCTGAAAGACATGCAAAAAGCCATTGACGAAACCAACGGCATCGTCGCCACTTATGAAGGAAAACCGATCGTGGCCGCTTATTTTTCCAGAAGCGACGGCCGCACCAGAAGCTTCAAGGAAGTTTGGAATAATGATGTCCCTTATCTGGTTTCCGTAAATTGCCAGTTCAGCGAAGGCAAGGAATTGTGGGGTCACGGAGTGGGCATTGACGCGTATGACGCGTATCACAGGGCGGACGAAACAGGAGCAAAATACGATCAAATTTTGAAATACTATTATTCGGGAATCACTTTGGAAAAAATTTGGTGATAAAATAAATCATATTCAAGGTCAAACATTTATTCATTAATCAACCGTTCTTTATTAAAATAAAACTTCCTCACTACAAAAGCCGCGTAATGCGGCTTTTTGTTTTATCTGAAATGTTGATTATAATTCGTCGTCTATTTTGGCATTCGGTTCGGTCACGTACATCGGGAACGGCTTGGTTTCTCTGGTCTTGGTGACCAGGTCACTGATCTTTTGCGCTACCTCGGACGCGTTCGGCACCTGCCTGAAAACGAAACGAGACGTTTCACCGGCGGTCTGAATAAAAACATCGCCGTAATTGAAAAAGGTCGCCCAAAAACCTTCGACCTCGGAAGTCACGTCCTGCATGCGAAATAATTCCTTTTCCGAAACCACTCTGGCGAAAAGGCCTTTTTGTTCGATATTGATGATTCTTTTGTCCGTGACAATCCAAATATCCAAATAATAATCCACGAAATGAGAAAAAGAAAATAACAAAACAAACAATAAATACGCGCTGTTGCCCAAAATCATCAGCGAAAATCCGACCTCACCGCTCCAAATTTCCGTGTATTCATACGCTACCAAATCAAAAAGTAAAATCAATCCGACCAACGCTATAAACATTACAATCAATTTGAACACCGCGATCCAGTGACGGCGCATCGATAAAATAATCGTTTCATCGGCTTGCTGATTGGGAAAATGAGTCAGTGAGACCATAATTTAAAATTTGATGTTTTTATATTGTTCCGAAAACACGGTGATGGTCGATTGCCAATCAATGTCTTTCAGCAAATAATAAGTTCCGAAAACAACCAACGCGGACAAAAGGAAATAAACGCAGATGAGCGCGTAAATTCTATCCGGAGAAAGGTCGTGTTTGAAAATATGTAAAACATTAAAAATGCTGAAAATTAAAAATATCGCCAAATAGGCCAGATAAATAATCAATAAAGCGAATAAAGGGATTTCCACGGTCATAAAATATTAATTCTGTAATCGGTAACGAGTAATGAGTTTTGAGTATTTTTAGGTTATTAGGTTCTTAGGGAAAGCAATCTAATAACCTACTCGACTAAAAACCTTGCCAATTGCTTCATGCTCCATGATTCATGCTACGTGCTATGTGTTACGCGCAAACGGCACATTCAAATGCTTGTACGCCTTTTCGGTCACCATTCTGCCTCGCGGCGTGCGATCGATAAAGCCGAGTTGCAACAAAAATGGCTCGAAAACATCTTCAATGGCGTCCATTTCCTCGGAGGTGGCCGCGGCAATGGTATTCAAACCCACCGGACCTCCGGCGAATTTATCAATAATCGTTAAAAGCAATTTTCTGTCCACATCGTCGAGACCCAGCTCGTCTATTTCCAGCATTTTCAAAGCTTGCTCCGCGATTTGTCGTTCGATCCGGCCGTTGTTTTTCACTTCCGCAAAATCGCGCACGCGTTTTAACAAACGATTGGCCACGCGAGGCGTTTTGCGCGAACGCGCCGCAATGTCTTTTGAACATTCGTCAAAAAAATCGCAGTTCAAAACCCTGGCCGATCTTAAAATTATTTTTTCAATATCTTCATGCGAATAAAAATCCAGACGATAGACATTGCCGAAACGATCTCTAAGAGGGGCGGACAGACAGCTGATTTTGGTCGTGGCGCCGATTAAGGTGAACTTCGGCAACTCCAGCCGCACAGTGCGCGCGGACGGTCCCTTGCCGATGACAATGTCCAAAGCGTAATCTTCCATGGCCGGGTACAATATTTCTTCAATAGATCTGTTCAACCGGTGAATTTCGTCGATAAATAAAATATCGCCCGGCTGCAGATTGGTTAAAATGGCGGCCAAATCTCCGCCCTTTTCAATGGCCGGGCCGGAAGTCACGCGCATATTGGTTCCCATTTCATTGGCGATCACATGCGCCAAAGTGGTTTTTCCCAGTCCGGGCGGGCCGAATAATAAAATATGTTCCAGCGGCTCATTTCGTTTTTTCGCCGCCTCAATTGAAATCAAAACGTTTTCCTTTATTTTGTTCTGCCCGATATATTCGTCCAGCTTGCGCGGACGAAGGGAGGTTTCCATCTCATTTTCATTGATTTTGGCGATCGGGCTGGCGATTCTGTTTTCCTTGTCAGCTGTTTTTGTCATAGCAACTACATTTTACCCCAACTTTCGAAAAACTCAAAGCAATCAATTTTTTTAATTAAAAAAGGGGCTTCGAGTGTGAAGACCCCTCAAGCTACAAAGAGAGACTCTCTCCTTGCAAACATGTGGAAATTCCGGTTTTAGGAAACCTGCTCCGGCAAAAAGAGGTGAACGCCTTGCTTCCCGTTTTATCCGCATGAATGGGCAAAACGGTTTGAGGATAAACCTCCCTGATCGCGAGCTCCATGTCTCCCAATCCGCCGTGGCCGGAAACATGAAGATGATTCATTGAGATGACCCCCCGATAGGAGAATCGACGCGAAAAGGCCTTGGAGGCCACGAAGACATGGGCGCCGGCTTTAGTCAAACGATAAATCATTTCACCTACCCGATGCTCGCCTCCGGGAATAACGGTGGAGGAAATGATAACCGAATCTCCATCTCTCGGAGTCCAGCCGACATCTTCTCCATAGGCCGCCTTTGACAAAGCAGAGCCGGGCTCTCCCTGGCAACCGGTCATGATGACCAGCTTGGGAGGATCATCGTTGCCTCCGGGATCGAGATTGTACTCTCCGGCCTCGCGGGCGTTGTTTACGCTATTTATCAAAGCTCGGCCCGCGTACTCAACGGATCGTCCGCAGAGACCGGCCAACCGCGCGGTTTCCCGAATCCGATCGATGTTCGTGGAAAACATGGCCGCGAACACCGTGTTACTCAGGGGAGTCCGGTCAATAACCTCCCAGATCGAGCCGTAAACCAGGCTCTCTGGCAAGGTTTCTCCTTCTTCCCTGTCTGCATTGAGCACATCTAGGACGAGAAGATCCGCGCCAGAGTAATCCTTCAGCCAGCTCGCGAGAGCTATCTTGCTTGCCGGAAAGTCTTGCCCGGCAAACTTGAAATCAGTCAGGTGCACCGCAGTCTTGCCGCGCGACGAAATCGCCAAAGCGATCGACTGCGGAATGCTGTGCGGCACCCCGCGGTAACAGATCCGCAGATCTTCCCCGGGCAGTTCAAAATCGCCGCCCTTTTGATCCGCTGAAAGAAATGTAATATGCGGCATTTTTTTCTGCGCTTTATGAAATAGTGCGCGAATCATGGCCGCTGTGAACGGGGTGCCATAAAACGGCACCGAGTTTAAAATCTCCTCGGGCAATGATGTCAGTCCGCCAATGTGATCGAGATGGCCGTGGGTGAGAAACCACCCTACGATGCGCTCTCGATTTTCAAGTATCCACCGCATGTTCGGCAGAGCTTCCGGGTAAATAACAAACGGCTCATCCGAATCCATTGTCGCCTGATGGCGAAGTTGAATACCCATGTGAACGCCGCAATCGACCATGACAACGCTGGATCCGTTGTCATAGGCGAAACACGACGCTCCCACACCTTCGGAGTGGCCCAAACGAACCACCCGCATTGCGTTGCGTCGTGTAACTACCATTCATCTCTCCGTACTTCCATGTCCGCCACTATGGCAAACATTCTAAAAAGGTTAACACTTTTATAAATTTATGTCAATTCAAAATTTTGCAATATTCTCTAATTTTAGATAAAAAAAGAAAATCTCAGTGGAACTTTAAAAAAACCGCGATCAATTAAATTTATTGACTTTTCATGGCTACCTTGATATAATTTTTTATGTAAATTGAATATTTACACAGCCTATCAACAGGCGGGCCTGCTCCTCGAGTCTGAACGACGAGATCGTCAGACCTCCGTTCGGCCCGAGCTCACGGCCGAGGGCGGAGTCGAAGACCCGCCGAAGCTTGAGCGAAGCGAAAGCGTAGGCGGGTATCGTATAATGGTTATTATATTGCCTTGCCAAGGCAGAGATACGGGTTCGATTCCCGTTACCCGCTCCAGCCTTCGCTCCTCCTCGCTCCGCTCGTCGGAGCTACGGCTGGCAGGCCATTTCGCCTGTCAGACTTTGCGGGGGTCGGAGGCTGGAGTTTTAAATAGAAACAAATCACACCAAAACTTTGATCTTAATTCTATTTTTTTATTTTTGCACTTTGCTCTTTAATCTTTCTATAGCCGGCCCGCCGGCCGTAGATTGAACGAAGCGAAAACTTTGCTTTGGCCGGCATAGATGGCCGAAGCTCGAATAAATTAAAAGCCTTGGCCGGCCTGCTCCTCGAGTCTGAGCGACGAGATCGTCGAACCTCGGAGTCGAAGACCGGCCGAAGCTCGAACGTAGTGAGAGCGTAGGCCGGCGTGGTGAAATTGGTATACACGCAGGACTTAAAATCCTGTGGATGAAAATCCGTGACGGTTCGACTCCGTCCGCCGGCACCACTCGACTCGCCCTCGGCGCTGCTCGGGCTCGCTCGTGGTGTTCCTCCAATAGACGAATCGGATGGCACAGCCATAAAAACACTTTCTTTGCAAAGCGTTTTTTTTGTTAAACAAAACAGCGGAAAGACAATCTTTCCGCTGGGCGGGTGGGTTTGTGTTATGTGCTATGTGATACATGATACGTGTTCCATGTCTACTGCTTTATCGGCATTATAATATACAAATACCCGGTATCTTCCGCCGGCCTGATAATGAGCGGCACATTGCCGTCAATGATTTCCAAGGACACATTGTCGCTGTCGAGGTTATTCAACCCGTCCAAAAGATACCTGTAATTTATCACCGTTTGATTTTTATCCCCGTGAAAGTCAACTTCCATTTCGGAAACGCTTTCGCCCAGCTGATTATTAGTAGAAGAAACCACCAAGCTTTTCTTGTCATCCAGAAATTCAAGATTGATGTCGAAAATGCCCGTTTTGGAAAACAAACTGGTGGTTTTAATGGTCTTCAAAAGCCTTGGTGTCTCCACGGTCACCTTTGTTTTATTTTCATTTGGGATAATTTGTTTGTAATCAGGATATTGTCCTTCCACTGTTCTGGAAATAATTTCAATGCCGCTGCTTAAAGAAAACAAGATTTGATTTTCCGTGATGAAGATTTCAATGTTTTCCGCGCCGTCTGGATCGTCTTTCAGCGCGGTCAAAATACGCAAAAGTTCTTGAAACGTTTTCACGGGCACGATCAATTCCTTCTTGTTCTTATTTCCTGAAATATCCACTTTCTTTTCAGCCAAACGATAGCTGTCCGTAGCGGCCAACGTTAATTTATTGTTTTCAGAATGAAGGCTCATAAAAACGCCGCTGATTTCCGGCCGCGATTCATTGGTGGAAACCGCGAAGATCACTTGCGAAATGGCTTTTTGCAAGTCTTTGATATTGACGATATACGGATCGTCTTTTTCAATTTTAGGGATGACGGGGAAGTCAGTAGCGGGCAATCCTTTTATGCGGGTTTTGGAATTAGAAGTGCTGACCTTCAAGTAATCGTCTTTGTCCAAAAGCAATTCCACTTTTTCGTTGGGCAATAAACTTACAAAATCAGAAATCAATCTGGATTCTACCGTGAATTCTCCTTCCTTTTCCAATTTACCTCGAACCGTCGCGCTAATGCCTATTTCCAAATTGGTTGAAGCTAAAGTCAGTGCTCCCTCCGTTACTTTCAATAACACGTTGTTTAATATCGGAAGATTAACGTTCTTGTTTGATAAATGTCCGGTGATGAACAACCCCCTATTTAGATTCTCCTGTGTACAAATGAATTTCATATAATATATAAATATTAATTTAAATTTATAATACTATTAATAATAATGCTGTGGATTAGGTGGAAAAGTTTTTTCAGCCTTATTTTATAGGTCTTTTTTGACACGAGGGATGTTAATAGACGGCTGGAAAAAAGAGAGTTTCTTGTGCTGTCCGTTGTTGATAAATAACAGGCTTTTAAAGTTTTTTTTCTCCAGGTCTTTTTTCCACCGTTTATCAATAGGTTTTTTTTTCTTTTTTCCCGAGTTTATGAACAGGGTGTTTCGTTATTGATACAGCAGTTGTTTGAGCAGGTTTATTTCTTGTCTGAGCTTTTCATCCGTTTCGAGCAAGTTTAAAATTTTACTGTGCGCGTGCATGGCCGTGGTATGATCCCTGCCTCCCAATTCTTGGCCGATTGAAGGATAAGACTCCCTGAGTTCTTCTCTCATCAAATACATTATTATTTGTCTGGGAAAGGCCAATCGTTTTTGTCTGCACTTGCCTGTAATGTCCTCAAGGCCTATTTCGTAAAATTTACCCACGGTTTCAATCAAGTGCCGCGGAGTGACTGAGTTTTTTTGTCCGCCGGCATTGCTTAAAGAGAATAGTATTTTTTTAATGTTTTCCAGCGTCGGTTCTATTTTATTCAATTGATGATAAGCGATAATCTTATTGAGAGCTCCTTCGAGTTCCCGAACGTTGTTTTGAATGTTTTGGGTGATGTATTGAACAATGTCCCTATTCAGATTAAAGTTTTTTTCAAGGCATTTTTTCTCCAAAATAGCCATTCTCGTTTCCATGTCCGGCTGGGAAATATCGGCAATCATGCCCCACTCAAACCTTGAAAGAAGCCTGTCCTCGAGAGTGGCAATGGCTTTCGGCGGCCGATCCGAAGTGATAACTATTTGCTTGTTTCGTTGATGCAGATCATTGAACGTATGAAAGAAAGCTTCTTGCGTGCCTTCTTTGCCGGTTAAAAATTGAATGTCGTCTATTAAAAGCACGTCCGGACCGCGATAATAAGATTGGAATTTACCGGAATTGCCCGAAGAAATACCATTGATAAAATCATTGGTGAATTGTTCGCAAGTGACGTATAAAATCTTTTTTTGGCTGTTTTTAATGAGGATTTCATTGCCAATGGATTGAAGCAGATGGGTTTTTCCCAGTCCGACCCCGCCGTAAATAAAAAGGGGATTATAAGTGAATCCCGGATTTTCGGCCACGGCCTTGGCCGCGGCGTGCGCCAATTCATTGTTTTTACCAACTATAAAACTGACAAAAGCGTAATTGCGGTTAATGTTTTGATACGCGCCGCTATTTTGTTCGAGAAGAGGCGTGGTCGGCTGAGAGGAAATGAGTTCTTCGCGAACGACCCCTTCGACCACGGGAACCGGAATTTTTTCCGTGGGTCTGAAGTCTTTTTTATTCTGAACTTTATAATTGACGTCTTTGATTCTTTTCCCTGTCAGATTCTGCAATGTCTTAAAAATATCATTATGATATTTCTGTTTCAGCCATGCCTGAGAAAAAGTGTTGGGCACGCCGATAATGATCCTGCCATCCTCGTTGTCGAGAATAAAGGTGTTCTTGAACCAGGTGGTGAAGCTGGCCTTGCTCAAATTGAGCTCCAATTCCCCCAGCACTGTTTGCCAGAGTTGTTCATTTTCTTGAGTCATAGGAAAAATGGGGATTAATTTTTCTTTATTTTTATTTTAAAGAGGTAAAAACAAGTGGAAATATGGGAATTTTTTTGTGTTCGTATTATAACACAATTTTTCTGTGGATAATATTTGTCGCAAGGCGGATAAAGTTGGCAAGCTGTGCATTAGGTGTGAATAATATAAATTCATTGTATAGAATTTTTGGGATTATGCAAATCAGCGGCCGGCGGCGACGAATGTGTCGCCGATGTAGGAACAGGGTAATGCCCTGTTCCTACGCGCGCGATTGCGCGCCGGCCGCGGCCGCGTCAGTTGACAAAACGACGTTCCTTTGTTAGAATAATTTTATTATTAAAGTAACTTTTAAATATGCCCAAAAGAACATATCAGCCGACTGCCAGAAAAAGGAGCAAAAAGCATGGCTTTAGAAAAAGAATGAGCGATAAAAGCGGACAAGCGATCTTGAAAACTCGACGCCAGAGAGGCAGAAAAAAATTATCAGCTTAAGGTCACGGTCGCGTGGCCTTTTTCTTTTTCCAATATATAAGCTAATATTAAGGGGAGAGCGTTGTGATCCGAATTTCCGCCTACCCCGAATAAAATTTGTCTGCCTTCTCCCGCGCTTGTCCCTTCACCTCGACCCGCCCTCTTAAGACTTCTTTAGCCCCCTATTCAATATGCTTAAAAGACTTCATCGCATAACCCAAAAAAAAGATTTCGACAAGTTTTTCGGGCCGAAATTTAGAAAATCGGGAGGATATTCCAATTCCACGCCCGACCTTATTATTAAAAGTCTAAAAAACCGGAGCGAAATAAGCCGATTCGCTTTTGTGATTTCCACCAAAGTCGATAAGCGCGCCACCAAACGCAATTTGATCAAAAGGCGGTTGCGGGAAATCGTCAGAGCGCGGCTGCCTCGGATCTCCGGGGGATATGATGTTTTGATCATCGCTCAAAAAGGCATTGCGGACGCGGATTTCGCTCGACTCGAAAGAGATGTTGACCAGATTTTTAGAAAATTAAGATTGATCGTCAAATGATTTTTTCATTCATTGTTAATATTCCCAAATTTCTCGTTTTGAAATTGATAAAATTTTATCAACGCGTTTTTTCATTCGACCACGGCTGGCTGAAAGACCTTTTCCCTCAAGGTTTTTGCAAGTTCCATCCCACGTGTTCCGAATACACTTATCAAGCCATTGAAAAATACGGTCTTATTCGCGGCGGCACCAAAGGCGTCTGGCGGATAATGAGGTGCAATCCGTGGTCGAAAGGGGGTAATGACCCGTTGAAATAAATTTATTCATGTCATTTCGACCGACGACGAGCTTGTGAGGAGGAGCGGAGAAATCTTTTCCAAATAAGAATATGTTTGAAAATGATTATTATGTTTATATAATGGCAAGTTTTAAAAGAACATTATATGTTGGGGTAACAAATGATTTGAAGAGAAGAGTCAGTGAGCACAAGGATAAAGTTTTTGAAGGTTTTACGAAAAAGTATAATTGCGCCAGTCTTGTGTATTATGAACTTTTCAATGATATAAATGAAGCTATTGATAGGGAAAAGCAATTAAAAAAGTGGAGAAGAGAAAAGAAGATTCAATTGATTGAATCAATGAATGGGTGTTGGGATGATTTATCACAGAGTATTTAAATATTTTGTTAGGAAAAGATCTCTCCGCTTCGGTCGAGATGACAACGACGGGCAGTTAGGAAAAGATCTCTCCGCTTCGGCCTGCCCGAGCACAGTCGAGGGGTCGAGATGACGGTCTTTTTTGCAGACGCTTCTTATTGCTTTTCATAGATTCCTTATTTCAAAATTTATATGTCATTAACAAAACAGTTGGCCAGAAACACCATCGTTCAATTCATCGGCAAGATCGCCACCACGATCCTGGGTATTTTTGTGGTTGCTTTGATGACCAGGTATTTGGGACCGGAGGGCTTCGGTCAATATATCACCGTAGTCGCGTTCCTGTCGTTTTTCGGCATAATCGTGGATTTCGGGTTGTCACTCACCGCGACCAGAACTGTGGGCAACCCGGGGATAAATATTGATAAGTACTTGAGCAACATGCTGACTTTGCGCGTTATTTCCGCGTTTATTTTTTTATCTCTGGCGCCGATCGTCGTTTTGTTTTTCCCGTATGCCATGGAAATCAAGCTGGGCGTGGCCATTGTGGTTTTTTCCTTCTTTTTCATTTCGATAAATAATATTTTGGCCAGCGTTTTTCAAAAAGAATTGAAAATGTTCATTTACAGCATCGCCGAGGTTATTGGCAGGATCGTTTTGTTGGCGGGCATTGCGACAGCCATGTATTTTCAGGCGAATATTTATTTGATTTTTTGGATGATCTCGCTGGGCAGCTTCACGCACCTTTTGATTTCGTATCTGGCTTCGAGAAAATACGTGAAAATAAAATTCACTTTTGATAAAGATGTTTGGCTGGGGATTTTGAAGAAGAGTTGGCCGATCGCGATTTCCATTTCCTGCAATCTTTTGTATTTGAAAACGGACACGGTTATCCTGTCTTTGTACTGGCCGAACGCGGATGTGGGCTTGTACGGCGCGGCGTACCGCGTGATTGATATTTTAACCATGTTGCCCGCTTTATTCATGGGACTTATTTTGCCGCTGCTGGCCAAAGACTGGATTGAAAAAAAACTGGACGGGGTCAAGCATTTGCTTCAAATATCTTTTGACGCCATGGCCATGATGGCCTTGCCCGTTGTTTTGGGCGGTTTGGTCATTGGAGAAAAAGTCATGACATTGATTGCCGGTTCGGATTTCGCGGGTTCGGGCGATATTTTAAAAATATTGATTTTCGCGGCCGGCGCCATTTTTTTCGGCACGCTGTTCGGTTACGCGGTTGTCGGCGTCAACAAGCAAAAGCAAATGATCTGGGGCTATTTGGCCACGGCCATCGTGGCCTTGATCGGCTATTTCGTTTTCATTCCGCAATACGGATACTGGGCGGCCGCGGCGTTCACCGTGGCGTCCGAAGTCATGATCATGATTTTGACCGGCATTGTGGTTTATCGGGCAGTCAAATTTTTTCCGTCCCTGGTCAATTTCGGCAAATCCTTGGTCGCGGCCGGCATTATGGCCGGGGTCATTTATTTCTTGCGCGACCTTAACGTCATCTGGCTGATTTTAATCGGCATGGCCGTTTATTTTTCTTTGTTGGCGGTGTTTGGGGTGATTAAAAAGGAGACGGTGAAGGAGATGGTTTCGTTGAAGTCATGAAACAAAATTAAATATATGGCTAAACAGACATTACCGGTAATCGCCGGTGTCAAAGCGTTTATAAAAAAAGACAATAAATTTTTAATAGTCAAAGCGCACATTAATGATGATTTATATTTTTGGGATTTGCCGGGCGGCAAAGTGGATTTCGGGGAGTCTCCTTTTGACGCGTTGAGAAGAGAGGTTAAAGAGGAAGTATTTCTTGATGTTGAAATCAAAGAGCCGCTCGGCATCTGGTGGTTTTTCAAGGAAATTGATGGCGGACAAGTGGTCTGCTCAACCTTTCTTTGCATTCCGACCTCCACTAATATTGATATTACTAAAAATCCCGGGGTTGATGATATCAGGGAATTTCGCTGGGTGACCAAGCAGGAATTTTTAACAGGGGATTATAAAGTTTCTGATGAGAGTTTGATGCGGTTGATTGCGGAGATGAAATTGTGAGGATACGGGTTTCTAGGAAAAGATCTCTCCGCTTCGGTCGAGATGACAAAAGAAAAGACATCATCCGTTGTCATTTCGACCGGAGTGAGTCGAGCGTAGCGAAGACGAGCGGAGTGGAGAAATCTTTTCCAAATGATGCATATGTTTGAAAACAATTACCATGTTTATATAATGGCAAGCTATAAAAGAACGTTATACGTTGGAGTAACGAACGATTTGGTCAGAAGAGTGGCTGAACACCAAGATAAAATAATTGAAGGTTTTACAAAAAAATACAATTGCACCAGACTGGTGTATTTTGAAAATTTCAATGATATTAATGAAGCGATTGAGCGGGAAAAGCAATTGAAGAAATGGAGAAGGGAAAAGAAAATCCGGCTGATTGAGGAAATGAATCCGGATTGGGATGATTTGTCCCAAAGCATTTAAGCTGGCCGGTTTTGGAAAAGATCTCTCCATTTCAGTCGAGATGACAACGATGGTTAATTAGGAAAAGAGCTCTCCGCTTCGTCATCCTTCGCCAAAGCTTCGGACGACTTCGGTCGAGATGACAACGACGGTCAATTAGGAAAAGAGCTCTCGGATTCGCTCGAGGTGACAAAAAAAAGATATCATCCCTCTTTGTCATTTCGACCGGAGTGAGTCGAGCATAGCGACGACGAGTGAAGTGGAGAAATCTTAGCTAAATAAATAATATGTCGAACATATTAATCCTCAAATTTCCCTACCAATCCCAATTCGGCGGAGGGGAAAAGTATACGCTGGAATTGGTGGAAAGATTGAAAAAGGAAGATTTCAATTTTTTTTTAATGTCCTCGGATAAAGTTTTAACGGCCGAATTCGAAAAAAGAAATTGGCCGCAAAAATATTGGTGGGTCGGCGTGGAGCCGGTGGCGATTTGGGCGCTTTTTTTGTTTCCGATCCTCGCCATTTATTCGTTTTTAAGCCTGCTGGCCATTATTGTTTATTATAGAATCAAACATAAAACCAAAATCTTGTTTTGCTTGTCTTTGACCGAGAAAATTTTGATCACGCCAATGGCCAAACTGCTCGGCTATAAGGTTATTTGGCAAGAGCACGTGTCCATCGAGCGCTGGCTGACCAAAAACCCGTACAGATTTTTATATCAATGGTGGTCGCGTCTGGCAACGGTCGTTTGCGTGTCAGAATTCGTGAAAAAAGAATTGGAAAAAATAAAGGTCAAGAACGTCAAGGTGATTTACAACGGTATTGATTTGTCGAAAAAGTTTTTTCAGGAAGACATTTATCAAAATTTGGCTGATAAGAATTATTCGGACTTTGAAAAAAAGCATTTTAATGTGTGCTCGATCAGCAGATTGAGTCATGAAAAAAATTTGGGGCTGTTGATTAAAGCGATTGGCGAATTGAAAACGGAAATTCCCGATATTCATTTGACCATTATCGGCGAAGGGCCGAGCAGGCAGGATTTGGAAGGCTTGATCGATATATTGAAAATAAAAGACAGTGTCGTCCTGTTTGGTTTTCAGGAAAATGTTTACGAGTGGCTCGAAGATTTCGATTTGTTTGTTTTGCCCTCGAAAAAAGAAGCATTCGGCATTGCGATTTTGGAAGCCATGTTGGCCAAGGTGCCGGTCATCGCGGCCAATGTTGGCGGATTGCCGGAAATTATCAAAAACAATGAAAACGGTCTGCTGTTTGAAACGGACAATGTGCAAGATTTGAAGCAAGCGATTTTGAAACTTTATAATAATCCGGATTTGGCGAAAAAGTTCAAAGCGGCAGGATTGGAGACGGCGAGGAATTTTTCAATGGAGAAGATGATTGATGGATATCGAAATTTTTTATGAGACGCGCCGCGGCGCGTCTGTACGAATGGCGCGGCCATCGCCGGTAACGGCGATGTGGGAACAGGGCATTGCCCTGTTCCTACGGCGCGCGATCGCGCGCTGCCGCGCGAAATTTCAAATGTGAAAAATATATTTGAAAAATTAAAAATTACGTTTTCCGGCAGCAAATATTGGCTGTATGCGGCCATTTTTTGTTTGCCGATTGAAAGGGTTTTTGTATTCAATGTTTTCGGAGCGACCGTCCGGCCGACGCATGTTTTTTTATTGATCGGAATTTTGATTTGGTTTTATAAAAAGATTTTTGAAGTCGCCGCCAATAAAAATGCCAAGATATTATTTGAAGAATACAGGTCAAGATTCTCTAAAATCTATACTTTGCAAAGATTGAGTATCATATTTTTTATTATCATGGGCCTTGGTTTGTTTTTTAGTCCGGATTTAAATAGAAGTTTGTTTGTTTTCGTCAGCACAGTGTTCATTTTAAGCTTATCTATTTTTATTCCACAGTTTTTCCACAAGATAAAAGAAGTCGCGACAGCCATCAAAGTCTTTTTGGTCTCAAGTTTAGTAACCTGCGTTTTCGGGCTTTATCAATTCATCGCCGACATGGCCGGGCTTGGCCCGAATTGGACTTTTTTAACTGAAAAATATACCAAAAGTATTTTGGGATTTACCAGAGTTCAAGGCCTTTTCATTGAGCCGCTTTATTTTGCCGATTTTTTGCTTTTGCCAATTGTTTTTTGTTCGTTGTTTTTATTGAATAAAGTTAAAAGCGAGCGCATGAAATGGTTTTTGCGAGTCACCTTGGTTTTAAGTCTGATAAATTTTGTTCTGACCAGCGCCAGAGGCGCTTTTCTGGCCGGGCTGGCCGTTTTGATCCTCTTCGCGGTTTTCAATTATTCAAAAATTTCTCGAAAAATAAAAATCGCGGCGGTGTCCGCGCTGGTTTTAATCAGTCTGGCCGGAACATTGATTTATTTCATCGCTCCGTCAGGCATTTCGGGTCAATTCATTTACCGCGCGACCCATCCCTTTCAAGGCGCGGCTTTTCAGGAAAGGCAAGAAACGTTTAAGGAAGCTTGGCTGATTTTCAAAGAACATCCATGGCTCGGATCAGGGCCGGGAAGTTTCGGTATTTTGGCGCCGCTAAAAGCCTGGGAATCGAGGCAAGATTGGAAAATCGTTAATAATTTGTATTTGGAAATTTTGGCGGAAAACGGAATTTGGGGGTTTTTGGCGATTATGAGTTTTTTTGTTTTGTTGTTATTCTATTTGTATAAAGCAATGAAAGCGAGTGGGGATAAATTGAGGAAAATTTTGCTGGAAGGTTTTTTTTGGGTGATTATCGCCATTTTGATTCAATATAATTCGTTTTCAATAATTTATTTGCCGTTTGTTTGGATTGTGGTTGGATTGGCCATGGCCGAGGTGAAGATTAAGGTTGAAGGCATGCCCCGAATGGAGTTGAAGGGAGAAAGATTAAAGAGATGGAGATGAAAGAGAATTAAGGAGAAGGGGAAGACTTTAGAATTAAGGAGATAAAAAAGCCCCGGCCGATTCGGCTGGGGGGAAATGGGGGGGCGTTGGTGTTGAGGTGAGGATCAGGCGGCCGCGGGCATGGGCTCACTGTTGGCGGGCTCGGCGGCGGGCAGTTCGGGCAGGTTGGCCTTCAGGAGTGTCTTCCACTCGGGGTGGCGGGCCTGCATGGCCGTGTTGCGGTCACGTGCCTGCTCGAGGAACATCTTGATCGCCGCCAGTCTTTCGCTGTTCATGCTGTCCTCCTCCTCGCATGGGTTGGGGGTGAAGCAACTTAAGAAATTACCACAAATTTAATATTTTGTCAACGATATGCTAATTTTTGCGAGTGTTTTTACTGTAATTTTTGCCATTTTAGCCTGGAAAAAGCTTGATTGGGCTTTGATTTTGATCGCCCTTGGTTTGCCCTCTTATCTTTTAAGATTCAAAATCGGGCCGATTCCGATGACTGTTTTGGAATTGATGATATTAATCGTTTTCGCGGTTTGGCTGATAAGGTTTATTGTTTCAAGGAGAGGCCGAAAAGCGACGAGCAAAGCGAGTGGACAAGGTGGGCGCGTGGCCAAGCTTGGTCGAGGATTCAAATGGTTAATCATGCTTTTTCTGCTCGCCGCCACCATCGGCGTGATTGTCTCGCCGGATAAAATCGCGGCCTTGGGAATTTGGAAAGCTTATTTTATCGAACCGATTTTGTTGTTCATTGTTTTAATCAACACTTTTAAAAACAAAAAAGATTTTCAAAAACTTTTTTTCGCTTTTTCCGTCAGCGCGATTTTGATTTCTCTTTTCGCCATTTATCAAAAATTCACCGGCGCCTGGATTCCAAATGCTTTTTGGCAAGCCGCGGAAACTCGGCGAGTCACTTCAATCTTCGGCTACCCTAATGCCATCGGTTTGTTTTTGGCTCCGATTGCCATTTGGAATTTGGGCGAATTGGTTTTGAAATGGCAAGAAAATTCCTGGCTGAAAAGAATTTTTTTCGTCATGACTATTGTGTTGTCATCTCTCGCCATTGTATTTGCGCAGTCCGAGGGAGCGATCGCGGCCATGGCCGTTGTTTCCGCCATAATTTTTTTCAAAAACAAAAAAACCAGATGGTTTTTGGTAGGAGCGATTGTTTTGCTGACAGGCTTTTTCGTTTTCCAGCCCGCTGAAAGAAATATCGTTTGGGAAAAACTGACTTTGCGAGATTTTTCAGGGCAAGTCAGGATGGAAATGTGGGGGGAGACAATTGACATGCTTTCGGAAACGCCGATTGAAGGCGCGGGTCTGGCCGGTTATCAAATTCGCGTGGCGCCGTTTCACATAAAAGATTACATTGAAATTTATTTGTATCCGCACAATATTTTCTTGAATTTTTGGTCGGAAATCGGCTTGCTGGGATTGGCGACTTGGTTTTTGATAATCGGAAAAGTGTTTTGGGGGTATTGGGAAGGCGGGAAAAAGAAATTGGAAACAAGGGAAGAATATTTTATAATTTTAATGATTTTTGCCGTGATTTTAATTCACGGATTGGTTGATGTGCCGTATTTTAAAAATGATTTGGCCGTTTTTTGGTGGATATTGATGGCGCGGCTGGCGGCGTTGCCGCCGATGTAGGAACAGGGCATTGCCCTGTTCCTACCGGGGCGCGCCCGCCCGCGCCATGAATATGGTATAATGGAAGCGGAAAACCATATGAAAAAATTTTTCGCGGTTATAATATTTATTTTGATTTTTTTTGGCGTGAAAGCGGCTCAAGCTTCCGGCCCCAATTTTCAGATAACCGCGGTTGATTTAAACAAAAGTGTATATGATTTGCCGGAGTTTGACTCTCTGGCTTTTATTTTGGACGCGGACAAAGACCCAGGCTTGTCGTTTGCGGTTAATGGCGATTGGCGAAAAGTAGATTTTGAAATGGCGGTCAAAGATGAAAGCATTAACGAGCAAATTTTCTCCGATTTGCATTTTACTTCCGGCAATAAAGTCGAATTGAAATTTGAAAATAAAAGTTATGTCAAAAGTTTGAAAATTTTCAGCCAAACTTCGGATTTTGTTAAGGGCGGGCTGTTGTCCGCGGCCACGACAATGAGCGAGGAATTGGTTCCCGACCCATCTTTCAAGATAATTCCCAGAAATCAATGGCTTTCGGAGTCATCGAACGTGGATTGGCCGGTGAATTATTACGGCATTGATCATTTGATACTCCATCACACGGGTTCGGCGCCAAAGGATTTGAACGGCGATGAATTCATCAACTCGGCGGATTACAAATTGATGGTAAGCAGCATTTACAACTGGCAGGCCAACGGCCTCGGCTGGGGAGATATCGGTTATAATTATTTAATCGCTCCGGATGGAGAAATCTTCGAAGGCAGGCAAGGCGGAGAGGGCGCTATAGGCGGGCACACGCTCCGAAGCTCGGTTTGCGATTCGAGCGTGTTCAGCGGAGACGGCGATGTCATCGGCTTTAATCACGGCACGATCGGCATCGCTGTTTTGGGCGATTATAACGAGCAATCTTTATCCGCCGCGGCCAGAGCGTCGTTGATCAATTTGATCGCCAAGCTGGGGCTGGATATGTCTTTGCCGCCCGGCGGCTACAGCACTCGCGAGGGACTGTTTTTGCCGACCGTTGTCGGACACAAAGACGTTGACTGCACTTCTTGCCCCGGAATGAATATAGAATCTTCATTGCCGATCATTCGCACCCAAGCGCAAATCAAATATAATGAATTGAAAAACAAAAGAGTTTACAAGGCGACTTTGCTTGACCAAAGCGATGATCAGATTACCTTAAAGAACGGACAAACAAAGCAGGTTTGGTTCGAATTTCGAAATGAAGGCAATACGACTTGGCATAATTTTTCAACGATAGAACAAGATTTGGTCAGGTTGACCGAATCCGCAGAAGGGGAAAAATTGGCCAAGCTGAATCAATTTTCGGCCGCGGCGCTGTCCGAAGAAACAGCTGATGAAAAGGATAATGACGTTTATTCCAGCATCAGAACCGATTACATCGTGTCGGACAAGCCTAATGTCAAACCGGGGGATACCTCCAGGTTTTACGCGACCATCACCGCGCCGCTCGGAGAAAAAGAAGAAAAGAATTTGGTTTTGGTTAAAGGCCAAGAAGGTTATTTCGCCGCCGGTCGAGCCAGCGTGACCGTTTATAACGCCGACTCTTACTATTCCGCGGAATTGGTCGATAAGAAATTTTCGCCCGCTTATTTTTCCGACACCACGCCTCAAATTGTTTTGAAATACAAAAACACTTCCACTAAAAATTGGACATTTCCGGAGATCAGATTGAAAGTGACCGATCGAGCCAATGGCAATGACGCGTTTTATCATGATCAATGGACCAATAAAAATGGCTTCATCGCTTTTTTGAACGGTTCCTGGGACGCGAGCGGCGACGGCGAAGATGATGTGATCGAGCCGGGCGAGATCGCCACTTGGAGTTTTGATTTGCAAACGCGCGGTCCCGGACTTTTTCGGCCGCAGTTTGAGCTCGTCAGACTGACCGGCGAACCGATTGACGGAGATTATGAAGCGGTCAGCGAGTCGATATTAGGCGGAGAAGTGGATTTGTTAACCAGAATTGACACGCCGTACGCGGCCGAATTGATCGAATCGACATTTCCCGAATCGCTCGCGGCTTCTTCGCGAACCAAGGTTAAATTGACTTTCAAAAATACGGGGCTTAATTCTTGGAATCAAAACCTGGTATTAAGAAGTTATAAAAACACCCAGAATAATAGTTGGTTAACCAGTCATTTTTACGATTATTCATGGAATTCCAAATACGCGGTCAATAAAATCAGTAAAGCGGTCGCTCCGGGCGAGACTTATTCTTTCGAGTTTTATATTGACGCGCCGGATCAAAAAGGCAGCTATCCGCAAATTTATCAGCTCGAATGGGGATCGAAATACGAAGAAATTTTCATTAATAATGCCAAGCAGTGGACATTCGAAACGATTGTCAATTAATTGTAATGAGTGTTTCACAAATAAAAAAAACAGAGGCATATTCTCCTCCGTTTTTTATTTGTTTCAATTATTAACGCGGCCTTTTTTCATTCCGATCGCCAAGAGTCCGGCGGTCGTCGCTCCCAGAAAATTATAGAGCAAATCAAAAGCGTTGTTGAAATAATCTCCGACAAGAGTTGAAGCGTTTAAGAATAAAACCGCGCCCAATTCCAAAATCTCATTGATCGTGCCTATGCCGGCGGCTATTAAAATCAACAGCACGGAAAAAACGAATTTTCTTTCTTTGATTTTTGAATCAAGGTATGGCTCCAATAAAATAAAGATAATGTAAACCGCGACAAAACCTCCCAGAAAATGAACCAAGTTATCGAATTTCAGATATTTATCAATCAGCCAGATATCGTACAATCTGGCGCCGTAAATGTACGTGTTGCCGGCGAAAATATGCAAAGCGGCTATCAAGGTCATCGCGGTCATGGCGGAAATGGGCAGGCCCGCTTTTTTATAAAGATAGAGCGCCAGAAAAGTAAAAATCAGCATAAGGCCGGCTGAGAAAAGGAATGAATACCGTTGGTTTAGCACCGAAACAATTGAGAAGATCGTTAAATAACCGATAGTGAAAATTATCAGCATGTTCAGACGAAGTTTGTTGTTGGCTTTTTTAATCGGTGATGATTGCATAGATGCTTTTTAAATATTCACTTTCGGAAAAGGCCGACAAACGCAAGTGATCGATATCATGAGTGTAAGTTTCAAGTATTCGGCAAGTTTTTTTCGCTCTGGCCGCGGCCTGAGTCAATACAAATTGAAAGTCGGACAGCGGCAGATGCGCCGAGCAGGAGCAAGACAGTAAAATTCCGTTTTCAGGCAAAATTTTCATGGCCATTTCATTTATGGATCGATAACCGGCTTGGCCTTGTTTGATTTTTCGTCTGTCTTTAATGAATGCCGGCGGATCCAGAATTATCAGATCGAATTTTTGCTGTGGCGCGATCAAATATTTTTTCGCGTCTTCGCAAATGAATTCGCATTTTTTCAAATCGAGCTTATTGAGTTTGATATTTTCTTTGGCAAGCTCGAGCGCGGAGGCCGAGGAATCCACGCTGACCGTTTTTTCCGCTCCGGCGGCCAAAGCGTACACGGAAAAACCGCCAGTGTATGAAAAGCAATTCAAAACATTTTTGTTTTCGACATATTTCATCAAGGCTAAGCGCTTGGCGCGCTGATCGAGAAAAAAACCGGTTTTTTGTCCGTTAACGACATCCACCCAAAACTTAAAACCGTTTTCGGAAATTTTGATTTTTCCCGGAATTTTGCCGTATAAAAGTCCGGCTTGTTTTTTTCCGGCCTCGATTTCCCTGACGCGAAGATCGGAGCGTTCATAAATGCCTTTCGGTTTGAGAATTTTGATCAAGGCCTTTAAAATTTGATCTTTCCAGCGCTCAATGCCCTTGGTGTGAAATTGCAAAACAACATAATCGCCGTATTTGTCCGCGATCAGGCCGGGCAAAAAATCGTTTTCGCTGTTGATTATCCTGAACGCATCCGTTTTTTTGTTTTCAACGTAATTTTCACGGATTTCAAAAGCTTGCTTGATTCGTTTTTCGAAAAATTTGTCATCCACGATTTCCTTTTCATCATAACTCCAGACGCGAACCGCGATTTGCGAATATGAATTGAAATACCCTTGAGCCAGAAAGTTTTGTTGTTCGTCAAAAACAGCGACCGGCGCGCCGCTTTCGATGCCGTCGGGAATTTTGTTAATGGCGCCGGAGAAAATCCACGGATGCCGCGCCAAAATCGGGCCGACGCGTTTGTTGGATACTGTTAATTTTTGAATTTGATTCATAAAGTTTTCATTGAATTCAGTCTATCATTTCGGTTTTTTATTTTCAACGAGAAAGGCCGGGTCATAAATGCGCGGAGTGTTGAAATCGGAGACAAGAACGTTGTTTGCATGGAGGTTTAAGTAAGAGTCTTACCAAATTTTCGGTATTAATCTGTATTTAACTTTTTTCGAATATTCCAAATACCCGGGCAATTCTTTTTTTAAAGTTTTATCTTCCAAGTAAGTTCTGATGATTAAAAATATCGCGGCCAAACCGCCGGGAATCAGCGCCCATAAAGAGCCGAAGATGGCGCCGAGGCTTAAAGCCATTAAAATTCCGCCCACATATCCGGGATGGCGGACGTATTTATAAGGACCGGTCATGCAGACCAGCTGTCCGCGGTCTTTTTGGAGCCTGACCACGCTGGAGAACCATTTGTTTTCCAGCATCGGCCAAGTGAACATAAAAATTGAAAAGATAAATACCAGCCAACTGATGACATAAGCCCTGATCGGCCAAGCCGCGCTGAGGCCGAACCTGCCCGTGTCCAATACCCCGACTACCCAGGCGGCCAAAGTGAACAATGAAAAGGCGGGAAATAATATTTTGTCCCACCATTTGACGCCGGGGCCGGGGTTCATTCGTTCTTTGGCCAGGTCGAGTTTGTCTCTAAATAAAATCAATTCAATGATCATCATTAAAATCATGGCCACGCTAAAAAGCCAGCCTTGCCAATAATTCCACCGGCCGGCCAGCAGGGGATTTAAAAAAATAACGAAAAAAACCGCGGCTAAAACTTTAAAAAATATTTGCGTGAATATTTTGATCTTCATATAACTTTATTATAGCTTGAATTCGGGGAAAATTAAAAAACCGCCAGCGGTCCGTGGGACATGGCGGCAGAAGAACGGTGAGGTGGTTCGCTCAGAGATCTTTACCCAAACGTCGTTTGAGCAACGATCTCCCCATTGGCGAAATGACACTTGAACTGCAGTTGCCCCCGCTCAAGGTCGTCATCGAGGAGGGTAAGATAAACAGTGCCTAGATGCTGTTCATCTTCGAGGTAACCATGAAGGGGAGCGAGTGCGCATGTGACTTTGGCACGGATGTCACAAAAGACGCGGACAGTGAACTCGAAGAAGAGAGAGTCGACCGGCCTGTCTTTGGAGTCATCATCCTTCCAGTTGATGTCGATCTGTTCGAACCAGCCGCAACCAGCAGTATGAGGAAAGTGGCGCAGAGCAACCCTGGCCATCTCCATGGCGATGCACATAGTCCTACTCAGAGAAATTTTGTTTCCCATCGTTTCTCTCCCGTCTCGGGATGCGCTCGAGTTTATTCCCAAGCGGCCATCGTCTCGATAGCGATTTAATAAGAATTTACGGAAATTCCGATTAAATCGCTACGGAGTCGGTATTCTAATTATTATATTATATCAAATTTTAACATTTTTGTCAATACTGTCAATAAAAAAAAGACCTTAAATAAGGCTTTTTTTGAGAGTTGGTGGAGTTTTTTGTGTCCATGATCCTTGACAAACTTCAAGCAGGTCGGACTATCACACTCTGCCGCAGGCAGGAATTCATTCCCGGTTCATGAACCTGCCCGCGCGAGAGCCTATTCCACGTAAAGGCTCTCGTTTTCTTTTTAAAGAATTTTATTTATAAACTTTTTTAACGAATTGTTTTACCAGCTTTCTATCAATTCTTTGTTCCCAGCCCTTAACATTAACTTCGGTTTCTTTAATCCCTCCTTCTTTTAAAGAGGTGCTGATAATCGCTCCATTGGCGTATTCGAATAATTCATTGATGTTTTTGTCATCAGCGCCGCTGCCGATTAAAATCGGGAAATCCCCGACGACTTCTCTGATCTTTTTCAATTCGGCCAAATCGGGAGCATCGCCAGTCCACCGCCCGGTTACAATTAAAGCGTCCGAGCCGGATTTGATCGCCTCTTTTGCGGAATCTTCAATTGATTTATTTTTCAATAATTCAGCATGCTTGACGTGTATGTCGGTAAACAAGGAGATGTCTTCAGCGTTTATTTCTTTGCGGAATTTTATAACGGCTTGCGGATCGGCGATAATATCGCCATAGTTTGTTTTAACGCTGTCGACAAAAACAGGAATTCTTATAAATTTAGCGCCAATTTTTTGCGCTATTAAAAGAGCCTTTTTATAGTCATTCCATAACACGCTGACGCCCAGAGGTTTTTTCGCGATTTTTTTTATTTCTTTTCCCAAAGCGAGCATTTCGTCAGCCGTTTCTTTTTTAACAAATATTTTGTGCGGGATGTCGTAATTGTTTTCAATGATTACGCCGTCCACGCCACCCTCTTCGAAAGCTGATAAATCTCTCAAAGCATTTTTAAGAATTATTTCATCTCCTGGATAATCAGAATAACCCAAAAGCGGAGCGAAATGCAGGGCGCCTATGATTATGCCGTTAGTTTTATTGAAAATTTTGTTTAAATTATTTTTCATAGTTTGTTGAATTATAGCAGAACTAAGTGAAATGAAAAAGGGACGACGTCATGCAGTCGCCCCTTTTTGAGAAAAGCTACTTCGGTAGCGCTTCTTTGACTTGCTTCATTCGTTCATGAGCTCTTCCGCTATCCAGTGTTTCCTTGGCGAGCAGATAGCATTCTTTCAGGTCGTTGGACCTGCCGGCCAGATAGAAGAGAATCGCCGCGTTCGCCAGTACCATCTGAGTCGGGAATGCCGGCGCGTCTCCTCTCAGAATGGATAGGGAAAACTCTCCCTTGGACATTCCTTGGGGCGGAGAGACGGAATTGACAGGTATCGGTTGCAGTCCGAAATCTTCAGCCTTCAGCCAAAATTCCCGGATTTCGCTGTTTTTTAATTCCGCAACCTGAGTCCCAGGTTCGCAGATAGACAATTCATCCATGCCACTTTCCCCATCTTTCTGGGTGAAGCCGCGGATGAAAAGTCCATGATGCAGTTGAGTGATCCCTTTGTCATTCAGCGTCTTGTAGGCTTTCGCGACAACGAACGGTGGAATCAAATGATTGAGACCGACCACCCTTCTCGTGAGAATAGAGGGTGACAGAGGATTGGTGATCGGCCCGATGATGTCGTTCATGTGTGGCAGTTTCGCTATTTCGTGGGTTTGAAGATGGATGTGTTTATAGCGCACGTCCAATGCTTCTGTGAACCCAAAATTGAGTTCTTCCACGCTTTTTTCTACTGCTGCTTTGTCGGCGAATCGGTTGATACCGCACAAATCGATGAAATCCGAACTGCCATGGCGCCCTTTGTCCGCGTTGGCGGGGGAGCCGTGTTTGCACATGGAAATGCTAGCGGCGGAAGCAATGAAGGCGGCAAGAGTGGAAACGTTCGCCGTGACGGTGAGATCTCCTCCCATCCCGCAGTTGTCCATGGCGAAAGGAACCTTGGGTTTCAGAAAGCCGAATTCTGACTGAACGATGTCGTGTTCGAAGACGGCTGCGCAGATCCCCGCAATCTGTTCGGCGGAATCTTCAGGGAGAGGATGGTCCATTTGTCTGCCGTTCCTCTTCCACGAATAGAGAGCTTGATTGTGTAGAGCTGTTAATAAGGCGATGCTTTGAATGGCCGCCAAGGTATCTCCTTGGCAGGCCTGCATCAAGTACATCCCCAGTGCATATGCTTCGTCGAAGCAGAGAGGGATGTTTCGCGCCGCATGTTCTTTGATGTAGTGTTTTACATCGATCATTTTTGTCCCCTATTTCAACGCACTCCGTAGCGTCGGGTGTTGTTTGTAAAGGTGCGGTCGAGAAGCTCTTATCATTTTTTTGAGCAAAAAAAACTTCTCGTCTCCATAGCGTAAATAAATTACGCAACAGGGACGAGAAGTCATATCTCGCGGTACCACCCCGATTCCCGCCATTTTTGGCGAGCGCTTTCATCGACTCCTCGAATATCTATATAATATTCGATTCAGCGATTATCCCATGGTTACGGAGGCTGCCGGACTTTCACTTCTGCAAAAGTCACTTCTCTTCGAAAAATATTAATCTCGAAGTACCCGGGCCCAACCCTTGCGGCAAATCCGCAAGGACCCGATTAGAAGTTTTATATTTAAAGTCATTATATCAAATATAGTCTGGTTGTCAAGCGGGCATTTAAAACCGGCAATTGATATTATAATGCCGGTTTGCTGTTGCTTTTGATTTAAGCTCGCGCTTGCCGAGTCTTCCTCCTATTTTTTCTGGCCAGCCTGATATACGGCTTAATCGGCCAGAGGAGCAAGGAGCCGAGAAACGATATCGCGACGACGGTGATAATCAAAGTGGGAAAGCCTTGCGTGGCCGCCACATAACCGCCGATGGTGGCCAGCGCGGCGCTGGTTAGGTCGGTCAGCGTGAAATAAACGCCCCATTCCGTGCCTTCTTTTGATTTATCGACATGTCGGGTGAAAATAGCCATGTAAGTCGGAAAAGTGAAGGCCGTGAAGAAGCCGAGCAGAAATTGCACGAGATAAAGTTGTAAAGGCGTGGAAATAACCAGATATAAAAGCGGGATGAAAGCGATCAGCATGGTGAAAATGAACATGAACCAGAAGTCGTCTTTTTCTCCTCTTATTTTATCAATAAAATGCGCGATGGGAATTTGCAAAACGCTTTTGGTGAAAAGATAAATGCCCGCGGCCACGCCCGCGACCGCCGCGTTGCCGCCATCAATGAAGCCTTCAATAAACAGCGCGAAGATCGGGCCCAAAAGTCCGGCCGCGCCCACCAGAACGGTGTCTGACATTATCAAAAATCGAATGGTCGGATTTATGTCTTTTAAAAAGTAATGTTTTAATTTTGTGCCCCGCTGTTTCATAAAGGCGTTTTGATTTTTAGTTTTTATTTGAAGTTTTTTTTGTTTTTCCGAAAAGAATTTGGTGATACACTCATTTTATCAAAAGCGCGGTTTGCCGTCCAATAAAAAACCGCCGATAGCGGCGAATCATTTAAAGTAATATTTTCGTAATTGTTTATCAATACATCCATGCTTTGTATTCCGGCCGCTCTTTCATGTCTTCATACAACCAAACCATTCTGTCCAAATACCAGCTTTTTCCCAAGTAAGCCAAAGTCACGCCCAATATTGCCGGCCAGATGGACAGCGCGACGATTCCCCAAACGGACAAAATTATTCCGGAAAATGAAATCGCGTTCAATATTTTTGGCAAAGATTTATGATGCTTTGGAATCGCTATCTTGTCCCGATTCAAATAAACGCGCTCGCCCAAAACGGATTTTGACGCCCAATTATTCGTTGACTTGGGTTTTGGAAAAAATATCGGATTGAAAAACATCCAGCCCAGAGAAATCAATGCAGGGATAAGGCACCACCGGCCGATCCAAAGCCTGCTCCAAAAAGCCAAGACAATGATCGGCAAGACCGAATATCGAGTCCAGACGCTCCATGGATTGGCGTGCTTCATCCAATTTTCATCGGTGAGATTGAATATCTTCGCGATTTTTTTTTCCATTGTCATAATTTTGGAAATTGGCTGAGCCACGTCGCTCGCGAGCGACGTGGCGGAGAGGGTGGGATTTGAACCCACGAGGAGCTTTCGCCCCTACAGCTTTTCGAGAGCTGCGCCTTCAACCACTCGGCCACCTCTCCATTTTCATGAAACATGAAACATGAAACATGAAACATGAAACATGAAACATGAAACATGAAACATGAAACATGAAACATGAAACATGAAACATGAAACATGAAATCACGATCTTAGGAATTATAGCATAAACGTGTGAAAAAATCAATCATTGCTCGTTGACGCGGATCGATGCTAATATATTAATGAATGATAGTTAAGTAAAATAGAAAATATTATAAAAAACAAAATATGGACGCTGAAAAAGTACCAAAACCAATTGATCAACAACCTGAATTACCAAAGGGTGAAAAACCTGTAAAATCCCCGATTGTCGATTCAGAGGAGCCGGGTTCCGGTGGTGTGGAAGCCGGGCGAGCAGAGGCAAACAAACAAGATGACGCTAAAATAGCAGAGATCGGAGTATCGCATGACTTAGAGCGGCCTCTGGAACAGAACGATACCAAACAATACTTGCAAGAACACCTTGGCTTAAAAGAAGGCGCTGTTGAAAGAGTAGGATTATTGAAAGCAAAGGATTTGCCAACAAAATATAAAGCACAACGCGAGGCTCTTCATGATGAAAGATTAGACGGAGTTACTATCGCGGTGGTCCCGGATGATTTATGGGACAAGGGAAACCAACCCTCGGAATCAAGTGCTGAAAAACAACTCATCTTAATCAAACAGAGTTATTTTGAAGCGCGGGGAAATCCCGATGAAATTGCTTGGTTGTGTCATGAATTGGCGCATTGCCAAAACTTTTTGGATTTTGAGTCACCTGAGAGTTATCGCGGAAATATGCAAAAATTTGCTTTTGAGGATATCGCACAATACGCAAGTATTTCTCGAACAGATCTAGAACATGAACTTAGCCAAATTGAAAGTCATGGAGGCGATAAACAGGCAATTGAAGATATGAAGAAGTTGCTTAAATCAACTGATGAAGATGTTATTAAAATGCCTGTCTACTATCCAAATAATCCAGTTGAACGTTATACCTTCACCAAGCAATTTCAATATCTAAAAGATCAAAGTAAAAGCAGAGAAGATGTTTTGGCAATGATTAGCGAACACTACGATAAGAAGGATTTTCCTTTTTTTAACAGGTTGTTGGATAATGTTTATGGAAAATAAAATTGCGAATATTTGGCTTCGTTCCAGCTCACTCATGCCGCAACATTAGCATCTGGGGAAATGTTATATAGAATTATGAAAATACCAAAAGACGCCAAAAAGGTTTTCAAGGGAATAATTTTCGATGTTTATCAATGGCAGCAGAAAATGTTCGACGGCTCGAGCGCCACTTTCGAGCGGATCAAGCGGCCAAACACCGCGCAAATCATTCCGACTGTCGGAGATAAAATTTTAATCGCCCGCGAGAAGCAGCCCGACATGGATTGGTGCCATTCGTTTTTCGGCGGCAGGATCGAGGCGGGCGAAGAGCCGCTTGAAGCGGCGAAAAGGGAATTTAGAGAAGAAAGCGGCATGGAAACAAATGACTGGGAGCTTTTTGCGGAATACGAACCCGAATCCAAAATCGATTGGACGATTTTTATCTACGTCGCCAGAAACGCGGCGAAAATCGGCGAGCAAAATTTTGATCCCGGGGAGAAGATTGAAATAAAAGAGGTTGATTTCGATGAATTTTTAAATATCGTTTTTTCAGATGAATTTTTTGAACGGGATTTCGCCGTGGACGTGGCGAAAATCTTAAGACAGCCCGATGGCTATAATGTTTTGAAGAAGCGTATTTTCGGATAGGCGCGGGTAGGGCGGACGCATGTCCGCGTGTAGGGCCAGAATATTATTCTGTTCTTACAGTCCGCCAAAGGCGGGCGCCCGCGCTTTTTTGTTTATAAGTTTTTTGTCAGATATTTGAAAAATATGTTAAAATGAAAGAGAATATTAATTCGTTATTTTGAAACAGCGTATGAAGCCAATCAGAAAAGCGGTTATCGCGGTCGCGGGCTTCGGCACCAGGTTTTTGCCGGCCACCATCGCCCAGCCGAAAGAAATGCTGCCGGTCGTGGACAAACCCGTTATTCAATATATTGTTGAGGAAATGGTGGCGTCAGGCATTGAAGAAATTATTTTTATCACCGGCAGAACCAAACGCGCGATTGAGGATCATTTTGATCCGTCGTTTGAATTGGAATATCAATTGGAGGAAAAGGGCAAGAAAGAAGAATTGGCCGAGGTCAGGAAAATTTCTTCCATGGCCAAATTCGTTTACGTCAGGCAAAACAAACCTCTCGGCAACGGCCACGCTCTCCTGATGGCCAAAGAAATCGTGGGCGATGAGCCGTTTGTTTTTTCCGACGGCGACAGCATCATCGACAGCAAAGTCCCGGCCATGAAGCAACTTTTGCAAAGTTATAAAAAACATCCGGGCAATTACGTGGGCGTGCAAAAGGTTGATAAAAAATTGGTGGACAGATACGGCATTGTGGACCCGATTTCCTCGATCGGCAAATTGCACAAAATAAAAAAAACCGTGGAAAAACCTTCGCTCGCGAGCGCGCCGTCGAACTTGGCGATTTTGGGGATGAGATATGTTTTGTCCGAGAAAATTTTTGAAAAATTGGAAAATACCAAGCCGGGCAAAGGCGGCGAAATCTGGCTGGCTGACGCTTTTAACGATTTATTGAAAGAAGAAGATGGCTACGCGCTAGAATATGAAGGCGAGTACTATGATTGCGGCAATAAGCACGGCTATCTGAGAGCCAATGTGAATTTCGGCTTGAAAAATGCGAGCTTGAGAAAAGAATTTTTGGCATTTTTGAAAAAAACAATTAAATAAAGAGCAATATTATTTTTACCGTATGAGAATAAAAATAAAAGCCAGCGTTATTTTTTTGATATTATTGTTTTTGTTGACCACCGGTCTGTCTTGCGGATCCGCGCCGGCAGTTTCTTATGAGTCCGTGGTGCTCGAATATTGGGGCGTTTGGGAAGAACCGAACGATATTAGGACATTAATCAACGATTATCGAGCGATTTATCCCAATGTCACCATCAATTACCGTAAATTCAGATTTGAAGAATATGAAAAAGAATTGATCGAGGCTTTCGCGCAGGATCGGGGACCGGATATTTATTCCATACACAATACGTGGGTGAATAAATATCAGACCTTGATTTCCCCTCTGCCGGCTCAAACGCAGGTGGCCAGAAAGATAACGGAAGGCGATATCAGAAAAAAAGAAAGCGTGATCAATGAAGTAAAAACTTCTTTGGCCGTCAAAGACGCGCCCAAGATTTTTCCGGAAGTGGTGACTCAAGACGTGATTTGGACGCAGGACGGGGTCGAGCGGATCTTTGGTCTGCCGATCAGTTTGGACACCTTGGTTTTGTTCTATAATCGCGATTTGTTAAATAACGCGAACATTGCCCAGCCGGCGAGAAATTGGGAGGATTTCATCAGCCAAGCGCAACAACTGACCCAAAAAGATTCGGATGGAAATATTTTGATTTCGGGAGTGGCTCTGGGCACGGCCAACAATATTGTCAGATCTTTTGATATTTTGTCTCTGTTGATGATGCAAAATCGCGCGGTCATGGCGGACAAGCAAGGCAATGTTTTATTCAATCAAAAACCTGCCGGCTCGACCTCGCAATTGCCGCCCGGACAGGAAGCTTTGACTTTTTATACGGGTTTTTCTCAAATAGACAGCGGGTTTTACACTTGGAACGAAGACATGCCCAATTCGCTGGATGCTTTCATTACCGGGCAGACCGCTTATTTTTTCGGGTATGCTTACCATATTCCGGTTATAGATTCTCGAGCGCCGAAATTGAATTACGACATCGCCGGAACTCCTCAAATATATGAAGACAATCGCACCAATTACGCCAATTATTGGGTGGAAACCGTATCCAAAAAAACCAAAAATGTAAATCACGCCTGGAACTTCATTCAATTCATCACCTCACCGGATGAAGCCAGAAAATATTTAGCATCGAGCAAGCGCCCCACGGCGTTAAGGGCGCTGATCAACGAACAGCTCAATGATCCGGACTTGGATGTTTTCGCGGATCAATTGCTGACGGCTCAGAGCTGGTATCGAGGCAAAGATTCCGCGGCCGCCGAATCGGTGTTTGCCGATTTAATAAATGATGTTTTAAGCGGTGAGAAAATCAAGGACGCGATCGACCTGGCCGCGCAGAGGATAAAGCTGACTTGGAAAGAATAATTTGAGAATTATGAAAAAAATATTAATGCCAATATTGATTCTGCTCGTGGCCTGTCCGGTCATGGCCGCTCTGCCGACTCTGGTGCCGCAAGAATGTTTGGGCGACGCCACGGAGTGCAATCTGGGTTCGGTTGAAAATCTTATGGCCAACGTGGCCGGCATTATTTTGGGACTGAGTGGGTCCATCGCCTTGTTGATGTTCGTGATCGGCGGGTTCATGTATATTTTTTCCGGCGGCTCTTCGGACACGGTGTCCAAAGCCAAAAAAGTCTTATCAACGTCGGTAATCGGTCTGGCTTTGATCTTGGGCGCCGGGGTCATCATTAAATTCGTTTTAAGCGCGCTCCAAGGATAATAAATATGAAGTTTAAGCTTTTTTCAATCATCTTTTTTTGCGCGATTTTATCGCTTGGCTTCGCGTCGAGCGCGCTGGCTGACGGTTTTTGCGCCAGTTGCGAAAACGCCGTCGGAGATTGCGCAAAAATTTGCGCGGCTTGCGGCGCAGGCAACGCCCCTGTTTGTTATTGTGGGGACGTCGACGTGGATTTATTAAGTCAGGATGCCTGCAGTTCGCAGCCCGATTCAACGACTTGCCTGACCTATTGCAAACCCACCTCCTCTACGGCGGAAACCGCGGCGACACCCGCCTCTGAAGGAGGGCTGAATCAGACCATTCAAAAGCTGGATTCGTTTTTAAATAAAGAGCCGATCAAGGGAGAATTGATTAGCGGGGATGTTCCCACTATCGCGGGAAAAATCATCAAAGCCCTGCTTGGCATCATCGGTTCGGTCGCCTTGGCCATGTTCGTGTACGGAGGCATTATGTATATGACTTCGGGTGGCGCGGCGGAAAAAGCGAGCAAGGCTCGCGGTACCTTGGTTTGGTCCATCCTGGGCTTGATTGTGGTTTTTTCGAGCTATGCTATTGTTTCGGCGATAATAACCCCGCTCACCAGCGGACTGGGTTCCGTCGAAAAGCAACGAGGCGATTGCCTGTCCGATTGCCAGCAAATGGACACCAACGGTGAAAATCATTGTCTTCAAGAATACAATGAGCCCGAGCAAGATGAGCAATATAAGGATTGCATGGCCCTTCTCGCCAATGACTCCAAAGAATGCCGCGCCAAATGTCAAACCCAATTTCAATAATTTAACAATTAATAAAAGGTCGAATAAATTTAGTTTTTACGAGATTACAGATTTGTGTACAGATTATACGAGATAATTCCAATCCGTACAATCTCGTATGCAAATTTCGTAATCTTGTAATAAAAAATATGAACAAAATTCAAAAGTTTACTACCGCTACCATGGTATTGGCCGTTCTTTTCATGGCGGCCGTGCCTTTGCTCGCTTCAGCTCAAATCGATTTCGGATTCAACGCGATTGAAAACAGCGTTGGTTATTCAACTCGAGATTTAAGAGAAGTGATCGGAGATATCATCAAAGCGGCGTTGGGATTTTTGGGTGTGGTGGCTATTGTCATCGTTTTAATCGGCGGCTTCAAATACATGACCGCCGGAGGCAGCGATGAAAAGGTCACGGCAGCCAGACAGTGGCTTATCTCCGGCATTATCGGTTTGGCCATTATCTTGGCCGCATATGCCATTACCACTTTCGTCATCAATTCCTTGGTTTCAGCCACAATCGCGGAATAAAAGAGGAGGCAGGGTTTGCGTCCCAGCTGGGAAACTCTGCCCTTCTTGGTTCAGTCATTTATCTTTGTAGATGGCTGAATCGAGAAGATGTTACGAATTACATTCACTAAATGGCTCTTTATTTGTATTGTTACGAAGTATCACGAAGTGATCCCATTGGGACATTCACCTATAGCCTTAAGCCTGAGAATCTTGTAATTAGTAACAAATAACCTGAAAGTTAAATAGGATATTGTAATTCGTAACATATAGCGTGTAACAATTTGTGCATTAGTAAAAGATTTGTAAATTTGTAACCGATATGAGACAATGGATAAAAGAACTAGTCGGTATTTCCTGCGCCAAAGCCGGCGCCTTGCAAGAAGGACTGAATACGGCGGCGGGTCAGGCGGAATTGCAGACGGACAAGGCGTTGCCTGAAATTATCGGCAATATCTTGAATTATGCATTGGGATTTGTTGGAGTACTTTTTTTGGTTATGATTATTTACGGCGGAGTTTTGTGGATGACCGCCGGCGGATCAATAACCCTGCAAGTGGGGGCTAAATCCAAAGTGCAAAAAGCCAGAACAATAATAATTAACGGGATAATTGGTTTGATTTTAGTGCTGGCTTCATATGCTATACTAAAATATATTTTTTCGCAGATTCAGCCTGGAGGTATAACATAGTAAATATGAATCATTTTTTATATATTATAACTATATTGTCCGTGGCGATTATATTTTTTTCAAGTTGCGTTCAGCCAACCCTGGCCATTGCGACCGGATTAGAACAAACCGCCGATCAGGCAGGGCTTCAGTCCGAGAGCATCGCGGTCATCGTGGGCAGAATAATTAGAGTGATCTTGACTTTGCTGGGTGTAATTTTACTATTATTATTAATTTATGCGGGCATCATGTGGATGACTGCCGGCGGGGATGCAAATCAGGTAAAAAAAGCTAAGGAAATGATTATCAATGCCATGATCGGCTTAGCGATAGTACTATCGGCTTACGCCATCTCAGACTATGTGGTAAGAAGCATGATTGAAGCGACGGGCGGCAGTTTGCCCCCGGCGGCATAAAATAAAATTAACTTAAATATCAATAAATTAAAAAATTTATGCGTACGAAAATTTCATTGAAAAAATTCGTCCCGGCTTTACTGGCGCTCGCAACCATCGCGTTGCTGGTTACGCCGGCAGTGGTTTTAGCCGACAGCACCGGCGCCGCGGGCACGCCTGACATTATCGGGACATTGGGAACGACGGGCGATCAGTTCGGAGCGGAGTCAAGATCTTTGCCGGTAGTGATCGGCGACATCATCAGAATCGTTTTGACTTTCATGGGCATTATTTTGCTCGTGGTCATCTTGTACGGAGGCTTTTTGTACATGACCGCCGGCGGAGCCGATGAAAAGGTTAAAAAAGCCAAAGACTGGATCATCAACGGCATCATCGGCTTGGTCATCGTTTTGTTGGCTTATGCCATTTCCAGTTATGTGGTCGGTGAATTGGTCAATGTGACTTTGGGAGCTTAATAACGAAAGCGAAAAAGAAAGCGTTCCGTCTTTGGCGGGCGCTTTTTTGTTTGGTTGATGTTTGATATCATTAAGTCATATGAAACGCAAAGTGATTCTAATTTGCTCAATCACGGTTTACGTGGCCGCTGTTTTTTCGGTTTGCCTTTTCAAATATCACAACCATCTTTATAACGGTCTTGACTTGACCATTTTTTTTCAGGCGTTCCAAAGTCTTGACGCGGGCAATTTTTTGTTCGTGCCTTTGCAGGGAGCGCAGTATTTTGCGGACCATTTCAGCTTTTTGTTTTTTATATTTTATCCGCTGTATCATTTTTTACAATCACCGATTTTGTTGCTCTTTTTGCAAACGTTGTTTATCGGCCTCGGAGCTTGGCCGTTGTATTTGATTTGTCGAAAGAGTTTAAATTTCAATAAAACAATTTTGGTTTTGATCGCCTATTTATTCAATCCGTTCATCATCGGCATGAACTTGTTCGAATTTCACTTTTTGCCGTTTTTGTTCTTTTTCTTTTTTTGGCTGTACTATTTTTATCTTGAAAACAATCAAGCCGGTTATTATGTTTTTTTGTTTTTGACTTTGCTGATCAGGGAAGATATGGGAATTTTGCTACTCGGCTTTGCTCTGTTTATCTTTTTGGAAAAAAGAAGGATTGTCGGTTTCCAAAAAGCCTTGTTTTTTCCCAAGGTTTTGACGACTATTTTTTCTAGTCTATTGTTTTTAATTATCGGTTGGCTGACGATAAAGCATTTTAACGGCGAGGCCAGCAAATTTTTGGTCTATTTTGATTGGCACACGGTTCTTGGCCGCGTTTTCAGCCTCGGACAACTGGAGCTTTTGGTGCAGATTTTCTTGCCGTTGGTTTTTTTGCCGCTCCTGCGTCCCAGATATCTGGTTATCGGCCTTTTTTATTATTTGCAAATCGCCTTGGCCTTCGGCGCGCCGGTCGCCAATCTGCATTATGGCGCGCCGCTTTTTATTCCCTGCTATTTGGCTTTGATCGAGGTTTTAAAAAATGACCGGCCGGGCAAAATTTTTATTTTTAACGCCTACAAAAAAATGGCGCCGTTTGTTTTGATCGCGGCCATTATTTATTTAAATTGGTTTTTCGGGCCGTGGCCGCCCGCGTTCGCGCGGGCGGGTAGAGACGCGCCGCGGCGCGTCTCTACGGCGGCGGCGGCGCCGCCGGCCACGGCCATTGAAAATTCCATTGTAGCCGCGCCCGCGTCTTTGGCCGTTTATTTGTCCGAAAAAAACGTTGTCTATTCAACGACCAGAATTTTTTGGGGCCACCGACAATTTTCCGATCAAAAATACGAGACGCCCGGGTTGGATTACTTGATCATTGATCAGGACGAATTGCTGACTTTTTATTTGCAAAAAGACAATCGGCCGTATTATCAAAAATATTATTCTAGCGGTGGCGATGAGTTGCTGGAAAAAATCAAAAAAAACGGCCTTGTTTTGCTGGAAAATAAAGACAGATATTTGATTTACGGAAAATCGGGACAGGAGGTTGCCTTTGATGAGGCTAATTTTGTAAAAATCAACCTTGAAAATTTTGAGGCAAGCGAAGATAAAAAGCCCATGCTGATTGAATATCAAATTGATGGGAAAACCATAAAAAAACGGCTGTTTTGGCCGTTTACTGATGAATTGACGGTTTCGCGGGAAAAAGACGCTGAAATTTTTGCCTATTCGGTTGAAGTCGAAGGCGGCTTGTATTTGAACAATTTATATTTCGTCGAAAATAATTTTTCAAAAATAGAAAATTTGACCGAACCGCTTAAGATCAATTGACTCGATATAAGAAATATTTTTCTCCGCCAATAATCGGTTCCAGAAAATTATAAGGCAGCGGTTTTTTTGAAATGACATATTCGATAAAATTGTTCCGAATAAAATTTTCAGCATCGAGCGGCGTCATCGCTTGATTGAAAAAGTTTGCTTGCAGGCTTTTTTTGTTTTCGAAAAAAGTCGTTTCATGAAGGTGAGCCAGAAAAATTTTATTCGGCAAATAAATCGGCAAAGTATTGGCGAAAGGAATGTCTTCGCAGATAATGATATTGACCGGGCCATTGTCCGCTTCTATTGCTTCAATGATTTTTTTTTGCTCGGACGTTTGATAGAAAAGAGGCTCGTGATTGAAATAATATAAAAAATCGGAAGCAAGGTGGTAAAAAGAGGTCGGCAAAATAAAAATCATGGCCAAATACACGGCGATCATGGCGGACAGTTTGGATCGTTTTATTTTGTCAGCCGTTTTTTCAACGAAATTTCCAAGACCGATGAAAGCCAACATGATTATCGGAATTTGAAGACCCAAAAGCAAGCGCCGTTGAAATTGAAAACCCGGAAAATATATCAGCAATAAACCGACCAACAGCCAGATGACAAGGAAAATATATTTGTCTTCCATGTTGTTTTTGAAAATTTTCCAAACGCCCCAAATCGCCAAAGGGAAAAATATTCCAAAGCCCAAAGCCACGTAAATGAGCGGGGGAGTCAGGGTGATGTTTTGAGCGGAACGCGCGGCGATGAGAGTGTCGGAAAGCGTGAAAAAATGATAAATTACGGAAGGAACGGAAACAACGGTCAGAAGTAAAAAGTGGACCGAAGGTCGCCATGTTTTTTTAAGAAAAATTTCATAAATCGTGAAAGTCAGGCAGACCGCGTAAACCGTCAGAAAATTATAGGGATGAAATTGAAAGAGAAAAAGCGCGGTCAGGCCGGCCAGAAAGCTTTGTTTCCAATTATTGTTTCGAACGGCCAAAATGAAAAAAGAAAAAACGATCAAAAGCAATGTCCAGGCCAAAATGAAATGCGGCGAGTGCAAAAACGAAGTGAAAAAATTACTTTCCGTCACCCACAGATCGATCGGCGCTTTCAAAAAAGTATTTTGCTCTCCATTCAGAAAACCGAACCAAAGCCCGACTCCGGAAGAAAATGAAATCAGAATCAGCGCGAGGCGCTTTACGCGTTTATTTTCAAAAAACAAACTCAAAAAGACATAGCAAAATAAAACAAAAATCGGCGCCAGTAAAATTTTTAGCGCCAGCATGGTTGCCGGCGCGGACAGGCGGAAAACGGCCGCGAATTTGCCGGCCATCAGCCAGAAGATATTGAAGACTTTAAGTTCGTCTTTTTCGGAAGTGAATTGATTGATGAAAAAACCGTCGCCTTGTTTCGCTTGATTGATGTATGAAAAATAAACCGAGGTGTCTCCGGGAGATGTGGCGCGCCGTCCGTTGAAAATATGATCGGCATCAGATGAAGTCAAACCGAAAATATAGGTAATTGAAACGATCGCAATCAAAACCAAAGAAATAATAGACAGACAGAGCCAGTCTTTTTTTGAAAAACTTTTGATAATTTGCGAAATGTTTTTGGTCATTTGATTCAATCGTTGTTTTTAAGGTGAAAAATTGCGCTTTCAGCGTCTTCGAATTTTTTTTCAGCCAAAAAGTTATTTTCCAAATTGTTTAAAAAAAGCGCGTGATTGTTTTTCTCCACAAAGACATAGTTTGCCTGAAAATCGTTTTTAATTATTAGATAAAGTTCGTCCGCTTGGCTGCCCGAAGAGATGCTCATCCATTTTTTCGACAATTCCGGGTTGAATAAATAGGTGAATGTCGGATCCAGGCCGCCGATATAATAATTGCGGTCATTGTGAAACCACAGCATGGGAAAATCATCCCAATCGGTGTGAAAAACAATTGACCCTTCGGCCGTGTTTTCAGCCAGCCAAGCCGCGGCGCCGCTGAATTTGTCAACGGAGTGCTTGGTTTGAAATATTTGGATGGTCGAGCTGAAATTGGCGAGGATCAGTCCGGCCAACAAAGCGGTCAAAGACAGGCAAAACCATTTCATTTTGACGCCGAGGCCTCCCAGCAATTTTTTCAAATCCAATTCACGGGATAAAAAAGCGATGTAGAGAATAAAAAATGGCGCGAAATATTCGATATACCTTCGCGACTTCAAAGTGACGGCGAAAAAGATGATAAAAGAGAAGGTCAGAAAAATGTGTCGCCAATTAAGTTTTGCTTTTTGATCCATAATCGCTTTCAGCGAAAAAATCAAAATGCCCCAGAGGAAAAAAGTGCCGGCCGCCAAAGTAATGAAATCATAAGGCAGCCATTCCGAGCCCACGTTGAGCTGATTTTGATAATTGATCAGGCCGATTTGAACCACTTGCTGCCAATAAAAATTCAGATTTTGCGGAAAATATGGATTGATCACCAGGCCCGCCGCCAGTCCGGCCAAAGTCAAGCAGGCGGCGCCGAGTAAATGATTTTTTAATTTCTTATCCATTTTTTTATTTTCCACTATTTGGAAAAGAATTCTGGCAACGATATAGCAAATTAAAACGATAATGCTTATCGGCCAGCCGCCATAACTGCAGACAAAAAGAGCGCTGATGAAAAACAACGGCCATTTTTTTTCAGCCATAAGCGCCCAGATAAAAAACATCAGCAAAAGCAGGGCCAACCCAATGGCTTTATTCATGCTCAGTCTGGCGTAAAGCGGAGCGGTTAGAAATAAAAATGAAGTGAACAGCCAGGAGTATTTTATTTTATTTTTTTTGAGGAAAAGAAAAAATACGGAGACAAAAGCGGAATTGATGAAAAGGTTGCCCAGTTTGAGCGCGTATTCCGAGGGGAAGATTTTGGTTAGCGGCGCGATCAGCAGATGAAATCCGAGGTGATGATCGACAAAGCCGTCTTTGAGCGTGGCGAATTGCGTCCAGGGAAAAGATTTGACAAGGCCGCGCTCGGCGATCGTTTCGGAAATTTTGGCGTGATAAAATCCGTCCGGGTCATAGAACGTGTGGGGAAATTGGGTCAGGGAAAATAAAAACAAGGAGATACAAAAAACAATGATAGTTTGCCAGAAAAGAGACATTTTTATTTTTGGGAAAATATTTTGCATGAAACATTTGGGGGCCGCCGTAGAGACGCGCCGCGGCGCGTCTCTACGGCGGCCGCATATCCGCGCCCCGTTGCCTTATCATTATATCATCAAATTAACGAATAAAACGAAAATCTCCGCCAAGCATGGCCGCGGAGATTTTCGTTTTTGTTTTTATTTAAACAGAGAGATTTTCCCCTCCTGTTTTTGATTTTTTCTTGTCGATACCGCCGATAAAAGTCGAGTTCAAATTTGTGTTATTATTATCTTGCATAATTTTTGAAAAATTTGCAACAAGAGAAATTTAAGAAGTGTGTATAACTATACTTGAGTGTGCCGGCGGCTTGATTTTAAGACTTGTTTTTGGTATATTTAATACGAGCCTCGCGGCGCTAATCTTTGTTTTATTTCAAGCAAGACCTCCATTTTCTTTATTTTTTATATTTTATATTTTATTTTTGAATATGTCAGGCCATTCCAAGTGGGCAACGACCCACAGGCAAAAAGAAGCGTCAGACAAAAAGAAAGCTTCGGTTTTTACGAAATTGGCGCGAAATATTATCCTGGCGGCCAGGGAAGGGAAAGATCCCGAGGCCAATTTTAAGTTGCGGCTGGCCATTGACCAAGCGCGCGCGAGCAATATGCCCAAAGACAACATCGAGAGAGCCATTGCCAGAGGCGCGGGAGAGCTGGGAGGAGATGTTATCGAAGAAGTTTTATACGAAGCTTTCGGTCCGGCGGGCGTCGGACTTTTAATCGAGGGAACCACGGACAATCGCAACCGAACCGTTTCCGACGTGAAGGCTGTTTTCAATAAAATGGGCGGCGCTCTCGGCGGCGCCAACTCGGTGAAATGGATGTTCGAACAAAAAGGCGTGATCAGAGTACCGGCGGACGCCTTGGCTGGCAAATCAGAAGACCAGGTGGCTCTGGAAATCATAGATTTTGGAGCTGATGACGTTAAATCGGAAGAGGGCGGGTTAACGGTTTTGACGACGCGCGAGAATTTGAAAAATTTGGAAAATGAAATCAGGCAAGCCGGCCTGTCGCCGGATTACGCGGGTCTCGAATGGATCTCCAAAGAAAAAGTTGAAATATCGGCTGATGATAAGGCCAAGCTTGAAGAGATAATCGAAGCGCTGGAAGACTCGGATGATATAAGCTGCGTGTATTCAAATGCCAAAAATTAAATCCACAATTATTTTGGGGGTCGATCCGGGTTTGGCGGACACCGGTTACGGCGTTATTTCAAATATCCTCGGGCAAGATTCCTTGTTGGAGTACGGCTGTATTCATACCGAAAGCGGTCTTGAATTTTCCCATCGGTTGCTTGAAATTCACAAAAAGCTCGGAGAGCTTATTAAAAAATATCGGCCCGACTACTTATCCGTCGAAGATCTTTTTTTCGCCAAGAATGCCAAAAGTGCCTTGAAAGTCAGTCAAGCGTGCGGCGTGATCAGTTTGACCGCCAGCTTGGCAAGCGTGCCCGTTTTGGTTTTTACGCCTTTGCAAATAAAGCAGGCTTTGGCCGCTTATGGCCGAGCCGACAAAACACAAGTTCAAAAAATGGTTCAAATATTGTTGAATATGGACGTTCTACCGACGCCAAGCCATGCGGCCGACGCGCTGGCCGCGGCCATTTGCGCATCAAATTCTTTAAAAATGTTGAGAGTGAAATAAAAACAAAATATGAAAAAATTTTTAGCCTTGTTGGTTTTATCGTTTATGGCCGGCGGTCTGTTATTAAATTCCGCGATCGCGGCTGAAACAAACAATCAAAGCGAAATATTGCAAGTGCCCCTCAAAGCCGTATCGGGCGGAGACCGTAACGTGGTCGTCGGCCGGCAGGTGCTGTTTTCAGCGGCCGGATCGAGTGTTCCCGAAGGTTCGGAAGTGGAATATATTTGGAATTTCGGCGATGACGGACGAGCGACCGGCAGCGAAGCGGTTTACACTTACAAAAATCCGGGTTTTTATCGAGCCAGCCTGACTCTCCAAAATAAATTGACCAACGAACAATCGGTAGATCAATTTATTGTTTCCGTGGATAAAGATTTGATTATTTTAATCACGGATCACACCATTTCCGCGGAAGAGATAAATAATCTGCAAATGATCTCCAGCACCCAAGGTATTTTGATCGTGAATATTAAAAACGAAACCAAGGATTTGGACCTGGCCGTGGAAAATGAGTTGGCGCAAAAAATAATCGAATCAAAAGAAAACATCAAACAGGCGAAAAATATTATTATTTGGACGCAAGGCAATATCGGCCTCAATGCCATGATTGACGCCGCGCAAGCGTTGGGCGCCACCGGGTCTCCCGACCGCACGGGCTTGGTCGATTTCGGCTTTTCCAACAAGGTCATCATCAACATAACCAATAAATTCGCTTCCACCTCCAGATTGGCGCAAACATTGTTCAATCTGGTGGAACCTCAATTTATAGTTTTGGCTGACCAGAGCGCGATCAATAGCTCCGTAACGGTTATTAATTTGGATTCATTGCTTCGCGATTTGAAAGAAGACGACATCGAGTATCAGATTATCGGTCTTCATACTCAGCGGGAAATACAGCAGCTTCGGCCTTGGAATTTTTTGGCTTACGCCATCAGTTACATGGTCAATCAAGGCGTGCCCATCAACACCCTTTACCTTTTATTGGTTTTGCCGGTCATCGCCACCATTTTATCATTCAGCCGGCAGTTCATCGGATTTAAAGCCTTCGGCATTTATACGCCCGCGATCATCGCCTTATCGTTTCTGGGCACGGGCATTGTTTACGGTTTGATTATTTTCGGCATTATTATCGCCATCGCCAGCATCGGCAGGATTCTGGCTAAAAAATTAAGGTTGCTTTATCTGCCCAGGATGGCGCTGATTTTGATCCTGGTCAGTTTAACGATTTTCGCTTTGCTGCTTGGCGGCGCGATGATAAAAGACGCCGGCATGCTCACCATTTCCATTTTTCCGATTTTGATTCTCATTGTTTTATCCGAAAAATTCGTGTCCGTGCAAATTGAAAAAGGCAATAAGGCGGCGATCATGCTGACGCTGGAAACTTTGGTGTTGTCCAGCTTTTGTTATTGGATCGCCAGTTTGCAATTTACCAAGTCGATATTACTCGGCTATCCCGAAGTGATATTTTTGTGCATTATCGTCAATATGATTTTGGGCAAGTGGGCCGGCATCAGATTGGTCGAATACATAAGATTTAGAAAGGTTATAAAAAATGTTGAAGATGCTGAAAAAAAGTAAAGGTATTTTGGGCATGAACGCCCGGAACCTGCAATTTGTCAGAAGATACAATAAATCTTCTGCCGTTAAAATCGCGGACAACAAACTTTTATCGAAAGAGGTCTTGTTTGAAGTCGGTCTGCCCGTCGCGGATTTGATCGCCGTGATTTCAGACCGTCAAGAATTGTATAATTTCGACTGGGATCTTTTGCCTTCAAGTTTTGTGTTAAAGCCCAACATGGGACTCGGCGGAGAAGGCATTATCGTCACCTTCGGTCGCAAGAGAAACGGCGTTTGGATCATGTCAAAAGACAGGGAAATCACCTTGGATGAAATCAAAGAGCATGCCAGCAATATCTTGGACGGTGATTATTCGAAAAGCCACGCGTCAGACATCGCTTTTTTCGAGGAGAGATTGAAGATTCATCCCAGTTTTAAACTTTACGCGTATAAGGGCATTCCCGATATCCGCATTATCGTGTTCAACGGCGTGCCGGTCATGTCCATGCTGCGGCTGCCCACCAAAGATTCGGGAGGCAAAGCCAATCTGCACATGGGCGGCATCGGCGTGGGCATTGATATCACTACGGGAATTACCACTCGCGCCATTTTAAATAACAAATTGATCGAATATCTGCCGGGCACGAGATTTCCGATGAGTGGCATTAAAATTCCTTTTTGGAACAAGATTTTGGAAATCGCCATTGAGTCGCAACAAGCCACCAAATTGAATTATCTTGGAGTCGACGTGGCCATTGATCGGGAAAAGGGGCCGGTTATTTTGGAATTGAACGCGCATCCGGGCTTATCCATTCAGATCGCCAATATGGCGCCGCTCAAAGAACGTTTGCTTCGAGTGCAGGGTTTGAAAATAAAAACAGTGGCCAAGGGTATTAAGGTGGCCAAAGAACTTTTCGGCGGAGACGTGGAGCAAGAGATTGAAGAAATTTCCGGCAAACAAGTGGTCGGCATTATTGAGCAAGTTAAAATTTTAGGCAAGAATAAAACCAAAGCGGTTGAAATCGAAGCCAAGATAGACACCGGAGCGGGTATTTCCGCGATTGACGAAGAATTGGCCATTGAGCTGGGATTTCAAGAAGCGATTGATTATTACAATTCATTCAACATCAAAAGCGTCCTGACCAGGGAAGAAATGGAGGAGCTGTCCGCGAAAAAAGTTTTCAAAGAATTGGAAAAACACCCCGACATCGTGGCCGTGGCCAAGACCTTGAGCAGCCACGGCGCCACTTACCGCATCGAAGTGCCGGTGACCATTAATTTATCCGGTTTCGATATTAACACCCGCGTCTCGGTCGTCAGTCGAAAAGAGCTGGCTTATCAGGCGATCATCGGTCGCCGCGATTTGCAGCGATTTTTGGTTGATCCGTCTAAATAATATTATGAAAATACTCATAGTGGGACCTGAAAATTATGCCAATCGAGCGCTGGCCAAAGCGGTCAAAGTTCGCGGTCATCGGGTTAAGCTGGCGTCCATTGTTGATTTTTGTTTTGTTTTAAAGGATAAAAAATTTATCGTGAAGATCGGCAGGCAAGACATCCGGGACTTTGATATTTGTTTGATCCGCGGCATTTATCCGTATATGGAAAAAGCGCATACCATTGCCAAATACCTCAAGCGTTGCGGCAAAGAAGTGGTTGATCGTGAATTGTACCGCAAAGTATATGTATTCGACAAAATGTTCGGCTATGCCGCGCTCAGCTATCATGGGCTGCCTTGCCCCGACTGTTGGTATTTTTCCGACATCAAAGAATTCAAGAAAAGCGGAGTTAAACTGCCTTTTCCGGTATTGGTCAAGGATATTCAGGGCATGCATGGAAAAAATATTTTCAATGAGAACAGCAATAATCAGTTGTTGAAATTTTTGAGCAAACACAAGATAAATGATTTTTTTATTCAGGAAATTATAGAGGCGGATCATTATTACAGAGTTTTTGTTATCGGCAATGAATCTGTCGGGTCAATAAAGCGCTATACATTGAGTTATCTTAAAAATCATCGGGTGCCGCTTGCACAACGCAGCCAAAAACATGTTTTGAGCAAAAAACAAAAAGACTTGGCCGTCAGAGCGGCCAAAGCCGCCAATACCGACATTGCCGGGGTGGATTTGATTTATGATCGGGACGGCAAACCTTATATACTGGAGGTCAATCGCTGCCCGGGTTTTGAAAGATTGTCTTTGGTCACCGGCATAAATATCGCGGATAGAATTATTAAGTTTTTAGAAAAAGTATATCGCGAGAAAAAGTAGCTGAAGATATTTCCCTTAAAAAATAAATTCAAACTCTATGTTAAAACCGTGGCAATTTTTACAGTCCAGCACATATCTTCTCGCCAAAGAATCGGAAGACAGGGAAATTGAGGTAAATAAAATTTTTACGGAGGGGCCGATGGCCAAGGACAGTTTGTTGGAATTGAATTATAAAGGACATCGCGAAATAATCGTTGGCCAGAGAACATCTAAAACGGATTGCATCGCTTATTGGATTCAAAAAAACAAGCAATTGGCCAAGTTTTTTTTCAAAAAAGCCGGTATAAACGTGTCTGAAGGACAAATTTTTAATTATAGCGACAGTCGAGAAATATTAAGTTTTTGTCATAAAATTAAATTTCCCGTCGTTATTAAGCCCTTGAGCGGCATTCAGGGAAAACATGTTTTTGTTGATTTGAATTCCGATCAAAAGGTCAGAGCGGCTTTGGCGGAATTCAAAAACACCAAATTTAAAAAAATTATCGTGGAAAAAATGTTTTTCGGCAAAGAGTATCGTTTATTGGCAACGAAGGATAAATTCGTGGCCGCGACGCTTCGAGTGCCCGCCAATGTGGTGGGAGACGGCTTTCACACGATAAAGGATTTGATTAAGGAAAAGAATATGGATACCAGAAGGGGGATGAGTCATGAAAAAAGTCTGGTTAAAATAAAAGTTGACGAGGCGGTCAGAATGAATTTGAAAAAACAAAAAAAGAATCTCGATTGTATTCCAAAAAAAGGAGAGCAAATTTTTTTGAGAGCCAATTCCAATATATCCACGGGCGGGGACAGTTATGACTCGACTGAAGATATTCATCCGGAAGTGAAAAAATTGGCCGTGAAAGTAATCAGAGCAATTCCCGGTCTGGGTTTTGGCGGGATCGATTATCTGACAACCGATGTCACCAAAAAGCCAAACAAAAAAAATTATATCATTATTGAAGTCAATGATTCGCCAATGCTCAGTATTCATCATGAACCGTACTCCGGAAAACCTCGCAATGCCGCGGGAGCGATTATAGATCAGCTGTATCCGGAGACCGTGAAGAAATTAAAGCGAAAAAAGCCAAGTAAAAAGAGTCGTGGCTCGGCGAAAAGATGATTGATTTGCAAATTTGACGAATATTGCTAAACTGTAAATTGCGGTAAATTTAACTTAAATATTATGCCGATTCCTTATATCAAATCTAAAAGCACGCTGGACCGCCAGCCGAAAAAAAGAGGCAAATTCGATTATAAATTATGGCTTCGCCGATTGATTTTGGCCGGCATTTTTTGCTTTGTTATCGGCGTGATTTGTTTAATCGGCGCTTTCGCCTGGTTTTCGCGCGACTTGCCCGATCCGAACAAAATAATGGAGCGAGACATCGCTCAAAGCACGAAAATTTACGACCGCACCGGCCAGACCGTTTTGTATGAAGTTCATGGCGAAGAGAAAAGAACTTTGGTGCCGATCGAAGAGATACCGGACACGGTCAAATGGGCCACGATAGCCGTTGAAGACAAAGATTTTTATAAGCATCACGGATTCAGTTATACCGGAGTTTTGCGCGCGGTGATTTTCGGCGGTTCGCGCGGCGGAGGCTCGACCATTACTCAGCAATTCGTGAAAAACGCGATTTTGACTTCGGAAAAAACTTACACCAGAAAAATAAAAGAATTGATTTTGTCTTATCAGATGGAAAAGAAATTTACCAAGGACCAGATATTGCAAATGTATTTGAATGAAATTCCTTACGGGTCGGTGTCTTACGGCATCGCCGCGGCTTCTCAGACTTTTTTGGGCAGAGATGTCCGGGATTTGACATTGGCCGAGAGCGCTCTTTTGGCCTCATTGCCGCAACGCCCGAGCTATTATTCGCCTTACGGCAGCAATCAAGATGAATTGATCAATCGCCAGCATTTTGTTTTGGATAAGATGGCCGAACAGGGTTACATCACTCAAGAGCAGGCCGATGAAGCCAAAAAAGAGGAGATTTCTTTTCAACAAAAATCGGAAAGCATCATCGCGCCGCACTTTGTCATGTATGTCAAAGAATTATTGTCTGAAAAATACGGAGAGAAAACATTGGAAGAGGGTTTAAAAGTCATCACCACCTTGGATTTGGACAAACAGCTGATAGCGGAAAAAGCGGTGACCGAAGGCGTGGAGGCCAGAGGCGAGCAATACGGTTTTTCCAATGCCGCCTTGATTTCTTTGGATCCGAAAACAGGACAGATTCTGGCCATGGTCGGTTCCAAAGATTTTTTTGACGATTCCATTGATGGCCAAGTTAATGTGACCACCAGGCCTCGGCAGCCCGGTTCATCGCTTAAGCCAATGGTTTATTCCGCCTTGTTTGAAAAAGGATTTTCTCCGGAAAGCATTTTATTCGACGTAGTGACCACTTTCAGCACCGGCGGCAAGCCGTACACTCCGCACAATTATGACAATGCCGAAAGAGGTCCGGTCAGCATCAGAAAGGCTTTGGCCGGCTCGCTCAATACTACGGCGGTCAAAGCGCTGTATTTGTCCGGCGTGGACAATGTTATAAATTTATTGGAAAAATTCGGTTATACTTCATTTCAGGATCGCAGCCGTTTCGGCTTGGCGCTCGTTTTGGGTGGCGGCGAAGTCGAATTATTGGAACACGCCAACGCCTACGCGGTTTACGCCAACGAGGGGAAATACGTGCCGTCAGTCGCGATTTTAAGAATAGAGGATAATGGCGGTCAATTGATCGAGGAATTCGAAGATCCCGATCCCAGAGACGTGATCGATCCCAATATTTCGCGCATGATCAGCAGTGTTTTGTCTGACAATGAAGCGCGAGCATACGTTTTCGGAACTCAAAATCCGTTGACTTTGGGCGGCCGGCCCGTCGCGGCCAAAACCGGCACCACCAATGATTATCGCGATGCTTGGACCATGGGCTACACGCCCAATTTGGTGGCCGGCGTCTGGGTGGGCAATAATGATAACAGCGAAATGAAAAGAGGCGCGGCCGGCGGCGTTGTGGCAGCGCCGATCTGGCACGCTTATATGGCGGAAGCGGTCAAAGATTTGCCCATGGAGAGTTTCGCGGGCTACAACAAACCGAAAACGGATAAAGCGATTTTAAACGGCAGTTATACCGCGGAAAAAACGGAAAAAATAGATAAGTTCAGCGGCAAGTTGGCCACGGAATACACGCCCGCTTCAGCCATTGAAGAAAAAACCTTCATGGAAGTTCACAATATTTTGCATTATATCAGAAAAGAAGATCCGTTGGGCTCGGCGCCGACGGAAAATAATTTCGATCCCGAATATAAAAATTGGGAAGCGGCGGTGCAGGCTTGGCTTGATAAAGCCTCCGAGAAAGCCAAGGCCGAGGGCAAAGAATTGGAATTCGCCAAAGCTCCCACGGAATATGATGATGTTCATTTGCCGGAATTAAAGCCGACCGTCAGATTCACTTCGCCGCAAAGCGGGCAAGATATAACGGATTTGAATTTATCGGCTCAGATTTTCGCCAACGCTCCGCGCGGGATTCGCCGGGTTGAATATTATTTGGACAACGATTATATCTTTACGGCCGGCAGCGCTCCTTATTCTCTTTATTATCAAATTAAATCCGATACGGTCAACGGTTACCATAATTTGAAAGCGATCGCCTACGATGACGTTGATAATTTCGCCGAGACATCGATTGACATAAATATTAAAGCCGATCGGCCGGCTCCGAGCATGACCTGGATGTTCCCGGCGGTGGGCGGCGATTATTCGATTGATAATTTCCCTTTGGTGGTGAAGGGGCGGTTGACCGATTTGAGTCAAACCAAGGAAGTGAAGTTTTTTTACGATTCGACCGAAATCGGTTCCGTTCAAAATCCGGATTCGAAGACGGTTTTTGTCTCCTGGACTGATTTTCCCGGCTCGGGCAGCTATGCCATCAGCGCGCAAATCATTGATAAAGCGGGGCAGACTCACGCGACCAGCGCAATTCCAATAACCTTGAGATAATTTGAAGAAGAGGCCATTTCCGCCTCTTTTTTGTTTGAAAATATCTACATGGCGGGCTTGTTCGGAGGTTTGAAATGGGCTATAATATTAATTGTATAATTGGTTTGTTACGAATTACAAGATTCTATTTAGCTTTCTGTTACGAATTACAATCGACTATTTAGCTTTTAGGTAATTTGTTACTAATTACAAGATTCTCAGGTTTAAAGCCATTGATGAATGTAATTTGTAACAATACAAATAAAGAGCTTTTTAGTGAATGTAATTAGTAACGATGCTTCATTGTTACGTGATCCATGACCCAGGACATATCGTAATCTCAAAAACATGTATTTATCAAAAATAGAAATCCAAGGATTTAAATCGTTCGCCAAAAAGACGGTCTTGGAATTTCCGGAAAAATCGCACAAAGACAAAGCGGCCAACAGTGTCACGGCCATTGTCGGGCCGAACGGTTCTGGCAAATCCAACATCTCCGACGCTGTGCGCTGGGTTTTGGGCGAGCAAAGTTTGAAATTGCTTCGCGGCAAAAAATCCGAAGACGTTATTTTTTCCGGTTCGCCGAGTCTGGCCAGGCAGGGTTTTGCCGAGGTTTCTCTTTTTTTGAACAACGAAGACAAAAAATTGCCCATTGATTATTCGGAAGTGGCCATCACTCGCCGAGTTTATCGGGACGGCGAAGGCGAATACTTGATCAATAAAAACAAAGTCAGGCTTTTCGATATTTTAATGCTTTTGGCCAAAGCGAATTTCGGCCAAAAGTCATACAGCATCATCGGCCAAGGCATGGTTGATTACGTGATCAATATTTCCCCGACCGAGCGCAAAGAATTTTTCGACGAAGCCACGGGCATCAAGCAGTATCAAATAAAAAGAGATCAATCGGTCAATAAGTTGCGGAGATCCAGGGAAAACTTGGATCAATCAAACGGCATTTTGGCCGAACTGGAGCCGCGACTGAAATCCTTGACTCGGCAGGTTAAAAAGTTGGAAAAAAGAAAAGAATTGGAAGCGGCGCTCAAGGATTTGCAGGAAAAATATTACGGCTATTTATGGAAGGATCTTTCGGGCAAAAGAAAAAATTATAATCGCGAATATCAGGTTCAGGAAAAAGTCAGAGCCGAAGCCGCGGCCGAATTGGGTGAGTTGCAGCGCCAATTGGCTGAGCTGGCCCGTCAGGAATCAAGAAAAGATCTGTTTTATAATTTGCAAAAAGAATACAACAAGCTTCAGGCTGAAAAAAATCAGATGCTGGGAGACTTGACCGTTTTAAAAGGCAAGTCGAATTTGGAATATTCCAAACTCGGCAAACAAAACATTTCCTGGATGGAAGAAAAAAAGGAAGAAGTTTTGTCTCGAATCAATGAAGTGTCCGAGTCTTTGTCTCATTTGCAGACCAAGCTGGAGCATCAGCGAGGCATGCTGGCGGAAAAGCAAGACTGCTATCAAGAGGTATTGAAAAATATTACGCTTTTTTCCAATAATTTGGAGGCGGCGCAAAACGATTTGGCGAAAATCAAAGGCCGCGGCGGCCAGGGCTTTTCCTCCAATCAGCAGGCCGTGGCCGCGATTTTGCGTCAGCAAAATCATCTCAAGGGTATTTTCGGCAGCGTCAGCCAGCTGGGCAAAGTCGATGAAAAATATCAGATCGCTTTGGAAGCGGCGTCCGGCGGTCGGCTCGGCTCGATCGTGGTCAAAGACGAGGACGCGGCCATCAGGTGCATAAATTATTTGAAAGAAAACAGGTTGGGCATCGCCACTTTTTTGCCGCTGACCAAAATCAATCCTTTTGAGTCAAGATCGGATCATAAAAATATTTTGGCGGAGAGAGGCGCCATAGCGAAAGCGATCGACTTGGTGTCTTTCGATCCCCAATTTAAAAAGATTTTTTCATACGTTTTGGGCGACACCATCGTGGTCGATGAAATGAATTCGGCCAAATCCATCGGATTCGGCGCGGTCAGAATGGTGACTTTGGATGGAGATTTGGTGGAAAAAGCCGGTTCGATCCGCGGCGGTTTTCGGCGAATCCGCGAAGCCGTGTTTTCATTCGGCGCCAAAGCCGCCATTGCTGAAATTTCGCAGGAAACGAAAATGCAGGAAATAGAAACCCTGAAAAACAAATTAAACAATTCGTCGAGAGAAAAAGAAATTCTAATCAATGAGATAAACGACTTGAAAGTTAATATTGAAGTCAATGACACCAAGGAAAAAGGTTTGAAAAACGATTTGGGCGGACTTTCGGTGGAAAAAAGAAAAGTGGTCATGGAGCTTGAAGAAAACAAACTGTCTCCAAAAGATCAGCCCAAGTTTTTGGTTGAAGTCAGCAGGCAAAAGAAAGAATTGGAAGATCGTTTGCAGTCTTTGGAGAAAAAGATTTTGGTCAGCAAAGAAAAAATGGACAGGTTCAATCTCGAAGAAGAAAAAAAGACCGCGCAGGTTTTCAAACTGCAAGAAGAAATGCAAAAAAAGCAGGCGGAAGTCAATGAAATAACGGACAAAGTAAATCAAGCGAAAATCATGCTGGCCAAGCTGGAAGCCAAGGCCGAGGATTTGTCGCGGGAAATCGGGCAGGAGCTGGGAGATAGTATAAATCCTGATAATCTGCCTGAGCCCAAGGGTCAGCTCAATATCGATCAATTGTGGCATGAAATCGGCAAGATAAAACATGATTTGGATTTGATCGGCGGTATTGATCCGGAAATAGTCGGCGAATACAGCGAAGTCAAAGAAAGATATGAGTTTTTGAGCGGCCAGCTGAAGGATTTGGAAAAAGCCATCGCCGATTTGGAACAAATAATCATCGAACTCGATAAAGTGATCAGAGGACAATTCGAATCTTCATTTAAAAAAATCAATAAATCTTTCAGCGAATATTTTCAGAAAATTTTTCAAGGCGGCAAGGCCAAGCTGAGCTTGGTTCAGTCGGAAGAAAGCTCAAAGGACGAAAAAATTCCGCAGATTGAAGGCCAAGTCGTCGAAGAGCCGGTTGAAAAGGAATATTTTGATAAAAAATACAAACCGGTAAATCAAGGTATAGACATCATGGTCTCTCCGCCCAATAAAAAGATTGTTCATATCACGGCGCTCTCGGGCGGCGAGCGCACCATGACTTCGATCGCCTTGCTGTGCGCCATCATAGACAGCAATCCCTCGCCGTTCGTGGTCATGGATGAAGTCGATGCCGCTCTCGATGAGGCCAATTCCGAGCGCTTTGCCAATATCATTAATGAGTTGTCTTATAAAACGCAGTTTTTGGTCATCACTCACAATCGCGTAGTCATGCACTCGGCCGATATTTTGTATGGCGTTTCCATGGGCGATGACGGCGTGTCGCGAGTGTTATCCATTGATCTGAAAGAAGCGGAGAAAATAGAAGCGAAATAGCAAGCCTGAATTTAATTTGATATAAATAAGCATGGATTTTTTTTCCATGCTTTTAAAATCAAAAGGCGGCGGAAAGATCTCGATCTTTCCGCCGCCAAGAATCCTCTGCCTCTACTCGGCCGGGGTGTGAACGAGCTGCACGCGCACTTTGTGCGGCAGCAGGAAGCACTCGCTCTGCTCCTCGCGCAGAGCCAGGTCCTCGCGCATGCGCTCGAGGTGCTCGGGCCGCGGCGTCCAGAACGTCTTGGTCCGGAGCGACTCGGGCAGTTCGGCCAGGCTGATCGGCTCGAACGAGACGACGAGCCGGCCGGCCGCTTCTTTCACTTCGGCGTTGAGCGCGAAGTACTTGAAGACGACCTGGCCGCCGACGAGTCGCCGGCACCGAATGAACAGTGTCGGAAACTCGACGCCCCGCGCGATGCGGAGCTTGCCGAACCGCAGGAACGACGAGCGGTCCCTGGTGTTCATGAAGAGAAAGCACTGACTCTCGCTTTCTCTGCCGAACAGGATCTCAACCCCGGCGCCGGTGTCCGGGTCCTCCTCCGCGCAGGACACGCGCAAGGAGACCTCGAACGAGTCGAAGTTTTCCTCGAGCCCCTGCGGCAGTTTGTACCAGAAGGAGTCCCCGGCTCCTTCGTTGACGACTTTGAGGAACCGACAGGGCAGGCGGGAGCCATTACTATAGGCGTTGACCCCGAGGAACTTGGTCGAGGTCAAGGCCGGCTCGAGTTCTGCCGGCAGTTCTTCGGGATCCTTGAGCACGAGTCCGCATCCCCCGAGCGCGAGCTCAGGGAGCTCACTCGTCGCCACAAAGCGTTTTATTCCCATCGATCTCCTCCAGGGTTGCAGTGTTGCGATTGATAGTCTTTTCGGACAATCAAAAAATTATATCACAATTCTAATATTTTGTAAAGGTTTTCTGTTAAAATTTGTCTTAAATTAAACAAAAAAGCCGCTTTTGACGGCTGTTTTTCGGGTTTAATATTATTTTGTAAAAAAGAATCCCTTAAATTCAAATTCATCAATGTTTTCAATGTTTCCCAAGTAATAATTCAGAGCCGAATCAGGCATGTTTTGCTCTGATAACGTGAATTCATCCGTGTAGTCGATCGGATTGACGTAATTTGCGAGAACATAAAAGTTTTTAATTCCTGAGTTTATTTCAATGTCATTGCTGAAATATTTGGCAGTGTCAAAATTTTCCAAAATCGAATATTCGCTCGTCACGCCGGAAAAGTCGTAAAGCTTGTATTCGGGCAGATAATAGCCGAGAGCTCGAATGTCCTCGTTTTCGTATTTATCGACTTTATTTTCCGCGTTGAAATATTGCCCGCGCAAAATCAGGATCAAGGATTCTTTGGGATCAAGCGTTTTGATGAAAGAAATATAATTGTTCAAAAGAGTGTCACGAGCGCGAATCGAGACATAATTTATTTTTTCGATTTTTTCATTTTGAAAATATTTTTGCGGGTAAATAAAACAGCAAATTTGTCCGATTAAAACGGCGATCAATAAAATCAGACCCCATGATTTGTTTAGGAGCTTGGATACGGGGTAGATGATCAACAAAGAAAAAAGTGAAATTATGCCGAGAAGATAGCCGACCTCGCCGAAATGAACGAGCGCGTAAAAAAAGATTAAAAAAGCGGGCGAAATCAGAAAATAAAAAAGTTTTTTTTCTTTGAGGAAATTCAAATTTTTCTTGATGAAAAAGAACGCGACTAAAAGAGAAGCGCTCACGGAAAAAATTAAACTTTTAATTAAAAACATCAGTTGCGATTTTTGAGAAAATGATTCATGAGCTGACGTAAGTTGTCCTTTGATTAAAGCGGACAGATTGTGCCAACCGACTGTTTTCGCGAAAGGAATAAACCAGGCGGAAAAAATGATTAGAAAGGCAGCCGCGCCCAAAAAAATATTCTTGATTTTATCTTTGCTGAAAATCCAGTGGATAAAAAGTATGGGCGCGGCTGCCAAAATAATCGACGGCCGAAAGCCCATTAAAATGGCAATAATGCCAACGGACAAAGCAAATCTGTTTTTTTCTCCGACAATCGACTCATAAGCGAAAAAAGCCGTCGATAATATGGCCAATGATTCAAAGACGTAGGTATTGGCAATATCGCGATAGTACCAGAAAACAGGATTGAAAATAAAAAGCAGAGCGATTATAAAAGATGTTTTTTCATTTTTGGAAATTTCCAGTGTCAATTTATGAAGGAAAATCAAGGCGAAAAATCCGGCCAGAAAATTGATGACCAAAAAGCAAGCATTGATATTTGAAATGAAATAATTAAGACCCTTGGCGCAAAAAATAAATAAAAAATAGCCGGGCGGATGAGGCTGATGATTTTCGAGATTGAAGTTTTGCGTTCCCAAAGCGAATTGCCCGGCGTCCCAATTGGCCAGGTAATGGGAAGCGAAGAATATCGTGGAAATCGCGTAAATTAAAAAAAGACAAATTAACGCTTTGTTTTTTAAAATTAGATTTTTTATTTTTTCGCTCATGTAGGTTTTATAATTTGAGAATGCCCCTCGGCATGCTCGGGGCACTCGCCTCGGTCAATAATGGTCGAAGACCACGAGCGAGGTCTGAGCTTGCGAAGACCGAGTCGAGTGGAGCGGGCGAGCGGAATCGAACCGCCGTTCTCGGCTTGGGAAGCCGATGTAATAACCACTATACGACGCCCGCGAGCATTATTATTTTAGCAATTCCTGAGGCTTAAAACAAGCGTTGAGCGCTTGATTGCGCCTTGATATTTTGCTATGCTGAGAGCATATGCAAATCATTCTTTGGACAATCGGAGCAACTTTTTTGGTCAGCCTTTTATCGTTCGCGGGCATCTTGGCATTGCTGTTAAAAGATAAATTGCTTGAGAAAATTTTATTGCTTTTGGTGGGGTTTTCCGCCGGATCGCTTTTGGGCGGGGCTTTGCTTCATCTGATCCCCGAGGCGCTGGCGGAAAAACCGGCGATCTCCATAACCTTTTTCATCTTGTCGGGATTCACGTTGTTTTTTATCATCGAAAGGGTTTTTCACTGGCACCACAATCATAAATGCAAAGGCGAGTGCGATGAGAAAAGACATCGAAAAGCGTTATCTTATATGAATTTGATCGGCGATGGTTTTCATAATTTTATCGACGGCTTGGTGATTGCCGCTTCTTTCGCGGCTGATTTTCATCTGGGGTTGGTGACAACATTGGCGGTTATTACTCATGAAATTCCGCAGGAGATCAGTGACTTCGGAGTTTTAATTTATGGCGGTTTTACTAAAGCAAGAGCCTTGTTTTACAATTTTATGTCCGCGCTTATCGCGGTTGTTGGCGCTGTGATCGGTTTGATTTTGGCCAGACATATTGAGGGCGTTACGCCGCTGCTTTTGGCCATTACCGCCGGCGGATTTATCTATATTGCGGCCTCGGATTTGATTCCCGAGCTCAATCGCGAGCTGAAGCTTAGCAAATCGATTCTCGCGTTTATTTTCTTTTTGCTGGGTTTGGGCTTTATGTTGCTGTTAAGATTGTTTTTTGAGGTGGCGTAAATTTTTGAGATTATTTTACTGATATAAAAAAGCTTCAACGCAATGTTGAAGTTCTTTTATTGGAGCGGGTAACCCTTCGACTCGTTCGGTAAAGCCTCTCTCGCTCAGGGCAGCGGGAATCTGTTTTGCTCTTGGTATGGGTTCGATTCCTAAATAAAAAAACTCCAACACATCGTTGGGATTTTTTTATTGGAGCGGGTAACGGGAATCGAACCCGTATATTCAGCTTGGAAGGCTGACATAATAGCCATTATACTATACCCGCCTGCGCTCTCACTATGTTCGAGCTTCGGCGGGTCTTCGACTCCGAGGTCTGACGATCTCGTCGCTCAGACTCGAGGAGCAGGCCCGCCATCTCGTAGGCATGTTGAAATTTTAGCGGGGTAAACCCGCCAAGCGATTTAAATTATATGAATCTTTTTTTGGCAAAAGCCCTTCCTGATCCGGATTTAAGATATTTCTCAAAAGCGATAGCTTTTTCTCTATTGCTAAGAGCGCAATAAAATATAATTTTCCATGGTTTATATTTTGCAGTATGCTTGGATAATCCTAAATTATGCTTAATCAATCTTTCGTCAATATCAACTGAATATCCCTTATAAAATTCATCATCTTTAATTAAACTTTGTGCTATATAAACAAAATATTTTAAATGGTTTTGCATATTTTTTTGGCTGGCCCGCCAGCCGAAGCCCCGACGAGCGGAGCGAGGAGGAGCGAAGGCTGGTCGGGGTGGTGGGACTCGAACCCACGGCCTCATGCTCCCAAAGCAAGCGCGCTAGCCAACTGCGCCACACCCCGTGGATTAAATTATAAATTCTAAACACTAAATCCTAAACAAATTCCAAACAACAAATATCAAATAACAAACAAAAATAAAAAAACCCTTCCATAAACTCAGGGCACTCGCCTCACTTCGTACATTCAGGTGGTGGCACACCATGAGCGAGCCCGAGTGGCACCGAGGGCGAGTCGAATGGTGCCAGGTCCCAGAATTGAACTGGGGACGCAAGGATTTTCAGTCCTTCGCTCTACCACTGAGCTAACCTGGCCCGACTTCGCCAAGGCTTTGTCGGGCAAGCATCTTATGGCCTGCCAGCCGAAGCTTTAGCGAAGGCTGGTGGGCGTGATAGGAATCGAACCTATGACCTCAGCATTATCAGTGCTGCGCTCTAACCAACTGAGCTACACGCCCGTAAAAAGTTAAAAGTGAAAAATTTTGGAGTCCCGATGAATCGGACCGATTTCTAAAAGTTGGCCTGCCAGCCGAAGCTTTAGCGAAGGCTGGTGGGTGCTCGAGGAGTCGAACCCCGGACTTCTTCGGTGTAAACGAAGCGCTCTAACCAACTGAGCTAAGCACCCTAAAGGGAACCGACTATGGCTTTATTCTATCGGATTATTACAAAAACTTCAATAGAAACTATATCAAAAATGTATGAAATAGTCAATGTTTTATTGAATAAAAAAACAGCCAATCAGGCCGCTTTTTTTATTTACAACAGAAAATTGATAGAAAGGAAGTCCTGACTCCGATAAATCGGAATCTCGACCGAATTTGAATAAGCAATGTCAAGGTCACTTATTCGATATCTCCAAGAAAGGAGGTGATCCATCCACAGCTTCCGCTACGGATGCCTTGTTACGACTTAGCCCTTATCATCGACCCCACCTTCTGCCTGCTTACACAGACATTCGGATGTTGCCGACTCTCTTGACTTGACGGGCGGTGTGTACAAGACCCGAGAACGTATTCACCGCGCCATGGCTGATACGCGGTTACTAGCGATTCCAACTTCATGAGGTCGAATTTCAGACCTCAATCCGAACTGAGACCAGCTTTACAGGATTAGCTCCACCTTACGGTTTGGCGTCCTATTGTACTGGCCATTGTAGCACGTGTGTAGCCCAAGGCGTAAGGGACATGCTGATTTGACGTCATCCCCACCTTCCTCCACGTTATACGTGGCAGTCCCCCGATAAATATATAAATCGGGGCAGGGGTTGCGCTCGTTTCCGGACTTAACCGTACATCTCACGACACGAGCTGACGGCAACCATGCATCACCTGTCTAGCACCCTCGAAGGAGTCCCAGTTTCCCGGGATTTGCAGCTAGATGTCAAACCTTGGTAAGGTTCTCCGCTTATCGTCGAATTGAACCACATGCTCCACCGCTTGTGCGGGTCCCCGTCAATTCCTTTGAGTTTTAGTCTTGCGACCGTACTTCCCAGGCGGGATACTTAACGCGTTAGCTTGGTTCAGCGACTCTGAGAGGGTCGATACTCTCAATGTCTAGTATCCATCGTTTACGGCGTGGACTACTGGGGTATCTAATCCCATTCGCTCCCCACGCTTTCGTCCATGAGCGTCAGTGCCGTTCTAGCAAGCTGCCTTCGCATTTGGTGTTCCTGCCGATATTAACGCATTTAACCGCTACACCGGCAATTCCGCTTGCCTCTCCCGGACTCTAGTTTATTAGTTTCAGCAGCGCTCCCTAAGTTGAGCTTAGGTCTTTCACAGCTGACTTAACAAACCGCCTGCGGACGCTTTACGCCCAATTAATCCGGACAACGCTTGGGGCCTTCGTATTACCGAGGCTTCTGGCACGAAGTTTGCCGCCCCTTATTCCTCAGGTACCGTCATTTGTTCTTCCCTGAGAAAAGATTTTTACACCCCGAAGGGCGTCTTCAATCACGCGACGTCGCTCCTTCACCCTTGCGGGCATTGAGGAAGATTCTCGACTGCAGCCTCCCGTAGGAGTCTGGGCAGTGTCTCAGTCCCAGTGGTGCTGGTCGTGCTCTCACACCAGCTACCCGTCGTAGCCTTGGTGGGCTTTTACCCCGCCAACAAGCTGATAGGTCATAGGCCTTTCTCAAAGCGCCTGAACTTTATTTCGACAACTTGAGCTGTCGAAACATATCGGGTATTAGCGCCCCTTTCGAGGAGTTATTCCCGTCTTTGAGATAAGTTACCAATGTGTTACTACCCCGTTTGCCACTATCCGACCGAAGTCGGACCGTTCGACTTGCATGCCTTATCCACGTCGCCAGCGTTCGTCCTGAGCCAGGATCAAACTCTCAAATAAATTTGACCATTTTGAAAAGAGTTGGTCAAAACTCTGAAAAAAAGTAAACAATGGACTTCTTTCTATCAATTTTCTATTGTAAAGATCAATGTGGTAAAGATTATATCGCAATATAAAAAAGATGTCAAATCTTTTTTTGGTTCCAAAAGGTGGATTAATTGTGGGTAGTTTTTACGGGATTTTTGAATATTTTCAAATAATATTCTAAAATGCGAGTGGCAAAGCCTAAACAACGAAAGGAGACGGAAATGCCAGGATTGAACCTTGAAAACAAGTATAGAATATCTCCGTTCACGCACTTTTATAAGGGAGATGAGGCCCTTTGTCTCTATCATTCTTTGGGAATTAGCCCAATCTTTTTTCCCATGAGCAACGAGCCATTCATTCAATGGTTGACCGGCACTTTGTTTATAAGGGAAGAATTTGTTGACCATTTGAGAATGGGACAGGATGATTCGGAAAAAATGTTCGAGCTTCTTCTGTCGAAGAAGTTCATTGTCTTGGATACGCATGACAGTCAAGCAGAACTGGAGTCTTTTCGTTCAAAGCAGATGATATGGGGCGTCTCTGTAATGTACTTGTTGCTGACTGATAAATGCAATCTATCATGCAGGTATTGTTTTGTCCGAAATAGTTTTCCGTCCACATACCGTCCTGCTTTGATGTCTGAGTCGACCGTGGATGCGGCGATTCAATTTTTCGCCCGCCAGGTGACATTGGCCAGTCATTCTGAATGCTAGGTGATTCTTTATGGCGGGGAACCTTTGATTAATGAGCGAGGTCTGAAAAGGGCCATTCTGTCAATTCTTTCCTTTGTGGAGAGGTCACAACTGCCTAAAAAGACCGACATTTCGATTATTACAAATGGTACCTTGTTGACCAGGGAGATAGCCGTTTTTTTGAAAGAGCATGGGGTTACTGTGGTTATTTCAATCGACGGCCCGGCCGCATTGAACCTTAACCGCAGTCAGAGTCATAAAACAGTGAGGGCAATTTTTGCGGGGATGGAATTACTGCATCAAGTGGGCGCAGAGTTCGGGATCTCCTGTACCTTGGGTGAAGAAAGCCTGAGGGACTTTGATCAAATTTTGGAATGGATAGATAAAACGCCGGCAATCAAAAGTGTCGGTTTCAATATTGTTAGGCCAATACCACCATATGCAGTCTCGGATGATTATGGCGAAAGGGTTGCCAAGGCCTTGATTTCTGGATTTGAACATTTGAAACGCAGGGGAATTTATGAAGATAGAATGGGTAGAAAGTTCGATGCGTTTGTCATGGGGAACTGCCACCCCTATGATTGCGCTGGGTGCGGTAGTCAGATTGTGGTATCTCCCAAAGGGAGCGTAGGTATTTGTGCGGGGTTTTTGGGAACAGGTAAATATTTCATTACCGACGTGAAGGAGCAGTCTTTCGATTTCCGAGGTTCTGCGGAATTCAAATACTGGGGACAAAGATCTCCGTTGAATATAGCCCATTGCTTTTCTTGTCCGGCGTTGGCAATATGCGGTGGAGGCTGTCCTTATTATGCCGAAATCAAACATGGGAATCTCTATGATATTGATGAGGTGTTCTGCGTCCATGCAAAAAGGACGCTTGAATACCTCATCTGGACGTTTTACAAGTCTTTGCGATAGTGTTTCGAGATGGTAAACTTACATTGAAGTTTGCCATTTTTTTATGAACCATCCTAAATTACTGTTTCGTCTAGATGAAAAGTTGGATTATAAAATAGCTTGCCAATTTAGAAAAATTAAATTTGGAGGTTTTTCTTTTTTTGAAAAAGGTATTTTGAATTCGCATCCTGAATTGAAAAAGAAAGGAAGAATAAGTCCATGTGTACTAAAGTCATACACGGCCTCATATTATAAAACGCATTTAAAAGATATATTGAAAGCGAAAGTTGCATCTGAGAAGGCGTGGGATAGAAAAAGTGATGAATTTTTTTGTTTCGCCGAAGAGTATTTTAATTGCCACCCCTTCCCAAAGGGGGTATACAAGTGCTATTTATCTATCTGGAATTGCAATCCACGGGATATAAAGAATAAGATATTTCAGGCATATTATAAAAGGGTCGGTATAATTGAAACAATTATTCATGAAATGCTTCATTTTATTTTTTATGATTATGTTTTTGCAAGGTTCCCAGCGTTTACTGGCAAGAAGAACGAGAATATATTATGGGCGGTTTCTGAGATTATAAATATACATATAATGAATTCCAGTAAATGCAAAGAAAAGTTTAACATCGGAAAGCAAAAGCCTTATCCGGAACATGAAAAAATTTATAAAAATTCTATTGAGCTTTATCGAGACGCTAATATTGACAAATTATTAAAGTACTTATTTTTGAAATTAAAATGAGAAGGGTTTTTCCTTCTCACTTGAGAGACGCTTTCTCGGGATGCGTTGTTACGCCCCGAAGTTGAACCTGTATTCGTTTTGGGGTGTTGTTGGTTTGTCCTGAGGGGCCTTGCAGCTGCAGGCGCGGCAGACCTGGTGGCAGGGCAAGTTGCAGAGAGCTTGGATTCCTTGAGAAGGCGCGTTCACCTTCAACTTCTCGAAATCCCTGATTTGTGGAATCAGAATTTTGCGTTCCCCGTTCATTGGTTGCTCCCTTACTCGCGAATAGCGAGTTTATTTTTTTATTTTATCAGACCTTGTTAAAAAAATCAAACTTTTTTGATTGGCGTTGTCGCCACTCGTTTATTTTCAAATGGTGGCCCGAGAGTAAGATTTCCGGCACCGCGTATTTTTTGCCACCAGCTTTAAATATTTCGGGCCGAGTATATTGAGGATATTCCAAATAACCTTTTTGGGAATGAGATTCTTCTTTCAAGGATTCCTTTTTGCCCAGTACTCCGGGAATCAATCTTGAGATGGAATCAACTAAAACCATGGCGCCCAGCTCGCCCCCGGTCAAAACATAATCGCCGATGGAAATTTCCTCATCAATGAAATTTTTGATTCTTTCGTCCACGCCTTCATAATGTCCGCAGATTAAAATCAGCTGATCCAATTTTTTGTATTTTTGCGCTCTTTGCTGAGTCCATGTTTTGCCGCGAGCGGACAATAAGATAACCTTGGAGTTTTTTTTGCGTCTGATTTTTTTTAAGGTTTTGTAAATCGGCTCGATCATCATGACCATGCCCGGTCCGCCGCCATACGGCTTGTCATCGGCGGTGTTGTGTTTATCAATCGCGTTTTTTCTAATGTCATGGATTTTGATTTGAATTTTCTTGTTTTTTTGAGCGCGTCCCAAAATACTCTCATTTAGATAAGAGTCGAAGATTTCTGGGAAAAGAGTTAAAATGTCGTATTTCATATTATGAAATCATTATATCATCTGGATTATGAATTGAAAAAACCTAGAGGCTATGGCGACTAGGTTCAGAGGTCGAAGACAGGGGCTAATGGCTCGGGTGTCTCAGGTTTGCGGCAACTGTTGTTATCGAGGAAGACCATCTCGATGATGCCGGTCAATTCCTTTTGTTGATATTGTACAGTCCATATTCTGCGAGGAGTCTTACCCATGTGGAAAAACCCTTCAACGGTCTCCGGAGCAAGATCGATGGTATAGCACTCCGAGATTGGACAATTGATGTTGACAGGTATCAACGTGTATGCGCCGTCATTGTTGACGTGCATTTTGGACATGATTTCCAGAAGCAGTGCGTCCCTGTCCGTGGGAATAAAGTCCCGGCCTTTGTTCATCCAAGGAACGTCGAGCGCACGCAACTGAATGATTTCTTTGACGTTGCCGCCGTTAATCAGAACGAGGTATGGCTGTTCGTTTGACACCAAGTCTCCCGCGACCTCGCCCGGCTGGTGCGTCGGCTGTGTCAGCGGGTAGAAGATGTGGAACAAGTCGCTGACTTCTTGCGCGGTAGTAAGACTCAAAGCTCCGTAGGCCGAAGACATCGAAAGCTGAAACAGGTATGGCCCGCTCACGACAGGGGCATGTGAGATCCTTGCCTCCATCATTGTGCAGATGTTCTTGTTGACGCCTGCCCACGCAGTCTCGGACTTGGCGCAGCTTTGGCCGCACAAGGAATACGGCACGTTCCAGACGATTTGATCAGGGCAAGTGTTTGGAGCATTGGCTCCGCAGCTTGCCAAAACCGACAGAGACAGACACAGAGCCAGACAAATTGACCGTTTCATGGCGATCCTCCTTGTTGCTTGGCCTGGTATACCGTCTCATAAAATCGCTTTTTTGTCAATCAGCCAATAAGCCGCGTTTGACAGCGCGGCGCGGAATTGATATTTTTTATTTATTAAAGGAGGAGGAGATGACCAGACGACCGACGCTGGATACTTTCAATAGGGTGATGGTGAAGTTGTTCGTCCTTCAGCTGTACAACCGTGGCATGTGCGATGCGCATCGCGTCTTTGAGTTGTGCGCAACGCTCGAGCTGGCGCGCAGAACAAGAAAGAAGAATTTCCTGCGTCGTTACCCGGGCGCGGACGCCGTGTACATGTTGATAAAAGAAATTATTAGGCAGAATGAGCCCTTGAGAGCCGCCTTGGCGGATCTGGCCGCTCTAAAGAGGAGAAATTGCATGGTGGCGGGCGCGTCCGCCAGACTCAGGCGCAAGCATTTCACGGAGATTCTGCGGTTGATTTCCCATGCGTCTTCGCTCTTTTACGATTTTTTGAATGAGTAAACTTACTCGCGGGCTACTTACAGCAGTAGCCCTTTTAAATTACAAAAGCCACGTTTTACCGTGGCTTTCGCAGTATACAAATTTGTTTAGATCTTGAGATCATCAACAACGTCGGTGTCAACTTCTTCTCTTTCCGGTTCCGGTCTTCGAACGTGAGTCGAGCCTTCCGGTTCAATGATTTTTAAGTTGACTCGAGCGTTGTTTTTCGCTCCGACGATTTTCAGCAAAGTTCTAATGGCCTTCGCTGTTTTGCCTTGTTTGCCGATGACGTAACCCATGTCTTCCGCGTTGATGGTCAATGAAAGCAATACTCCCATTTCATCAACTTTTCGTTCAACTTGCACATCTTCGGGATGAGAAACGATCGTCTTTACAAGGTACTCAACAAACTCTTGGTCAGCAAATTTTTCTGCCATAAAATTCTTTTCGCGCTTAATTCTTAATTCAGTCAGAAATATCTACTGGTGACCAGACCAGCGGTATTTACTGAAGAATCCCTTTTTAAGGATCTATAACCATTATAGCAAAATACAGGTTTTCTGTCAAGATAAAAAACGCCCCGATTTAGGTCGAGGGGCGATTTTTTTGTGATAAATTTATTTTTTTTCAGTTTCAGTCTGTTCCGCCTTGGGAGTATCTTCAACGGCCGGAGCTTCTTCTTTTATTTCCGCGGCCGGTTTGGCAGCTTCTTCTTTGGCCGCGCTTTCAGCTTTTTTTGCGGCCATCTTTGCTTGTCGCTTTTTGCTGATTGTCGTTACGGAAACCTTTTTTCCGGAAATGATTTCGTTCTTCACCAGCAAATTGTGAACCGTGGCAGAAGGTTGGGCTCCGTTCGCGATCCAGTGCTTGATTCTCTCCGCATTCAACTTTATTTCTTTTGTTCTCGGGTTGTAATGACCCAATTTTTCCAGATAATTTCCCCACGGATCTTTGCTCTTTTCAAGAACCGTTATGCGATAAAAGGGTTGATGTTTTTTTCCTATTCTCGACAAGATAATTTTTAACATAATGTTATATAGATGTTTTACGAATAACGTAGTAATAATAATAGCTTATAATATTGCCTATTGTCAAGCGAAAATGATAGTATGTGGATGTATGTTTGGGGGTATTGACATTTTTAACGATTTGTGCTATAATTTAATCTTAAGTAACATATAATATATGAATATATTTAATAGCGTAAAATTACGCAAAATCAGCAAAATCTCCTTATTTGTTATGGTTTTGTTGATTTTGACCAATATCGCTTTGCCGAGTTGGGCTAAAGAAACCGATAATTCAGGGAATATCAATTCCGTGATTTCGGCCAATAAGAAAGATATTATTTCCGAGAATATAATCGCTTATAAGGAAAAACAGGATAAGATTAAGACTCAAGCCTTGGTCAGACAGAGGGTTATTTACCCGAAATCCAAGCAGGGCGAATTATGGACGACCGCTACCGCTTATACCAGTACGGTTGACCAGTGCGATGCTTCTCCTTGTATTACGGCCGACGGTTATAACGTTTGCGCCGCGGGCGAGGAAAACGTCATTGCCACGAACTTTTTGCCGTTTGGCACCAAGGTTAAGATTCCTGAATTATACGGTGATAAAGAATTCGTTGTTCATGATCGTATGAACAGACGATATTCCAACCGTGTCGATATCTGGATGAAAGACAGAAGCGATGCCATTCAATTCGGTAAGCAAAATGTAAAAATAGTGGTTGTTGAGTAATTATAATATAACGCGATATGAAGAAAATGCCCGCTTCCGCGGGCTTTTCTTTTATGTTTACAGCCTGCTTTTTGCATGATAAGATTAAATAGATATTCAATATTTTTTTATTTTTAATCTTTTTAAGGCACGGTAGCCAATTAGTAAGGCAGCGGTCTGTCCCGAAAATTAAAAATCCTTTATTTTTATAATTTTCGAGGATCCTCGATAAATAAATAAATTTGTTGGCACGGTAGCCAAGCAGTAAGGCAGCGGTCTGCAAAACCGCAACGCATGGGTGCAATTCCCATCCGTGCCTCCAAATTTATTTATTTATCGGGACAAAACCGCTATGCATGGGTGCAAATCCCGCCTGCTTGCCGTAGTCTTGACGAAGGTGGGTCCGTGCCCCCATTCTTCGCGAAGCGAAGAATGGCATGAATCGGTAGAAAAAGTGTCCTTGATCGGGACATTTTTTTGTAATACTTTTACTTTCCAATCAGTCATACATATTGTAAAATGGCAGAGCTTTTGAAATAATTTGGGGAATTGACAAGAATACGATTTTGTTCTAGTATAATAAGTCAGCAGTTTGACATATCGATATATCAATCATGCGCAACAACAGGAGGATGACAGCATGAGTCCGAGACAATTTGTTCTTTTTGTTTTTGTCGGCCTTTTCTTCGCCGCTTGCGGTAGTGAGGCCACGGTCGGCCCGAGCCTGGTCGAAACGGAAGATGCAATGGCTCATGATTTCGGAGGGGACTTCCTCGAGGTCATCACCGACATCCCGCGCTTGCCGGACATCAAGGAGGACGCCACCGTTCCGGACATGGAAGAAGACGCAGAGGCTGACAGCAGGCCCATGCGAGATCTCCATCCGCTCGACGTCGCGCGGGATGTGCCGGCCGAGCTGGTCGAGGACATTCCGGTAGAAGTGGCGGAGGATGTGCCGCTCGAGGTGGTCGAGGACATTCCGGTCGAAGTTCAGCCGGACGTTCCGCCGGAGTTGGTGGAAGATGTTCCGGTCGATGTTCAGCCGGACGTTCCGGTCGATCTGATCGAGGACGCGTTGGCCGAAGTTCAGCCGGAGGTGACGCCCGACGTGATCGAGGACGCGCCGGTCGACGTGCAGCCGGACGTGCTAATCGACGTGGCCGAGGACGTGCCGGCTGACGTGCAGCCGGATGTGCCGGTTGACATGGCCGTGGACGTGGTTCCTGTCGATGTTCAGCCGGACATTGCGCCGATCGTGGTGGTCGTGACTATCACGTCCGAGCCGATCGGAGTCTATTTCCGAGTAGATGATGACACGGTCACGAACTATACGCCGGCAGAGATCTCTCTGACCGAGGGGCAGCACACCGTGCACATCATTGACTTGACCGGGTGCTTCGTCTCGGAGGATATCTTGATCATGGTCTCGGAAACGAGCTTCGCGTTCAACGTGACACTCGTGCCGCTGACCGTGGTTGGCGATTTCACGTCCGAGCCGATCGGCGCGACCGTCACTGAAGGCGGCGAAGTTGTTTGCGAAGCGACTCCATGCCTGGCCGTTGAGCAGACCGCGTGCGCTCATACGTACGTGTTCAATCTCGACGGGTACTACGACGAGACGGTTGAGTCATTTTTGGACAACGACTACGTCGTGGACGCCATGCTCGAGGCCATGCTGCCCGTTCTCCTGACGGTGACGAGCACCCCCACGGACGCGGTCGTGTCAATCGACAACGAGCCGGCTGTCTGCCGCACGCCATGTTCCATGGAGGTGCCGGAAGGACAGCATGAGGTCATCGTGAACAGTTGGGGATTCGTCCCGGTCGTTCTCGATGAGTTCATCGATGCGACGAACAACACGTTCGACGTGACGTTCGCCGCGGCCACAGAAGACCTGACCGTACCGATCACCTCCCAGCCGTCGTCTACCCTGCGGTTGGACGGAACCGTGGTCTGCAACTCCACATTGCCGGGCAACTGCCAGATCGCGATTGGTCCAGGAATCCACGTGTTTGAGTTTTATTCGAGTTGCGTGGATTACAAAGCGCTGTTGTTCGACGTCCAGTCAAGCGATCCGATCAGCGAGACGCTGACCGGTAAGGTATGGGTGAGCATCACCAGCAATACGTCGGCTCCCCCGCCTACGGCGTACATCGATCCGGGCACTCCGGACGAGGTTTCCGGGATGACCCCATTCATGACTTGCGTTTCGCCAGGGGAACACGCAGTCATGTGTGTTTTGCCCACGTACCCCAACATCAACGCGGTGTTTGACACGGTCGACGGCGGGTACTTCTGCAACTACTAGGTTGGCCCGCCCCCGAAAGCCCTTTGGTCATGACCATTGGGCTTTTTCAATACAGTGTTACGAAATACAATCTTCTCAAGCATAAGGCCAAAGGTGGATGTAATTCCTAACATTAGCCCTCTAACATTGAAAATTTCATCATAAAACGCTATAATTCAAATGACCATATGGCTTTAAAAAAGAAAAAATTCGTCATTATCGACGGCAATGCCATCTTGCATCGAGCTTGGCACGCCTTGCCGCCGCTCACCACCGAAGACGGTAAATTGATCAATGCCGCTTACGGCTTTACTTCGATTTTGCTGAGACTTTATCCGGATTTGAAACCGGATTATTTGGCCGTGGCCTTTGACCGGCGCGAACCGACTTTTCGAAAAATTGAGTATAAAGAATATAAAGCGCAGAGAGTGAAACAGCCCGATGAATTGTACGCTCAGCTGGATGATGTAAAAAACATTTTGGATGTTTTTAAAATTCCTTATTACGATCTCAAGGGTTATGAAGCCGATGACATCATCGCCACTTTGGTCAATAGAAAAATCATTGACAACCCGGATGTCGAGTCGATAATCGTCACCGGCGACATGGATGCTTTGCAATTGGTTGACCATAACACCAAAGTTTACGCTTTGCATAAGGGAATTTCAGAGACAATCACTTACAATGAAAAAGAAGTCAGGGAAAAATTTAACGGCTTGGGTCCGGAACAGATGATCGATTACAAAGCTTTGCGCGGCGACCCCTCGGACAATATTCCGGGCGTGCCGGGCATCGGCGAGAAAACGGCTATTGATTTACTGAATAAATTCGACACTCTGGAAAATTTATATGATGAATTGGAAAAAGACACGGCCAAGTCGAAAAACTTGAAGCCGCGGGTGATTAATTTATTGAAAGAAAATAAAAAGGCGGCGTTCGAGAGTAAAAGATTGGTTACCTTGGTCAAAGACACGCCGATTAAATTCAAATTGTCCGATTCCAAGGTCAAACCTTTTGATTTGGAAAAAGTGAGCAAACTGTTTCAAAAATTGCAATTTAAAACATTGATGAACCGTTTGGAAAAAATAGAGATTGCCGGCCAAACGGAAGAAAAGGTCATTGCCAAAACCAAAGAAAATCTCGATTACCGATTGGTGGATACGGCTGAAAAGTTCGAGTCGTTTTTAGCGGATCTGAAAAAACAAAATATTTTCGCGTTTGACACCGAAACCGATGGCTTGGATCCCTTTTTTAATAAACTTTTGGGAGTCAGCTTTTCTTGGCATGAGGGCAAAGCTTATTACGTGATTTACGACAAAGAGCGGTTTGAAAAATTAAAATCCATTTTCAAAAATCAGGAGATAAAAAAAGTCGGCCATAACCTGAAATTCGATTTTGAAGTGATTGAAGCGGCGGGTCTTGAAGTCAAAGGGTTGTATTTCGACACCATGATCGCGTCGTATCTTTTAAATCCCGGATCTCGCGGCCACAATTTGAATGATTTGGCGTTTCGCGAGCTGGGGCATCAAATGATTGCCATTGAAGAGCTGATCGGCAAAGGCAAAGAACAAAAATCTTTATTTGAAGTGGCCAAAGAAAAAGTCTCGGAATATTCTTGCGAAGACGCGGATATTTCTTATCGAATTTACAAAATTTTGGAGAAGAGATTAAAAGAAAACGGACTGTTTGATTTGCTCGAAAAAATGGAAATGCCTTTGATTTACGTTTTGGCGGAAATGGAGAAAAACGGCGTCTTACTCGATTTGAAATATTTGAAAAAATTGTCTGAAGAATTCGAAGAAAAACTGGGCGAGCTCGAGAAAAAAATTTACAAGCAAGCCGGTGAAAAATTCAACATCAATTCGCCGTTGCAATTGAAAGTGATTTTTTTCGAAAAATTGAAATTGCCGACCGAAGGACTGAAAAAAACCAAGACCGGCATTTCGACCGCAGCCGGGGAGCTGGAAAAACTTTTGGGCAAGCATGCCATCATTGAATTGATAGTCGAATATCGCGAATTGACGAAATTAAAATCCACTTATATCGACGCCTTGCCGCGACTGGTCAAGCCGGACGGTCGCGTGCACACCAGCTTCAATCAAACGATCACGGCCACGGGACGGCTGTCTTCTTCCGATCCGAATTTGCAAAATATTCCGAAAAGAACGACGCTCGGCATGAAAATCAGAAAAGCTTTTATTGCCGCGCCCGGAAGCAAACTGGTTTCTTCGGACTATTCCCAGGTAGAGCTTCGAGTGGTCGCTTGTCTCGCCAAAGACGAGAACATGATAGAAATTTTCAAAGCCGGACATGATATTCATACGGCAACCGCGGCCAAAATTCACGGCGTCAAGCTCGAAGACGTCACCAAAGATATGCGCCGCGAAGCCAAGATGATTAATTTCGGCATTTTATACGGCATGGGCGCGTACGGTTTGGCGGCCAGAACCGGCATTTCCATTCAAAGAGCCAAAGAATTTATCGATAAATATTACCGGTCATTTAGCCGTGTTCAAGAATACATGGAAAGCATCAAAGAATTCGCCCGCGAAAACGGCTACACGGAAACCATGTTCGGCAGAAAAAGATATTTCCCGGATATTCATTCGGGCGTGCAGCAAATCAAGGCCGCGGCTGAGCGCGAAGCGATCAATACGCCCATTCAGGGCACGGCCGCTGACTTGATAAAGATCGCCATGATTGAAGTTTATAAAGAATTGAAAAAAATCAGTCCCGAGACAAAAATGCTGCTTCAAGTTCACGATGAGCTTGTTTTCGAAGTGCCGGAAAAAGAATTGGAAAAAGTGGCGAAAATAATCGATGAAAAAATGGAGAAGATCCACAAAACCTGCGTGCCGATCACGGTCGAAACCGATTACGGGGATAATTGGAGGGATTTGGAGAAGTTGTATTAGGGAGCAGCAATGCAACAGCAAGAGATTCCCGCTTTCGCGGGAATGACAAAAAGGGCATTGTTCCGCTCCCGGCAGTCATTCCCGCGAAAGCGGGAATCCACAAAAGGTTATTGTCTAATTATGGTTGATAAAAAACAAATCTACGTCTGGTCAGGCGAAAACGGCTGGGCGATTTCAAAACAAATTCAAAAATGGACAACCTTGTTTGAAGACAAATACGGATATTTTAATATTCTAAAAATAGATTTTGAAGAAAAGGGGAATGTCGAACAAACATTAAAGAACGCTTTGCAGGTCGATTCGCTTTTCGGCCAAAATAAATTGATTATTTTGAAAAATTTTTTCGCGAAAAAACAAGATAAAAAAATAGAAGAATTGATTTTGGGGAGCGTTGAAAAATTGCCGGAAAAATTTTTCGTGATTTTTTCCCAAAAAGGCGAAATCGATAAAAGAAGCAAGATTTACAAAGCGCTCGCTAAGGCGCCTTTGGCGGAAGTAAAATCGTTTGCCAGCCCCAAAGGTTTTTTGCTAAATGATTGGATAAAAAAACAAGTCGCTTCGGTCGGCGGGACCATTGCCAATTCGGCGGCTGAGCGGCTGGCAATTTTGGTCGGCAATGATTTGTGGCAGCTGGACGCTGAAATTCAGAAGTTGGCGAGCTATTGCCGGAATCGGGAAATTTCAGTCAAAGATGTCGAGGATTTGGTCAAGGGAAAATTCAACGACAATATTTTCGATTTCGTGGACGCGCTTTCAGTAAAAAATAAAGCTTTAAGCGGCAAGCTCTTGGCCGATCAACTTGGCAGCGGCGCCAATCAATTTTATTTGTTGACCATGATTGTCAGGCAATTCAGAAATATTTTGATGATCAAAGACGTTAAAAACAGCGGCCGAACAAGTTCGCCGGAATTCGCGGCCAGGGAATTGAAACTGCACCCGTTCGTGGCCAAAAAGACTTGGCAGCAGGCGGACAGATTCACTTTTGAAGAATTGAAAAAAATTTACAGCCGGCTTTTATCGATTGAAAAAAAATTCAAATCCACTTCCT